>JAFRXK010000051.1 GCA_017442865.1 Lachnospiraceae bacterium | reverse complement strand
ACTTATCCAGATACTTCACATATGCCGTGGCATATATTGTCCTTAATTTTGTTGTTGCACTTACATTAAGGTTGAAGTTACAGTTACCATTTGCGGTCTTGTTCGTTGCAACATGATTCTTAATATTTGTATTGTCCACATGCTCAAGATCAAGATTCTCACCGCTGTCATATGCCCTGACAATTCCGCTCTCTAACAGCCTGCATCCCTTCGGAAGAGACCATGTAAGTGAAAATACAACTCTCTGCTTGTTGCTCTCGATATTGGTACGTGTAATCACAACTGCTGCTACTGCCTGTTCTTCTACAGGTGTATCCTCATATCTTGCTGCAACAGTCATATCCCTCTTTACATAGAATGTATAAGTTGTATTTGTAGAAACAAGAGTACCATCAAGGTACCAACCGGCAAATGTCTGACCGTCCTTAACCGCATCAGCCTTAACAGTTACCGCGTCCGCGTAAGAATATACGTCCTTTGCGCCCTGAATAATATATCCGTTCTCTACCTCAAAGCCATATTCTGCTTCTACTGACTTGAGCGCTGAATAATCAACATTATCAATAGTTACTGTTGCAGTATAATTTATATTCTGAAGAGCGTTAACCTTGCTTACCTCGGCATCATAATTCTTGATGTCATGGCAGTTTTCACATTCACATACTGCCTGTGCAGTATATCCGTTGGCTGTCTCTTCCCAGTTCCATCCTGTTATTTCATATGCGTGTCCTGTTGCCTCAAGAATATCGCTCTTTGTCTGTGTAACAAATGCCGGATTATCAAAAAATGCCGCATATCCCTGAACACCATCTGATTCGCAGGTCGGATCTAATCTGATAGTAGTACCTGCATTGACAGTTTCTGTTTCAACATGTGTTTCATCATTCTGACAGGTACGGGTTGCCTTGCAAGTGTATCCGTTTGCTGTTGCCTGCCATTCATAAACAGGCACTCCCCATGCATGGTCTGTTGCAGGAACAACTACGCTCTCCAGATACTGTGTACCTTCCTCATCAGCGAAGCAAAATCCGTCAAGGTCAACCCAGTGCTCCATTATGCCGTCCTCTGTACATGTAGGCGCAACTGCATTCTGATGAGTATATGTCATGGCAAAATCATCATACGAAAAGCCGCAGAACTCTATATCATTAGATGTAATGTTCATGATAAACCATGAATTTCCCTCTGTTTCCTGATTCACCATAGGACGATACTTATAATTTTCATCTTCTATGGTTAAATCAGTAAAAATAGTTCTGGTTCCACTTGTTCCGACACCTAGTGAGCTTGAATTATATCTTGTATTTGTACTGTTCGACTTTGAAGTCATCAATGTGCCAAACATAATAAACTGGTTAAGATGCGGTGTAATCTGTGTATCATATACAAACTGCTCTCTAGGTATAAATACATCTCCGGTTTTTGCATTAGCTAATTCTTCAGACGTATAAATAACCGATCTTCTTTCAGCATATAAATCCCTGTTAACACCTTGTATGGTGCAGACATAATAATCTCCATCTTTCACCATGTTTATAAGTGTCATCCTTGTTCTGTTTTCAACCATATACGGATATCTGGATTTAAATGTAACGCTTTTTGCTAACTGAACTTTACCGTCAACAGCTCCCTCAACTAAAATACCGGCATCAGCAATTACATTAAAATACTCCGTATAGTTACACGGTTCAACTGTAAATGTATAGGTGTTTAATCTTCCACCCACAGTTACTACGCTTACATCTGTAACCAGCCATGCATTGTTTCCTTCTGAATTAATTACAATATTACCGTTGCTATCAATGAAATTTGCATTTTTATCAAGCTTTCTGACTGAATACTTATTGCCGTCAGGTCCTATCACACTTGCATTGCCACTGCCCATCGATGTGTATGGATTAGTTGCACAGAATATATCCCCTCGTTTAGGTGCGTTATTTGCAGCGGAAGGTGCAATAGTAATAGGCGTACTTTCAACATAAGCATAGTTGCGTCTTATGTCAGAAATTGTTACCGTTGTGTCATCCTCTGTTACTGTATATGCTAACATAGTGTCAAGAGGCCTAGCACTTCCTGATTCTTCTTTAGCATAGTTACTTCCCATTACTATAATCTGATCATCATAGCTTACAGCAAGAGGATAATTCGAAGAATTACTTCCCGGATTCATAATTACATCAACCTCTGTGTTTGCCGGTACGATAGAATTTGTTCCATCCGCAGTATAAATACTCAGTGCTTTACTAAGCAGTATCTTGTCCCCCGCCTTAAACACAATACCGCTTACTATCTCACCATCCCCGTAATATACCGGCAAATCATGGTTTGTCTGCACCTCTTTATCCTGTGCTTTTGCCGATGTGCTTTTGCCAACGGCCTCTGTAACAGGCGCAAGCTGCGTCATAATCATGAATAAAACCAGCAAAACGGCCCCGATACGTTTAAAACTACTTTTCCTAATACTCTCCATATAAAATTCCTCCTCAATTATATAATTCTCAGTAAAACAGATGTTTTACCAATAATAATCAAGAACGCTCCCGCATCCCTGTTATTTTCTTTTCAGTCACAATATACCTCCTTTGTTCTGTCATAAAGGTGAAAATCCCTTAATCAGAATCCCCATATATTATTTCAGCTATCTGACAAACTACAGGCCTCTGATAATATTTACATAATCGCTTCTTTGGTCTGTAACCGCATATACCGTAATTATCTTTTCAACTTCATCAATCTTAAAAAAAATCATATCCTTCTTTGGTATGAGAACTCTGTATCCCTGTCGCTTTAGCACAAGATAATTTGGTTCTTTTCCTATATAAGGATCGTCGTTCAAATACTCTATTGCACTATCTTGAAACCTCATTATAATGATTCCTCAAATCTGCTGACGGTCTGATTGTCTCCTTAATTGATAACATAATAATCACCTTAAATATTGTTCTAGACATATTATATTCTAATATGTCTAGAACATCAACGCTATATAATGGATTTTTAAATAATTACTACTATAATTTCAATTAAACAAGAACTGAGTATATCCCTTATCCTATAATCTGCTATCTATCCTGTCTTTATCAATAACCCCGACTACCTCCATCGGTGTCTCGAGCTGAACAAAACCCTCTTTTCTTTTTGCCGGCTGTGTTGTCCCCTGCTTAAGATACCAGGCCGCCTGCAGCGGCTTCATGCCTAGCTTTTTAGCGGTTTCAAGCTCAAGGCTTCCTCCGTCGCCGACATAAAGACATTCGTCGGCATTTACCTTCAAATGCTCCATACACCTTAAGAATATTCTCGTATCAGGCTTTGCCATGCCCTGCTCATAGGATAAGCACACCTCGTCAAAATACGGAAACAGCACGCTCTCCCTGATTACCGCAGTCTCCTCTGAAAAGCAGTTGCTTATAAGCCCGATTTTAATCCCTCTTGCCTTTAACTGTGCAAGCATCGGTATTATTTCACTATGTAAATGATTAAAGCAATCTTTTTTGACTGCAATTCGCTTAGAAATGATTGTGTTCATCTTTTCTTCGGTATAACAGCCATTTACTTTAAGAATTTTCTCAATCACCTCTTCAAATGACATTCTCCCTACAGTGCGCTCATCCTCTGTGGCATCCCAGATTTCCCGGAAAACCGCCTCACAAAGTCCCGCATCCTCAGCTATCTGCCTTCCAAAATACAGTGGGCTGTCAAAATGCGTTATTAAAGTCTCAAACATATCAAAAATTACTGCTTTTATCATGCCAGTCTTCTCCGTCTAAATATTTTTGTGAAGCCCGTACTCTGCCACCGGCGTTTTTTCCACCGACTCCTCAGCATTATCAACATAGAGCTTCCTCGTAAATGCATATCCCTCATGCCCAAGGCAAAGCTCCAGAAAGCACAGGAAAATGCCCATATCTATCCTGTTATAAAAACTCACCTTCGCCGCAGGCATAATGCCGCGCTTTCCCGGCTTTTTGTATCGGTAAACGCTAAGCCTGTCACCGTGGTTCTCCACAATCCACGGCTGCGAGTTGCATGCACTCGGCGCAAATCTCACAATGTTTGCGTACTCAGTAAGCTCTCCCTGCCATATTTCATCAAGCGGCTTTCTCTTGGATTTGAACATGTCCTTGCGGAATTTGTCCTCCGGCATCTTCGCAATTGCAATCATAATAACATATTCCAGCCCCTCTTCAGACCTCTGCTCCGTCTTGCCGATACCGAACCACAGCGCTCCTATATTTTTCGAAGCAAGAAACAAATCAAGCTGCTCTCCGATGTACCCGATATTGTGCAGGTAATTCTCCCTGCACTCACTGTACAGCAAAATGCAGTACTCCTCACCGCGCTTACAGGTAGTCTTGTCCGCCTCAACAATCTTCATATCAACCCTGATATCTTCTGCCAGCGGAGTAATCTGTGAGTAAAACTCTTTTATCGAATTTAATTCTTCATCCGTAATATATCCGTCCGTGCCCCTGAACAGATGAAAGGATTTTCTCTTAAATATCATTTTATATAGTAATTCTGTGTTCATGTGTATACCTCTGAAAATCCGGCCTTACCAGCTTATCTTAAACACTCCTGTCGCTATCCTCACCTCAAGCATCACAAGCCCGAGCCAGACCCTCGCAAAAAGCTCCTGCACTTTGTTAATGTGAAGGTACTCCTTGTAATAATACATCTTTGTTTTGTGCAGTATCTTCTGTCTTGCCACCGCTGATTTGACTGATTTTTTGATTGAAACAGAATGCCTGTGTATATATGAATGGTCTAATAAAAGCACCGTCTTGTAGCCTTTTTGTTTAAGCTTAAAGCCCAGCGTGCGCTCCTCCTCATAAAGGAACATATTCTCGTCATAAAGTCCCACGTCAGACATCTTTTCTGCGTCTACCATAAGAAGCGAGCCCGGTACAGCCTCAACCTCGCACCATTCTTTATTTTCAAAGTATTTCTTAGGGTAATGCAATACATTCCTGAAAAGTCTGATGCACACAGGCTCTGTGGAAAGCAGATTTTTCATAAAACCGTAGTTTCTCCAGCCGCTTATCTGCGGCGTTCCCTCTGCATTTTTCATAACACACGAAACAACCGCACAGTTATCAGCCTTATCAAAGCCTGCAACAAGCGCGCCTACGGTCTCATCCTCAAATTCCACATCCGGGTTTGCTATAAGGACATATTTGCATGAAAGCACATCCCGGCTGTACTTTATGCCGACATTATTGCCCGCGCCATAGCCCTTGTTTGAATCATTTTGTATAAAAATGACCTTGCCGCCGGCAAGCTTCTCAAGATGCTTTGCCGAATCATCGGTCGACGCATTATCTACTACCACCACATAATCAAGGTTCTTGTAGTCCCTTATGCGGTTTACAAGCTTTAGCGTCGTGGTATGGTCATTATAATTTAAAATCACACAGCTTACTGCCATGAAACTTCCTCCAATATTATTTCTTCTTGCTGCTCTTTTTCTTTCTGTTGCTTATTACCTTCATGCCGTAACGACTGTTAAGCCAGTTCCTAAACGGAGGACAGATAAAGGTAATCCACTCCATAATATGAAATGCGAACAGGTAAAACTCCATACCCGGTTCGTCAGGTGTATTTGCCCAGTCAGTCTTGTTCAAAAACTTCTTGTAAATGCTTCTGTAAGGATTTAAATTTCCCCTCTTCCACGGACGCTCATCTCCAAGGAAATGTATAATTGCAGGGTTCTTCTTTGCTGCATTAAAGTTTTTCTTTCCGACTGCAGCGTAAGCCGGAGTCTTTTTTACCAGTGCGCTGTACCTGAAATATTTATAATTTGAAAAGAAATTGTATCTTGGCGGCAAAAGCATGACCTTGCCTCTGAAGGTGCCGTTTATAACGTCCTGGTCGCAGGCAAAAAGGTTGCCGCCCTTGTCCCTGTAATACTCTAAAAGCTTAAGCTCGATGCCCTCCTGCCTCCATCTCTTCAAATCAAACACAAGCACGCCCGCATTATAATAAGGCTCATCCTCGCCGAAATCAATGCCACTCTTTATATTGATGCCCACGCTCGGCTCCATAGCCATAGCCACAAGATTATCGCCTAAATCAATGTTGCTTAGGTATCTGAGCGAATCCGTAACCACAGTGTCACCGTCAATATAAAATACCCTGTCCACATTTTCAGGAAGAAAGCTGCACACAAATAATCTGCTTAGGTTGTTTATGTTGAAGCCTCCGGTATCCACCTCGAACGGGAAGCGTTCCCTCAGATTGCCTATCTGGATAAACTCAATGCTCCTTCCAAATTTCCGTGCAATTTTGTTTATACCGGCATATGATTCTTCTTTAAGTCCCGGGCAGAGTATGTAAACATTTATCTCTTCCTCGTCCCTGTTATAAAAAAACAGCGAATAAATCGAAGCTGCCACGTGTCTTATAAAATTATCGTCTGATGCGTATACAATATCCATATCGTTCCTCCCCAAAACTTATCTATATGCTAAAGCACTGTCCGAGCGTCCAAAACCACGTACTCTTAAACAGTCTGTATTTAAATATTTTATATATCTTTTTTATTCTTGAGCTTTGCCTTAATGACAAAAAGCCCTTAATTAAGTTTATCTGCTCCGAAGACAGTTCATTTTCATACCTTTCAAGAAACAGCTCCGCCTGCCTAAACATAATGTCGTAATTACGCCTGACCTCTTCGCCCTTTGACAGACGTTCTATGTACTGTGAGGCGTCGCTTGCCGCTCTCGTACCCATCTGGTTATTGCCGTGCTGGCGGTATTTCATCAATGGCCTGTCAATAAAGCTTATATGTCCGAAGGCAGAAGCCAAAAGTCCCAGCCACCAGTCATGCATCATGCACACCTTGGGCTCATACTTCGTATAATTAAGCAGCGCCCTGTTTATCATAACGGTGCAGCCTATAATATTGTTCTGCACAAGATAATGATTCAGTCCGTTGTGATGCGGTGCAGTCTTCTGGTAGCGCGCCATTGACTCGCTGATAACATTTAACCCTTCATCAACCACCTCAACATCGCCGAATACCAGCAGTGGCGTATCCTTTCCGTACTTTGCTTCCAGCTTCTTCATCCTTTCAAATGTGACTCTCACCTTATCCGCATTCCACACATCATCCTGGTCGCAGAGCATCACATAATCATCATCTATGCTCCTTAACAGTCCGAAAAAATTACCCTTCGCACTGCCTGTAGGCACTTCATTTACTGCAGCATTTATCAGTCCGGGATACCTCTCCACATAATCGCAAAGGATGCCAAAGGTCTTATCGGCAGAACCGTCATCAGCCACGACTATGCTTAAATCCTCATCTATATCCTGTTCTATAAGCGAATCAAGCTGCTCCTCTATATATTTTTCTCCGTTGTAAGCCGCAAGCGCAATAGTAATCATGTCTCCTCCTTGAAGTCACAATTTATTGTTGTCAATTAAAATGATGTTGAGGTCAAAATGTTTTTTGACCTCATGATACCTACGGATTTCTTCACACTTCGTTCTCCCGTAACATGATAAAGGCATCGGTTAATCCAATGCCTTATAAAATCATTTTTGTTTCTTGTCCGTTTTTCCCACATAAATAAATATAATAAGCGTTATGCCAAGCCAGAACCAAGTGGTAGGATTGCTGAACCATGTAGTAAAGAATGAAAACACGAGATACATCGCAATCTGCCCGTAGAACAGATACATAACAGGATTTGTCGCCTTCGCCGTAAGGCGGCTAAGGCTGCTGCAGGCTGCGCCTAAAATGAGTCCGAAAACAGTCACGCCAACAATTCCAAAATCATAATATGCATCATATATGAGCGTTACCGTCGTAAGCTCTTCCTTTGTTATGTACAGCGGGAAGCTCACCAGCTGTGGAAATACAAACTTAAGTCCTGTAAGTGCAAACACCGGGAACAATTGCCTCAGTCCGTAGGTATGCGCCGCAAGCTGCTCGGTAAGACAGTTGAAGTTCTCATAATTATTCGCTACATACATATACGGCTGCGTGATAAATATCGGCATATTTTTATTTTTCATCTCAAATATGCTGTTGAGATACGCCACGTCATGGTTGCGGGCAATGCTCAAAATAATATATACCGGCACGAGTGCCATGACTACGCCCACAATATAATACCACTTAAAGTTTTTGTTCAGTGATGCAAATACGCAAAGTGCCAAAAGCACCGAAAGCATGAGCTGAAATCTCGACACGCATAATACAGGTATCGATATTGCAATAATATTTGCCAGAATAACAAGTGCCAGCTTGTACTTCTCAGGCTTTCTGTTATTCCAAAGATAGATAATCGTAAGCGGCAGAACCAGCACACATGTTACCGTAAAATAATGAACTCCCGATATATGAAAATACGAATATGCATGCGGTTCATCCGAAAAGAACGGAATAAACCCAAGCTTGACCGCCTCGAAAGCAAAGCATGCAAGCGATATCAGACATATTGCGAGAATACTTTTGAATATTCTTTCCTTACACAACCGGCTGTCTAAATCTCTTCTTGTATAAGCCGCAAGCTTTTTTGTGATGCTTAATCGCGGACCCCTACGGTATTCCACAAAAGCATATCCGAGCATAAAGCCTATATACACCATCGAAAAGCTAAGCCAGGTAAGTATACTCCAGTGCAGTGCGCTAAGCTCGCTTAATTTAAAGCAGGCTAAAGCCTCACCGCCAATAAAAAACAGCGAAAACAGTCCCGGAAGATTAAATAAATGTCCTGTTTTTTTATATTGCAGAATATAAAGAACCACCGCTCCGGCCAGCAATACGCCACCTGACCACATATACAGTTCTGCTCTCTCTAACGCAAATGCAGTAATAAATAATAGACACACAAACGGCATCTTGATTTTTGACATGAGGTTACTCTCCTAAACCACTACTAATCAAATCCACAATTGCCTCCAGGGCTTCTGTCTCATCAGGTCCCGAGCATATAAATTCAAGCTCCTCACCGGATTTTATGCATGCACCAAGAACGCTCAAAACACTTTTTACATTCGCATCGCCTTTGGCGTACTTAAAAATAATCGATGACTTGTAGCCTACTGCAAGATTGCAGAGCTTACCTGCCGGACGCAGATGCAGTCCTGTAGGATTTGAAATTTTTACCTTTGCACTAACCATAACAATTCCCCTTTTCAATACATTTTGCTCTTACCGCAGCAAATTTTCAGGTTTATACTGCGGCTTCATCCGTACCTTCTACTTCTATAAAAGCATTCGTAAATTAATAATACCCCTTTATCATTTTTACAAATGTACTTTCAAAATATTATGTCTCATCAGCGCATGTTCACTAAGCATTTACACACAATACCGGTTTAAATGCATCATTCTTCCCCGCTTGTCTCTTCTAAGCCTTCGCTTTCAGTTTCCTCCTGTGTCTGTGACTCCTCGCTTTGAGATTCAGACTCTGTCTGAGGAATACTTTCAGAGGTGTTCTCCGTTGTATCTCCTGTATCAGCCTCCATTGTTACCTTCACGACAACTGTGCTCGGAGCCGATACAATATACTCCTCAAGTCCGCTTACATTCAGCACTGCGAAATGCTCGCCTGTCCTTAGTCCCGAAACATTGATTGAAAGGGCTATATCTCCCTCATTTATCTGCTCAAGCTCCTCTGCAAGGCCTCTTACAATAATCGAAATTGTTCCATCACCTATTATATCATAATTATAAGAACTATTCACCCCTATAATATTGATATTATCATATTTTAATACAATCTCGCGCTCTTCAAGCTTTTCAACCTTCATGGTTATTGTTGCTATGCTGTTGATGCCATCAACGACAACTCCGTCAGGAAGATAATCATTTATATCAACTGTAACCGTAACATCCGCAGATGCGCCGGTAACATCTATTGCATCGCCCGAAATTAAAATCCTGTCTATCAGGTCTACTAGCGAGCGTTCACCCGATACCGCCACGCTGTCAATATCGCACTCATAAGAAATATAACGGTATCCTTCAGCAACATCATTCTGTCCGGCTACACTGACAATAATAGGTATCGTATTCATCTTAAGCACAGGAATGTGCACCTTTACCTGACTGGTGCCAAGAGTAATTTCAGGTCTGTTTTCCAGATTGATTTCATTGCCATTCGTATCATAAACGACAATGTCGCCTACTGTATCAATATCCTCTGAATCACCGTCAAGAATTATCCTTACGCCTGCGCTGCCAATAGTCTCAAGCACAGACTCAGGCGCAGTAATATCTACGGCATTCGGGTTAAGCTGCACAACATTATAGCTGTAGCTTTCCGCAAGCTTGCCGCTTACTTCAGGGTTAATCTTAAACTTCTGCGTCTTTATATACTCAGTCCTGATATATACCGCATAATCCTTCTGTTTATAATTTCCCTCTAAAAGCCTGATATTATTCACAAGTTCAATATTTAATTCCACATAACCCGTCTGCCCATATCTTTTGCTCAGGTCAACGGTTGCTTTAAAGTCTGATGCTGATATTTTCTTCATCTGAGAATGCCGCACCTTAACCTCTACAGAGGTTGTTCCCGAACCAACCACATAATATGTCATACCATCATCATATATTGAATTTTCATTCATAAACTGTATCGGTATATCCGAAATCTGATATGTCTCCTCCGGGTCCGTGGTATTCGTAATCGTCAGCCACAGAAATATTGAAAAGGCAAGTGCTATCAGCTTCAGCCACCAGTTATTTTTTAGCATCTTTATCATTTTTCGCCTTTCCTCTCCAAAGCTTAATATTCACTTTTTTCGACTCTTCTGCTATCTCAGTCAGCTCAATTAATTTTTCCTTTAGCTGTGCTGCCGAAACCCCTCTCAAAAGTCTTCCGTTGTGTGCCAGTGAAATATCTCCCGTCTCCTCTGAAACCACGATTGTAACGCTGTCCGTGGTTTCACTCATTCCCAGTGCAGCCCTGTGTCTTGTTCCGAGCTCCTTACTGATTCCCAAGCTGTCCGACAGCGGCAGATAACAGGTTGCAGATACAACTCTCTTTCCGCGCATAATCACCGCTCCGTCATGCAAAGGAGTATTGTGCTCAAATATATTTAACAAAAGCGCACTGCTTACAACACCGTCTATATTTATGCCGGTCTGGATAAATTCATTTAAAGGGGTCTCCTTTTCAAGCACTATAAGCGCCCCCGTCTTAGCCCTGCTCATGGCGGAGCATGCCGACACTATCTCGTCAATATCCTTTAATTCAAGTGCATTATCGCCATACTTTGATGATTCTCCCAAAGGAAAACTCTTAAGTACCTTATTCTGTCCTATCTGCTCCAGTGCCTTTCTAAGCTCAGGCTGAAATATAATAACCAGTGCAATTATGCCAACGCTGTAGGTTTTCTCTGCGAGCCAGAGAATAGTATTCATCTTAAGTATCTTGGCAATAAGCATAAACACAATAAGTACAACAAGTCCCTTCAGGGATGACCACGCACGCGTGTTTTTTATCCATCTCATCAACTGATAGACAATGAATGCAATTATTATTATCTCAAGTATGCCGACAAATGTTATGTCATTTGCCAGTATGGTTAAATAATCTTTAAGATATTCTTTTATAACCTGCATTTTTCCCTCCTGTCTTTCAGTATATCTATATTACAAATAAAAAAATGATAGCGTATCATAAAGTCGCTTCCTTATCCTCCGATTCCTGACCTTTCTGCTCAGGCTCTCCTGACGGCTCCTCTTTATGTCTGAATTTCTTAACCGTAAATTCCGGCTCGGTTATTGCAAACTTCGGCACCGCCTTTACATAATAATAATAATCGTCATCCTCAAACTGTACATACTCCACTCTCGAGTAATCCAGCGCAATATTTCCAAAGGATACTATCAGTCCTATAATCAGTGCAACAATGCTTCCTATAACAACACGTACCGCATCTATCGGAATATTAAGCATTACTGCGCCCGAAAGATAAACAACCACTCCGGCTGCAACTCCTAACAACACCGCTATCTCCCTGGAATAATTAAATCTGCGGCGCTTTACGATATATATAACCAGGAGAGTTAATGCCATCACCGCACACATAAGCCACATCTCTCTATTGCCGAATATCTTCGTCACTATAAACGAAAGCTTCTGCAGCAGGTCGGTGTTCTCCTTTGAAGCAAATGTTGCAGCATTGTCCTTCACTATCATGACCACATAATAAATTACAGTTCCGAATATCAATGTGAAAATGCTGGACGGTCCGACTAAAAGCGCCGTTACAACAACCGGCACCAGCGGCAGCCTGAACCACAGGAAAACAGGCACAATAACTAACAATATGCTGTTCTGCGGATGAAAGATATAATATGTACACAGCATGATAAGATACAAACCGGCCATGACAGCCACAACCTCCCACGAGACCGCAGAAAAATTAACCAGTATATAACCGTTTATAAGCACGGCTATCCACGACCATGGAAGCATCGCGCAGATAACCGCTATCGCTACAATAATCCACCACTTGTTAAGTGCGCTCATGTAATTTAAGTTTACCGTCAGCAGATACATAACCAGAATACCTACGATAAGCTTCAGCGCAGGCTGTATGAATTTTTCATATTTAGTATAGATTTTTTTAATCTTGTCTCTGATAAGACAAAGCCTCGCCATCATATGATATCCTCCTTATCTGCCTGCTCCTTTACATCCTCAGCTTCATAAAGCCTGTTAAGCTTTAGCAATAGCTGCTGATATTTTTTTATGTCATCTCTGGCATCCTGGTACTTTTTTGTGAATATGCTGCTGGAAACCGCGCCAAACAATGCCGCTCCGATAATATAAATAACAACGCCCGCCACAAGAAATATCACAGCGCCTCTCGTCGTATGTATCAGTATCCATTCCGAATTGTATAACACTATTATTGCAAAAATCAGAGCATATGCAAGTGTAAATGCAAATACTGATTTTATAACATTATAATTAATATAATCCTTTTTATAAAATTCATTTATGCGCATAGCTTTCTTTTCCTGCTTCTGATAGCAGGTAGCTGCCTGCGTCATCAGTTTTACCCTTTCTGCATTAAGCATAACGCACCCTCCATAGCAAATAATACTGAATTTAATTAGTTTACATATTATTATAACATAACTGAAAAGATATTTCGATATTTTCACAAATAATTAATAAAAAAAAGAGCAGTTTGAAATAAATATAATATCGTCTACCTGCAAAAGATAATCTGATTATATTTATCCCAAACTGCCATTAAAACAATTTATTTACTGGACACGGTTAATACCAAGTATCTTGTATTCAATATTTCCTGCCTGCGTCTCAACTACGACCGTATCTCCGACCCTTGCACCAATAAGTGCTCTTCCGACAGGAGACTCGTTTGAAATCTTATTCTGAAGGCTGTTCGCCTCCGTCGAGCCAACAATTTTAAATTCAAGCTCCTCATCAAACTCAACATCATATACATCAACAACACAGCCAACGTTTATCTTGTCAAGCTCAATCTCATCCTCAACGACTACCTCTGCATTCTTAAGAAGCTTCTCTAATTCTTCAATTCGAAGCTCTATATCTCTCTGCTCATCCTTTGCAGCGTCATACTCTGCATTCTCGGATAAATCCCCCTGTTCTCTTGCTTCCTTAATCTTATCAGCAATCTCTTTTCTCTTAACAACCTTCAAATCCTGAAGCTCATCCTCAAGCTTCTTAAGACCCGCATATGTTAAAATGTTTTTCTTCTCTGCCATTTCCATGCTTCCCTTTCTAATTATACTCCACAGGTACATGCCCTTAATACGTATACATATGTGCCGGTCAGGAGTATTCCGACCACACTCCCAGCGCATACCTTTAATACTGATATCGCAGCATTCAACGTATTATATCTTAAAGCAATCGGTCTGTCAACGTTACATTTTCACAAAAAAAGCTTCGCTTTTATCGAATAAACTCAATATCCTTTGTGCAAAACTATGGTTATCGTGTTTTTATGTCTCTTTATTCTTTTATGTAGTCTAACAGTCTTGCTATGTCATCCTTTGTAACCGCATTGTTCACATTCGCCCTTAATACCGCAGAATTAGGGTATCCCGCCGTATACCAAGCAATATGCTTTCTCATCTCACGTATGCCTATATATTCGCCCTTATACTTTATCTGCAGGTCGGTATGCTTAAGTATCATCTCCTTAAGCTCTCCTACAGAAGGCTTATGTACCTTCTCACCATTAAGATATGCGTTCATCTGTGAAAAAATCCATGGATTTCCCCGTGCACCGCGTCCAATCATAACCGCATCGCAGCCCGTCTGCTCCATCATGCGCGCGCCATCCTGGGGAGTAAAAATATCACCATTGCCAATCACAGGTATACTGACCGCTTCCTTCACCTGACGTATAATGTCCCAGTCTGCCCTGCCTGAATAAAACTGCTGCCTTGTTCTTCCGTGTACCGCAACCGCTGCCGCTCCGGCATCCTCCGCTATTCTTGCAATCTCCACAGCATTTACATGCTCATCATCAAAGCCCTTCCTTATCTTGACGGTAACAGGCTTATCCACAGCCCTCGCCATAGCATTAATGATTTTCCACACAAGCTTCGGCTCCTTCATAAGCGCTGAGCCCTCATGATTATTGACTACCTTTGGCACCGGGCAGCCCATATTTATATCAAACAAATCATACGGTCCATCCTCAAGCTTCTTTGCCATATCCGCCATAAGCTCCGGCTCAGAGCCAAAAAGCTGCAGCGCCACCGGTCTTTCCTCAGGAAGCACCTTCAAAAGCTCCTTTGTATTTTTATTGTTGTAATAAACAGCCTTTGCGCTTACCATCTCCGTGTAAATAAGCCCGCAGCCCTGCTCCTTACACAACAGACGAAATGGCAGGTCTGTTACGCCTGCCATAGGAGCCAAAATAATATTATTGTCAAATTCAAGATTACCGATATTAAATTTCATGTTTTTATCTATCCTTAAGTATCTTATCAATCACAAAAAGCAGCAGAAAAATCACAGCCGCAAATACCACAATCGAAAGTATAAGCGATATAATGCTGAATGTCAAATGGTGGCTGTTTGTATCTTCCAGTGACATGGCATAAGTATGAAAAACATTCAAACCAAATCCGTTTTCATTGAGGCACTCGCCACCCGGCATCCTAAATGCCCACTTTAAATAATTTGTATTTGTATACTCTATGTAGTTTACCAGCATACCAATCGCGGTAATCACGCATGATATAATAATTGAAACCGGTAATTTATGCGAAAATATGAATTTCATCCGTATACCTCCTTCGTCATTTAGGTCATTTGAATCTATCGTCACTTAAAAACTTTTCAGAATATATTTAAAGCAGCAAAAAACTCACTATTGATTATGTTGTATTTCATCTGTCAGGCTGCAGGCTTTTATATACTCTTTTCAAAAATCAGATGATGGAAAAATGCAATTCTTCTGTACTCTTCAAGCTCCGATACCCTCATCTCAAGCTGCATCATCTTCTTCTGCCATTCCTCGTCGGCATGCTTCTCCTGATTCTGCTGCAAATCCCAGAAAGTCCTTATGCCATAGCTCTTCATCAAATCCAGCTCTGTCGCCCAGATGCTTATCTCCATATCTTCATAATATTTTATCTCGCCATATCTGGATGCTCTGCTGTTCTTTCCGTCCAGTATCGCATTTGCCTTATCAAAATCATCCAGCAAAACCGCCATCTGCATAACTCTTCCGGTGCGGTTGTGCTTTACCACGGAAAGCATGCCGCCCGGCTTTAAAATGCGCTCAAACTCGTTTACAACGGCTGCCTTGTCCTCAATATACTCAAGAACATTGTGGCAGAAAATAATATCAAACGAAGCGTCCTTAAATCTCTCAAGACTTGACGCATCCCCGACAATCACCTTGTAATCATTGTCCGCCCATCTTGCGCTTAAAATATCCTCTGAAGGCTCAATTGCAGTCACCTCGTTATCCCTCGCAAAATGGTCTGCCGTAACACATTCGCCGCTGCCGAAATCGAGAATCCTCTTACCCTGAATATCGCCCAGCTGCTCCCATAAAATTCTCTTAAAAAGTCTTTCCCATGCAGGAAGTTCAGTAATATTATGCATATCTTCTCCTCCTTGTTTTATTGTAAAATATTTAAATCATGTTCATTTCTTAAAATCCAGCCTTACCAGTGCCTTCCCATTCGGCAGAGCATATTCCTTCCGCAAAATCTCAGAATATCCTATCACCTTCATCACGTTCAAAAGCTCACCTTCTTCCATCTGATGATGAATCTCATCAAGCCTGTCAAACGCATGATAGTAAGGAGAATCAGAAACCCATTTCTTATTATCCGTATTAATCTGGATGGCACCGGACACATATTCAGGCTCTGCCTGCAGTATTACCCTTTGAAATGCTTCATATCCTATATACTCAATAAGCAGATTCGCAATCACAAGCTCTGCCTTCGGCAGTATTGCAGAAGCCTTAATCAAATCCATTTCTAAGCATTTAAGCGTCCCTGACAATCTTGCAAAGCGCGCCGACACGGCGCGCAGATATTCACCGTTGATATCAACGCCATAAACAGTCCGGTACTTTTCCGTGCTTATATGCTCCAGTCCGTTTCCCCCGGCAACTCCCAGAATCATCGCTGTCTTAACGGGATAGGCTTCAAGCTGCTCCTTCATCATATAATTCATCGTCTGGAGCTGCTTTACACTGTCCAGACTCATATGCTTTTCATAATCATCAAGGCTTATATCCTTCCAAGGGTTGTCCATGTCTCACCGCCTATAAATTCTTCTGTAAATGGTCAAATACCCCACAGCAAGCTACATGACATGACCTAGCTTGTTTTTAATTTGTCCTCCCAAAGAGGCTGGGTATTTGGTCTACGTTTCACTACGGTCGGCGATGAACAGCTGCCACTGGCAGCTATCGCCCCTCGCGGCAGTCGCCAAATGGACGAGCAAGCTCGTCCGCTTGGCTCGTTGCTCGCGGGAATAAAACTCCTTCTGTGTCTCTATTTCGGCACGAAGTTCCTCCTCCGTAGGAAGATAAAGCTAAAGTAATTGTGCAGACAGTGTCGGCACAATTTGACCTCCTTCAGATTGTGCAAACGCTGTCTGCATAATCTCCGGAAAGCACTTAAAAAATTGTTGAAATTTATATACATTCCTTTTACTGAAACCACTACCATACTTTTTAGTTAAAGATTTTGAAAGATTATTTATAACCTCCATACCGTATTCAGCTCTATCATTTCCCTTTAACTCTTCCTCCGATATTCGTTTTCCCAGCAGCCAATTTCGCAAAACTAAAGTTATATTAACAGAATGATAGGCAAGCTTCTGTGCACTATCAATTATACAATACACATCATCTGTTAAATTATCTGTGTTCACATACTTAATAATATTATTCATCAAAAAGCCTCCTTTATAATATATTTATCAATTTTCTTATCAGTTTAATCTTTAGTATTCTTAACAAATATATTTTAAAGAGCTTCAAATACAAATGCTTATCTCATCATCTGTTCTTCCCCATATATATCTTATGTGTTTTTGCCTTCTCAATAAACGCCGCCAGCCTGCCGTCCTCAATTGTTGCATCATATATGACATTCCTGAACTGCTCCGCAATCTGCTCTGCAGTTTTTTCTTTGTAAAACTGCCTGCTCAGTTTATAATAAAAGGTGCCGCCGAATGTGTTGCCTGCTGATGACCCCGGCGAGCTTATGTCCTCCTTAATCTGTACGCTGCCGTCACGCCCGAATACAAGCGACATGATTGTGCTCTCATGTGCATACTCATAATAATGTGTTGCAAAAATATAATCTGATGGTCTGAAACGGAGTCCGTATTCTACAGCGAACTGCTCCGCATACGAATCAAAATTACCGCGTATCAGCGTATTATTCTTTTTAATAATCCTCTCAAGCTCTGGCGTCACATCAATATGCGTAATTGAATCTGGAAGTATCAGCTCGCTAAGAGTTTCAAGCTTCTCCAGCAGTGCCGTATCAACGCCCGTAAATCCATAATCATAACCATACGCCATCGGATCGTCTATAAACAGGGAAATATCTGTCGGATAGCGATTAAACTTATTATAAAATTTTGAGAAAATACTGTCCGGCTTCTGCTGATAAATAAGGTCACTTTCCTGCAATATGCCTCTTCCCCATGCGCTAAGCATCAGTTCATAATCCAAATTAAACTCATAGTGCAACAAACTCATAATTAACCTCTTATAATTATCATAGATTCTATATTATTTAATCAATCAGATATTCACATATATTCTTCTGCCGTCATATAAACTTCAGACTGTTCTAAAGGAAAACCCCGCTTTGGGCTCTCCAAAGCAGGGTGTATCTTTTGTACATGTGACGTTGATATTTATATTACTTCTTTATGAAAACGTAATCCTGGTCATCCATCTTGAATTCAAGCTCGTTACCATTTCTAGTGAGCTCGCTTGTCTCGCCATCAACAGTAAGAGTAATCTTGTCACCATCCTGCTTCCATGTACCACTTACCGGGTCCTCTCCTGCAACAGCCATATCTACTGTACCGTCAGACTTAAGATCCATAACAATAAATTCTTCCAATGAATCAATACCAAGCATCTTAAGGTAATCATCAAGAGTCATTCCTTCGCCAAATTCCTCAAGCATGCTATTAAACTCTTCTTCAATAGCTTTTCCACCAACAGTCTTTACAACATACTTACCTGCAACGCTTGATTTTCCACAGCCTGTAAATAATGTTGCAACCATAAGTACTGCAAGAATAATTGAAACAACTTTCTTCATAATAAGTTTTCTCCTTCTTTACCTGTTTTCTTCAAGGTCTTTATTTCCCTCTGCATAGCATTTTACCATATAATCGACTGTTACGCAATAGTTTTTAAGGTGTAACCTCACCTATCGCCTTATAAAACAGCTCCAGTGACTCCAGAAGCTCCTGCTTCTGCATGCGTATCTGCTTTATCTTAAGCACGCTTCCTATCTCGTCATAAAGGTAATCGCCCTCGTCGCTGCTTACCTTAAACTCAAGCTCTCCGTCATCATTAAACTCAAGCGTAAGCTCTCCGCCGACATCCTCTGTAAAAAGCACACACAATATCTGCAGCTCCTGCTTTATCTGCTCAGGCAGTATTGCAAACTCATTATTAAAATAATATTTTTGTGTATAACAGCTCGCGCCGCACAGAACCTTGCCCATTTATATCCTCCACATTTTTTTAAAAGTTACATCCTATACATACCCGTATATCCCTCGCACCGAAACCTCGCCGGAATATACTTTCGCAAGGCTGCCGTCTTCCTTCTCCACCAGCAGACTGCCCTCAGCATTGATTCCGTAAGCCCTTCCCGACCATTCTCCCTTCGGGTCGAGAACCCTTACCTCGCTGTCCTTATTGACAAGCAGGCTGTTGTATTCATCCATTAACTGCGACATATCCTCAGTCTGCAAAAACCTGTCATAA
Source organism: Lachnospiraceae bacterium (assembly GCA_017442865.1). GTDB lineage: Bacteria > Bacillota > Clostridia > Lachnospirales > Lachnospiraceae > JAFRXK01. The sequence goes on along the minus strand of JAFRXK010000051.1, from coordinate 19,941 downwards.
TAATTCTCAAAATGCTTCCACACCGAAGCTATTAACTCTGCCCTGCATATCTTTTCGCCCTTTTCTATTGCAAGCGACGTTGCAGTATTCTTAATATCCTCCGGGAAGCTGTCGTGGTTAACATTGATGCCTATTCCGCAGATTATGTAATTGATGTAGTCTGACTCAATGCTCATCTCGGTCAGAATACCGCAGACCTTCTTTTTATTGACCACAATATCATTCGGCCACTTTATAAGCGCATCAAGACCGCTTACCTCCTTAATAGCGCCGGCAACCGCCATCGCCGCAACAAGCGTAAGCATAGAGGCGCTTCCCGGCTCAAAACGCGGTCTTAAAAGCACAGACATCCAGATACCTGTGCCGGGCGGTGAAAACCACTGTCTTCCGCGTCTGCCCTTTCCAAAGGTCTGCATGTCGGCAACCGCAAGTGTGCCGCCTAGCGCACCGCCGTCTGCCAGCTCCTTTATTCGTATATTTGTCGAGTCTGTCTTAGGATAATAATAAAGCTCTTTGCCTATCCTGCTGCCTTCAAGCGCACCCTTTATCTCGTCTGCCGACAATATATCAGCAGGCTCCTTAAGGCAGTAGCCCTTATTTGAAACCGCCTCTATAGTACAGCCCTCGCTCCTGAGCTGCTTTATTGCCTTCCAGACTGCCGTTCTGGAGACTCCAAGCGTGTCACATATCATCTGTCCCGACATAAAGTCTTTAGATGTTTTTAATAATTTTAGAACCTCTGATTTTAACATAATATGCCGCCCTAATCACCATACCGTATATGCTGTTATTCCCGCAACCATAAGCATGATAACACCCAGTACACAAAGCGCCACTCCGCCTATTTTTTTGTTTTTGCTTCTCGAATCGACAAAAAGCCTCGGTATGCCGTCTGTAAAGTTTAAAATCGCCGCAAGGAAAAATACTATAGGGTAAAATACCTTGCCTGCTTCACCCTTTATAAGCGCATATACGCCGCAGCCTACTATCATCGCCGCAATCAGCACATAAATTGCATTTGCAATTATCTGCTTTAAAAATGGATTTTTTGTTCTATTTGCTTTGTACATAAATTAAACCGCTCCCAATGTTGCAGCCATAACCGCCTTTATAGTGTGCATACGATTCTCAGCCTCGTCAAATACTACCGACTGGCTGCCCTCAAACACCTCGTCTGTTACTTCCATCTCGTCAATGCCGAATTTCTCATGTATCTGGACGGCAATCTTAGTGCCAAGATTGTGATATGCAGGCAGGCAGTGCATAAATACAGCCTGGCTTCCCGCCTTGTCCATAACCGCCCTGTTCACCTGATAAGGCATAAGCTCTCTGATTCTTTCCTCCCATACCTCGTCAGGCTCGCCCATTGATACCCACACATCTGTGTAAATAACGTCTGCGCCCTTTACAGCCTTGTCTACATCCTCTTCAAGTCTGATTGTCGCTCCGCTTTCCTTTGCAAGCTTCATACACTCGTCAACCAGCCACTGCTCCGGAAAATACTTCTTTGCGGTGCAGGCAGTAAAGTTAAGTCCGAGCTTTGCACTTACAACCATAAGTGAATTGCCCATGTTGTAGCGGGCATCGCCCATGTATACAAGATTAATACCCTTTAATCTTCCGAATTTTTCTCTGATGGTAAGCATATCCGCAAGCATCTGTGTCGGGTGGAATTCATTCGTAAGTCCGTTCCATACCGGCACGCCCGAATACTTTGCAAGAGTATCAACTATCTCCTGTCCGTAGCCGCGGTATTCGATAGCATCATACATACGTCCGAGCACCCTTGCGGTATCCTCAATGCTCTCCTTTTTACCTATCTGTGATACAGTAGGGTCAAGATATGTAACGCCCATGCCAAGGTCATTTGCCGCAACCTCAAATGAGCACCTTGTTCTTGTGCTGGTCTTTTCAAATATCAGCACAATATTCTTGCCTTCAAGATATTTGTGCGGAACGCCGCTTCTCTTCTTCTTCTTTAAATCAGCAGCAACATCTATAAGGAAGAGAATCTCCTCCGGTGTATAATCAAGTAATTTTAAAAAGTTTCGTCCTTTCAAGTCCATAACTCAGTACCTCCACACGCTCGATTTATTTATTATAATGTTACATTCTATCGCAAAAACTTTAAACACACAAGGGGTTAATAATCTGTAAGCCATATAAAGTCTTTTTGCCTGTTTTAGAAAAAATTTTTGCTACCAGTCACCTTTTTCCTTCGTCATCTTAAAAAAAGCTTTGCAAGCTTTCCCCACAATGGCTTATACGGCTGGTACCTCATCGGAACATCAATCCAGTTATACTTCTTCAGTATATTCTTTTCATGTGAAAATGTCTGGAAGCTCTTGATTCCGTGATACGAACCCATGCCGCTGTTTCCGACGCCTCCGAAGCCTATATTTGAGGATATCATATGCAGTATGGTGTCATTAATGCAGCCGCCGCCAAATGCTGTTCTCTCGGTAAAAAGCTTCTGCGTCTTTTTATCATTCGAGAAAATATACAGTGCCAGCGGGTGCGGTCTTTCCTCAACAAATTCAAATGCTTCGTTTATATTCCTGTATGTTATAACAGGCAGCACCGGACCGAAAATTTCTTCCTGCATAACCTTGTCGTCTGCAGTAACATTATCCATCACAGTAGGCTCGATTCTTAACTCATCCTCTCTGCCTCTGCCGCCAAGGACAACCTTCTTTGGGTCAATCAGCCCCATAACGCGATGGTAATGCTTTTCATTAATCATCTTTCCATAGTCACTGTTTTCAAAGGCATCCTCTCCGTACATTTTTTTAACAGTCTCTATAAATATACTTAAGAACTTATCCTTAATGCCTTCATCAATCAGCAGATAATCCGGTGCAACGCAGGTCTGTCCCAGATTAATATATTTACCGAACGCAATACGCCTTGCCGCCAGCTTTAAATCTGCCGTCTTATCAACAATGCACGGGCTTTTGCCGCCAAGCTCCAAAGACACCGGCGTTAAATTTTCAGCCGCCTTTTTCATGACAAGCTTGCCTACCCTTACGCCTCCTGTAAAAAAGATATAGTCAAATTTCTGCTCTAACAGCTGCGTATTTTCTTCCCTGCCGCCTTCAACTACAGCTACATAGTTTTCTTCGAACACCTCGTTTAAAATTTCCTTTATCACCTTAGAAGTAGCCGGCGAATATGCGGACGGCTTCGCCACGACGCAATTTCCTGCCGCTACAGCACCAATAAGCGGCTCCATTGTAAGAAGAAACGGATAGTTCCACGGCGCCATTACAAGCACCAGACCATAAGGCTCATACACCGAATAAGTCTTCCCGTGAAAGTTTGTCAAGTCTGTCCTTCTTCTTTTATTTTTCGCCCACCTTCTGATATGCTTTAACTGGTAGCTTAACTCCGAAAGAGCAAGACCGCTCTCACACATAAACGCCTCTGTCTGCGATTTGCCGAGGTCCTCCTTCAACGCATTATTAATATCATCCTGCCTGCGGCTGATTACAGCATAAAGCTTTTTCAGATAACTTATTCTCGTTTTTACATCATAGGTTGCTTTTGTTGCAAAAAAACTTCTTTGCTTTTCTACAATCTCAGCGATATTTCCTGCCATTTTACATTACCATCCTATAGAATTTTTCTAATTCCTTTGCATCCATCAGCACCGGCACAGGGTACAGCGGATTGCTTTCTTTATCAGCGTGCTTTGCCATCTTCGCAATATCTTCATCACAAATTCCCATAAGCTTTGTCGGTATATTCATGGATGCGTTCATTTCCTTCACCCACGCAATAAATTTGTCTGCAGCCTTTGCATCATCATCTGACGAATCTGCAATATCTGCAATTCTGGCAAGCCTGGCAAGCTTTTTATGACATGCACTGCCGTAATCCTCCAGAACATAAGGAAGAATAACTGCATTTGCCAGTCCATGCGGCGTTCCGTACTGACCGCCGAGGGAATGTGCAACTCCATGCACATAACCGACATAAGACACCGTAAATGCAATTCCTGCATAATATGCCGCTTTAAGCATATTCCCTCTTGCCTTTTCATTGTAACCGTCATCATAAGCAACTTTAAGATTTTCTTTTATAAGCTTAACCGCCATTTCCGCCTTACTTCTTGTGTTTTTTGTAGTGCTTCTTCCGATGTAAGCTTCTACTGCATGAGTCAGGGCATCCATGCCTGTTGTGGCAGTCAGCGACTTTGGCAGGCTGAAGGCAATCGTCGGATCAAGCACCGCATATCGCGGAATCAATGAAAAATCATTAACAGGACACTTATATCGCGTCTTTTCATCCGTAATAACCGCCGCAACCGTTGTCTCGCTGCCCGTGCCTGCAGTTGTCGGAATTGCAATTAACAATGGTATTCTTTTTCTAACCTTTAGTATTCCACGCATCTTCTGAATTGACTGCTTTGGCTTGGCAATTCTTGCACCTACAGCCTTTGCACAGTCCATTGAAGAGCCTCCGCCCAAAGCAATAAGTGCTTTGCAGCCGCTGCTTATGTACAATTTCCTTGCTTTTTCAACATTTGCAATAGTCGGATTTGCAACGGTTTCATCAAAATACTCGTATTTAATTCCTGCATCATCCAAAATTAATTTAAGCTTGTCTCCAAGTCCTATTTTCGAAATTCCCGCATCAGTAACTATTAAAACCTTATCCTTATTCTGTCCTAACAGCACCTTTGGTATCTTTTCCATGCCGTCCAGTATTTGAGGTTCACGGTATGGAAGAATTGGTATAGCGACCTTAAAGCCAAGCTGAAATGCCCTGCAATATATTTTTTTTAATATGTTCATTGTATTTTGTCTCCTGCATTTTCTATAAATACTCCACGTTGTACTTTACTACATCTGCCACAAATATGCAAGAAACAGTTCCAGGCAGAATGCTACTGCTCCCTTCTAAAGGTAATGATAAAAACCTCTCTCTCCTCAAGAAATTCATATGCTGCCAACTCCCAGCCTTCCTTCGCCCTCTGGTTGAAAAGCTCGTCTAATTTCTCAGCGTCCTCTCTGTTTGCCCTTCTTGAAAACAGCTTGCTGCTGCCCGATAAAACCTCTGTTTTGTATATATACATACTTAATATTCTCCTCCGTGGTACTATTAATTCATTTAATAATCTGCTAATCCTTTAGCAATTCCTTCGGATTGTCCGCCTTTAATTCAATATACCCGCACTGCGGACAAAAATAACATGACACCGTACTTATTCTTTCCGTATCCAAAATGCCCTTTTTCTTCTTTGTCAGGTATGCTCCTGTTCTAAAAGCATCCCCACACAATTTCGCTTCTGACATTTCCACGCTGCATTTTACACAATTCATCTTTAACTTCCTCCTATTCCATCTTATCTTCCCTTTAGTGCCTTTATTTTGCTCATAAGCTCTTTTCTATCATTAATATCCCATGCGACAGTGATTTTCTCCTTCATGCCGCGTCTGCCGGCGATAAGTACGCTGTTGCCTAAAAGCCCCGGAAGTATTCTGTATACCTTCTTTACCGGCACAATGCTCCAGCCGTCATATTCTGTGCTTTCTCTGTTAATTTCTACATTGAGTCTCTCCTGAAATGCACCATCGTGTATTGTATCAAAAGTTTTCTTTCTGTTTTCGGCAACAGGACCTCTTATTTCATCAGGCATTTTCACCCACGTTCCATATCTGTGCCTATATCCCTTTTCCTCACGCACAACATTCTTATGCATAATGTCTTTGTTGTAAACATAATAAAGCTCCTCACCCTTATTATGGCCATACTCATCAGTCACATCCTGCCGGACGATAAATGATGCGTCCAAATCCAAATCAGCCATTCTTACCGACGTTATTTTATTATTTACAACAGCATATACGACAGCCCCTGCCAAAAACAAAATTAAAGCAAATACCTTAAAAAACTTAACACCATATAATGCAGACACGGCACTTACAAGCAGTAATGCAAGAAAAATCCACTCTCCCATATTTAAATATTTTTCATAGTCAAATCTTTTGCTGCCTCTTGAATAAATTTTGTTTATTGTTCTCGTGTTACCGCTCATATAATTATAATCTCCATTAAGTTCATCATATTTATATTATAATACAACCATATTTACAGCATCATATATTTAGTTTTTTTTAATTCATCTCTGTCGTAACCATCCGGCAAAATGCCTTACCACGCTTTTACCACACAAACGGTATCAGCCTGTATTTCACCTTCTGCATATATTCCCTGTAGCCTTCAAGTCCCTGCCCAAGCACCTGCTCCTCATTATTGATTCTTTTTGCAATTATAAAAATGTAGCAGAGCAGTATTGCAAATGAAAACACTGAACCAAGAACGAAAGCCATGGACAGGAACAAAATAACCGTCGCCATATACATAGGGTGCCTTACCACGCCGTAAAGTCCTGTGTCAATTACCTTCTGGTGCTCCTGCACCTCTACCGTTCTTGAAAGGTATGTATTCTCCCTCATAACCTCAGCATAAAGCGCATACGCCAGTAAAAATACCACCGCTGCCACAATTGCAGTCCATTTCGGCAGAATCAGCCACTTATAGTTGTAATTAAGTCCTGCCACAACGAATGCGCAGATAAACATGATACCGCTTAATGCGAGCACCATCTTCTGCTCAGACTCCTCTTCCTTTGCATTCAGTCTTTTCTTTAGAAGCTCAGGATTTTTTATCATCATAATTATTCCTGCCACAAACATAGGCACAAATAAAATGCCCATGAAAAGCCATCCGTTCCAGTAGCCTAATGTTCCCGCCGGAATAAATAACAATGCCCCTACTAAAATAACTCCGGCTAAAAATTTAATTATCGCCTGTAAAAATAATTTCGCCGTCATCTTATACCCCCTCATATCTGCTGCTCTGAATATATTAACTGTCCTGCGGCGCGCAGCGCCGCAGGTATTGCTGTTCTGATTTAATATCCTGCGCCACAAGCCTCTACTCAAGTTTTATATTAAGCGTGCTGAGTGCAACGCCTACGAGGCCTATTGATGCCACGGCAAGGTTTACGCCCGAATGAACGCCCGTCACATAGGCAATTACAGAATATATAACATAAAGCACTGCAAACACTGCAAAACGTTTAAACATCTTAAACGCATACGCCTTTCTCTGCGGTGAAGTCATTTTTGCTGCATCCTCATAAAAAATTCCGCTGTACCAGTATATCTTTTCGTTTTTGTAAATCATATATGTCAGAACCGCGCACCCTATTATCATAATGTTATAGCAAAGCAGTGTAATCAGTTTAATCTCTGCCGGTAAAAACACAGGAACAAAAAACGCTGCCATATATAAAATCAGCCATATTACAAGTCCCTTGTAGCTTTTCTTATATTCCTCCATACACGCCTGACTCCTTTCACAATGCGCCTGTCTTCTCTCAAATCAAATGTATCATATGCGTATCGTAACAATTTTGAATTTTTATTCTTCTGCTATCTTCTTTCAAACCCAATATATCTTGTGCCTTGGAAGGTAAGTCTTCCGGTATCGCCCTCCGCAAGCATACCATATTCACTGCCGCTTACCGAAAGCTCAATTCTGTCGCCGCTTTCCACCTGAAAGGTTGTATAATAATATGTAAATGCGCCCATATTATTTGTACCATTTCCCGAAACACTAGTTCTTTTCGCTACTACGGTCGCATCTACGGTAAGTATCGGTGATGCATTATTCTTTCTGTTTCTGACAATCATGGCTACAATAATAGAAACAATTACTGCAAATATAAGCAATGACACAACAGCAAATAATATACCAAAAATGCTAAACAAACCACTAAAAGCGTTCATACTTCCAGTCTCCTCTGTATACATTTATTTAATTTCCTTTGTATGAAAAAGCAAATTAATTCAAGACTCGCTTAACTTACTGTTCCTTTAAAATTGTGGGCTGCCTTCATAATGCCCAAAAGCTAATGCATCAGAAAACAACCCACTTCTTAACCCCTATTATCGAAATGTCAAATTATCTTTGACAGTACTATTCTTTAATTATCACTAATAAGGTCTATACTTCAGCACCGGTATTAATCTTCCTTTACTACCTCTGTAAGCGCCTTGATTGTTCCCGCAAAGCCCTGAATCTCTGAAGGAATGATAATCTTTGTAGCCTTTCCGTCAGCAGCCCTTGTGAATGCATCAAGGCTTCGAAGCTGGATAACAGCCTCGTCAGCGCCTGCTTCCTTAATCATACGGATACCTTCTGCCTCTGCCTCTTTAACCTTCATGATAGCGAGAGCATCACCTTCTGCCCTGCGAATCTTTGCCTCTCTGTCAGCCTCTGCACGAAGAATTGCAGCCTGCTTTTCAGCCTCAGCGTCAAGGATTGCAGATTCCTTCTTACCTTCTGCAACAAGAATTGTAGACTTCTTTTCACCCTCTGCACGAAGAATAGCCTCACGTCTTTCACGCTCTGCCTTCATCTGCTTCTCCATCGAATCCTGAATCTCCTTCGGAGGAATGATGTTCTTAAGCTCTACACGGTTTACCTTGATACCCCAAGGGTCTGTTGCAACGTCAAGAGCTGTACGCATTCTTGTGTTGATAAGCTCACGGGATGTAAGAGTTTCATCAAGCTCCAAATCACCGATAATGTTACGAAGAGTTGTAGCCGTAAGGTTCTCAATAGCCATGAGCGGATTCTCAACGCCGTATGCATAAAGCTTCGGGTCTGTAATCTGGAAGAATACAACCGTATCAATCTGCATTGTAACATTATCCTCTGTGATAACCGGCTGCGGCTTAAAGTCAATAACCTGCTCCTTTAAGTTAACCCTTCTTGCAACCTTATCAACTATCGGCAGCTTAAAATGAATACCAGTGTTCCATGTCTCCTTATAAGCTCCAAGTCTCTCAAGAACACTTGCCTGTGCCTGCGGCACGATTTTGATACATGATATCAGCACCAGTATCACAACAATTATAAACGCAATAAAAATACTTAACAAAATTTCCTGTCCACCCATAATAAATTAATCCTCCTATATTCTTTTAACAATAAGTTTTACTCCCTTAATATCGACTACTTCTGCGACTTCATCAACATTAAGTACTACATCATCTTCTGCGGAACGAACAGTCCAGACCATTCCTCCTATCGTTCCTGCACCGGTCTCCGCATAATTGTCAACAGTCTGCGTTATCCGGACCTTTACGCCTATAAGCTCCTGATAGTTGGTCTTCTGCGTTCCTTTATTGAACCACTTCATAGCAATAGGTCTCGTGATAATCAGCGAAACTATTGATACCACCAGGAACAACGCTATCTGCACAGGTATCGGCGCCTTGAACATCGCCGCGATAAATGCAGCTATTGAACCGAATGCAAACCATATGGTAGTAAGACCAAGTGTAGCTGCCTCAATAATGATACATACAATCATTAGCGCCAGCCATATAAGTGCTTCCATACCATCCATACTTTATTCTCCTTTTCATAAAACTAAGCATGTAATTCAATTATGTCGGGGCAAAAGGTATTTTGACCCCGGTATCATTCAACTGCTTTATTATATTTTATCCTAAAATTTAATAAACCACAACATTTGTTTAGATTTATTTTATCAACTTAATGTGTGTAATTACGCACGATATGATACGTTTAGTATAAGGCAGAACATATCCGTTCCTTTTGCCAAGCTGTGCACTGATTATTATAATACACAAAAAAGGCTTCCCGCCTGCGAATAATATGCAGATAGGGAAGCCTTTTTTTAATAAGTTGTCTTTTTTATGATGCCGTGGCAGAATTGCTTTCGCCGCACTCATCATATTATGTAATTAATTTAAAATACTATTACTTCTTTCTTACATAGAAGCAGTTATCACCGATAATGGTATATGACTCATACTTGCTTTCATCCATAACCCATGTAGCACAGAAGAACATAATATTTCCAATATTATTCTTTCCTGCTGCTGCATCCTTTACAGCCTGTACGCAGCTGCTCTTAGGACCTGCTGCTATGAGTGAATCAATTCTTCCTGTCGAAGCGCCTGAGAACTGTCCCTTTGCATAAATTACTGATGATACGCTTGAGCCCCACTTGCCGCTCTCAACTCTGTTGAGAATAACATTAGCTACAGCAAGCTTATTCTCATATGTACTTCCACCGGCCTCGTTCTGAACTACCGCCGCCATAAGAGTAACATCTGATTCCGAAAGCTTTATCCTTCCTCTTGCGACTAAACCACCTGCCTCAGTAGTAGGTGCTGCTGTTGTAGGAGCTGCTGTTGACTTCGGTGCTTCGGTTGTCTTTGGTGCTGCCGTTGTCTGCTTAGCTGTGGTCGCTTCAGTCGTCTTCTTTGCTTCCTCAGCCTTTCTCGCTTCCTCAGCCCTTCTTGCTTCTTCAGCCTTTTTCTCAGCTTCGATTCTCTTCTGCTCTGCGATTGCAGCCTTCTCTTCTTCTATAGAAATTGCCTTTCCGAAGGAAACATCAGTTTTTGCATAGTCCGCAGAAATAAAGCCGCTTGTTCCGTCAAAGCTTATGGCAATCCAGCCGTCCTGTACTGATATTACAGGATACTTCTCACCCTTTGATGCAGAACCTATTGTTCTTGAATCTGTTGATGCCTGAGACCTTATTCTAAGTCCGTCCGCTGAAATTACAGCATACTGCTTGCCAAACTTGCCTGCTGAATTCTGTGCATCAATTCTCTTTGCAATAAAACTATTACTAACCCATCCTGTAACATTACCCGATGAAATCTTTGTCCAGTCGCCTTTTTCCTCAACAATTGTTCCTGCGCCGCCCGGATATAATTTACCGATTATTTCAGCATCTGAAGATGCGCCTGTTCTGATATTTAACCAGTCTTCTTTTATTGTAGCTATTGCAAGATTTGCGAATTTCTCTGAAACAGCCGGCTTCTCAACAACCGGTGCTGCCTTAACAGTTTCTTTTTCTGTCTCTTTCTCTGTTTCCTTCTCTGTTTCCTTAACAGTCTCTTCCTCTGTCTCTTTTTCAGTTTCCTTAACAGTTTCTTTTTCTGTCTCTTTCTCAGTCTCCTGTACAGCTTCCTCTGTCTGTGCCTCTGTCATTAATTCAATAGCTGCCTCGCTTGTTGCAACTATCTGTGGAGCAATCTTTGTTAAATCAATACCTTCATATTCTGATACGTCAAATGACATTCCTGCCACCTGCTCCATGCCTGCCAGATTTATCTGCTTAACAGTAACTGCCTGTGTCTCTGTTTCATTTGTAACAATCGATTCTTCAATTGTAGCTGTCTGAGTTGCATAGTAATGACCGCTTGCTGATGAGCAAATGGTAAGACAACTTATCAATGCGCCGATTTTCAAGCATTTATATATGCCTGCTATTTTCGATGTCATTGTTTACCTCCTTTAACCTAGCATCTTGTTAACCGCTGATTTGTTAACCTTTTGTTTTAAATGTTACAGATTTGTTACGCATTTATATTAGCATTTTTAATATTTTTTGTCAAGTCCCCACCACTCCGGCTTGATTTGTCCATATTTTTTACATAATCCGTACCACTTTCGACATTAGAAGTTTATGAATTGTAATACTATTACAAAGGCATCAATACAACTATATAACCTCTATATTTCAATAGCCGATACAACATGTAGTAGTTGCTTTTTACACATATTGTAATTACGTAATCGTATAACCTGTTCTCGTCTACAATTTCTGCAAAACAAAAAGACCTGTTACGACAGGTCTTTTACGAAGTACAATTTTTCAATATTGTATTTTATTTGTCTCGTTTTATGCATTTACGCTCCGGTAAAAGGTCAAAACAGTCCTTGTTTCCGGTAATATATTCAAGTATAACACATGTTAATATTAACTGCTTTTTCTCTGCCTGAAGGCCTCGTACATAAGCAGCGCAGCCGCTACAGAAGCGTTAAGAGATTCAACCCTTCCCTGCATAGGAATCCTGATATAGCAGTCTGCCTTTGCGCTTATTTCATCACTTAAGCCCTTGGCTTCATTGCCGATAAGAAAGCCTGAAGCATGCGAATAATCCTCCGCATCATAGTCATTCTTTCCTGCAAGATGCGCAGCATAAATGCTTACGCCGGCCTCCTTAAGCACATCTATCGTCCCTGAAATATCATCAGTATATATGAACGGCACCCTGTATATCGAGCCCATGGTCGAGCGGATTACCTTAGGATTATATATATCCACCGTGTCGCTGCTCATAATAACAGCACTCACGCCTGCACCCTCCGCAGTCCTTAAAATGGTCCCGAGATTGCCCGGGTCCTGGAGGTTCTCCAGCAGTATAAACAGCGGATTTTCAGTGCTGTCTGTCAGTTCTTTTATATCGTATGAAGGCTGCTTTACAACCGCAAGCACGCCCTGCGGGCTGATAGTGTCTGACATAGCTGCCATAACATTCTCCGACACAGTCTCCGGCTCTGCCTTAAAGCTCATATCCGCATGCTCGCTTAAAAACCTCTCTGTAGCATACACTCTTACAAGCATATCCTCCGGTGCTTCCATTACCATCTTCAGTCCCTCGACTACAAAGAGCGACTCCTCTCGTCTCTGCTTAGCCTTTTTCTGCAGGGCAGTAACCCATTTTACCTGTGGATTTGAAGTACTGCTAATCATATAACCTCCATAAACGCTCTGATTTACGTCAAGGCATGAACATAAAACATTCTCTTAATAACTGCCTTATGCCGCTTTATAACTGCCTGACGCTACTCTATAACCGCCTTAATGGCTGCCAAAAGCTCGTCATACTCCTCAAATGCAGGAATATCCGGATTGTCCTCCTTTATCTTATCCGGGCTCTTAAAAAGAAATCCTGCCTTGCTTGCCTTAATCATTCCAAGGTCATTGTAGCTGTCGCCGCTTGCAATCGTATCATAACCTATAGCCTGCAATGCCTTAACGGTCGTATATTTTGAGTTTTCAACCCTCATCTTAAAATCTGTCACTTCTCCGCTATCAGATACCACAAGCGAATTGCAGAAAATCGTAGGCCAGCCAAGCTTCTTCATAAGCGGAGCGGCAAACTGGGTAAATGTATCGCTTAAAATTATAACCTGTCCGATTGAACGCAGCTCATCCAGAAACTCCTTTGCTCCCGGCAGCGGATCAATTGTCGCAATAACATCCTGAATCTCCTTAAGACCGAGACCATGCTCCTTTAAGATATTGATTCTATACTTCATAAGCTTGTCATAATCCGGCTCGTCACGCGTCGTCTTCTTAAGCTCAGGAATGCCTGTTGCCTCCGCAAACGCAATCCAAATCTCAGGAACAAGCACGCCCTCTAAATCCAAACAAGTAATATACATAAATTTCTCCCTTTCATCGTATAAAGATATAGTCTAAATCATCAATCTGCCTTATACCGGAACTGATAAATAATCTGCCCTCACATGTAAAGGCACCTTAATTATTTGCCCTCATATGTAATGGCACCTGATTTATCAGTCCTCATATATAACGGTGCCTAATTATTTGCCCTCGTATGTAATGGCGCTTGATACATCATAACCCTCAAGGCGCTTTCTTCCCTCAAGTCCTGCAAGCTCCATAATAAAGCAAATCTTAACAACCTCGCCGCCAAGACTCTCGATAAGCTTGATAATAGCTTCAATTGTACCGCCTGTGGCAATAAGGTCATCAACGATAACAACCTTCTGTCCCGGAACAATCGCATCCTTGTGCATCTCGATAGTTGCCGTGCCGTATTCCAGTGAGTATTCCATCTCAACTGTCTCTCTCGGAAGCTTGCCCTTCTTTCTTACAGGTATAAATGACTTATGCAAAGCGTAAGCAACAGGCATACCGAAGATAAATCCTCTTGATTCAGGTCCTACCACAACGTCAAAATCAACATCCTCAAGCTCTTTCAGTATCATATCAATAGAAAGCGCAAGTCCGTCTGCATCCTGCAAAATAGAAGTAATATCCCTGAATATAATGCCCTTCTCAGGGAAATCCGGAATACTAACCACATAATCCTCTAACTTCTTTTTCTTCATTATAAAAATCCTCCTGCTATATATAATCTTAACCTCCCTTTACGGGAGCAAATATGTACTTATCTGTCAGCTTATCATATAATTCTGTATTACAATCTGGACTGTCCGATTACCATTATACTCGTTTATTGTCGGATAGTACACTACCGAAATCTCTTTTCCTTCAAAATTTTCACCGAATTTTCGATTCAGCTCATCCATAAGCTCCTGTGCACCGCTAAATATGACTGCAGAAACCGATGCACCTGCAGCATCTGATAAAATAAGCTTCGCGACATTCTTGTTTTTGCCTATGAGCCCTGCCCTTCTTATTTTAAGACCCTTTTGTGCAAACAGAGGCTTTTCGTTGCCGTTTCCAAACGGCTCAAGTCCCGAAAGTTCTTCCACAAGCTGCTCTGTCACATAAGAAAACGGCATAGGTACATCTATCCATATCTTCCTTGTAAATGCTTCCTCATCAAGCTGTGCATTGTTATTAAGCGCTGCCCTGAAGGTCTCTACATTCTCCTGCTTTAGAGAAAGACCTGCCGCCATAGGATGCCCGCCGAACGCCTCTAAAAGCTCCTTTACCTCGCTTAAGCCCTCATACATATGATAGCCCTCTATCGAACGTCCCGAACCCTTCACAAGCTCCTCTCCGTCCGTCAGCACAAATACCGGATGGTTATACAGCTCCCTGATTCTTCCCGCAATAATGCCTGCAATGCTTTCATGGCAGTTGCGAAGATAAACCACGAAAACCTTATCATTCTTTATGCCGCTGTCCTCTATCTGTCTTACAGCCTCCTCTATGCCCCTTTGCGTAAGCTCCTTCCTCGTATCGTTTAACTGCTTTAATTCCGCCGCAAGCGGCATTGCCGCCGCCTCATTCGGTGCAAGCAGCAAATCCAGCGCCTTTTTTGCGGTATCAAGTCTGCCTCCCGCATTTAGCGACGGTCCGATAATAAAACCGAGGTGATATGCTCCGATTTCCTTACCGTATAAATTGTTCAGCTCCTTAAGGCAGCGTATTCCCGGAATCTCAGATTCCTTCATAAGCTTTAACGCCTCTTTGACAATTACCCTGTTTTCATCCTTAAGCACCATTACGTCGGCAACCGTCGCCAGCCCCGCCGCCTCTGTAAGCATATTTTTATGGACATTTACCGTTGCAAAAAGCTCATACAGTATCTCAATAAGCTTATACGCCACAACCGCGCCGCACAGCCCGTCAAATGGATAGCTGCACGCCCTCTGCTTTGGATTTACCACCGCATCCGCCGGCGGAAGCACCTCGCCATTGTCATCAAACGGAACATCATGATGGTCGGTAATAATCACGGTAAGCCCCAGCGCCTTTGCGTATGCAATCTGTGAATATGCTGAAATACCGTTATCACAGGTTATTATCGTGTCAACCCCGCTCTTCTTAGCATCCTCAATTATCCTTATATTTATACCATACCCGTCCCTGATTCTGTCAGGAATGTCATAATCGACATGCGCGCCGAGCGCCTTCAATCCCTTATACAATATGAAGGTCGAGCAGACACCGTCCACATCATAATCCCCGACTATTCTTATGCGCGCACCAGCCTCTATCTTTTCCTTTATAATATGCGCCGCCTTGTCGGCGTCCTTCATCAGGTGCGGACTGTGGCATGATGACATATCCCCCTCAAGGTACATCCTGATATCCTCATCACTGTAAACATCCCTGTTCCTTAAGATTCTCGCAGTCACCTTGTCGATTCCAAACCGCTTCGATATCCCGTCAAAATCCGCCTTCTTGGCGTAAACCATCCATTTTTCTTTCATATTTATCTCTCTTTATGCAAAATTACTTTAATAAAACTCGCCCCAGCCGTCGTATGAGCCGTTCCAGATACTTTGACCCGGATTTTCCGGTTCATCTACATTATAGTCACTGTAATAGGAATCGTATTCATCAGCATTTTCATCAGGCACGCCATATATTACTCCGCCTTCAATATGGTACACAGCCTCATCAGTAAATGTTGAATTGCCAAATACATCAATTATCTCATATGTATAGCTGTAATATGCATCCTCCAGCATTCCGACTTCTATATTAAAATCGTCGCCGGCAATATATTCATCGCCATAAATTTTCTTATCATCAAAGGTTTCATAAACCGGACGGATGACATCTCCCTTATTTATAGTAAGGGTACTTCTGCCAGCCTGTCCGCTCTCGCTTATGCCCTCCCAGACTCCTAGCACGCTGAAGCTGCCGAACACATTAGAGTAATCAAGATCCATTCTGACCTTTAGATTCATTTCCTTGTCATTAAGCATAACAGGGATTGAGTAAATGTTATAATCACTGCCCTCCTCTGACAGATAGATTGCAAGCATCTGTCCGTCAGGAAGCATAGGCCATTCTCCCGTGAATAAATCAAATACCTCGCCTGTATCTAAATCAAACGCAACAGCATTATCATTTCCAAGGTAAATAAGCTCTTCTTCATCATTCTCCTTAAACAGCGCGAATCTTATCGACTGCACGTAGTCCAGGGATTTCTCGGCAATAATCATTGTATAATCGCAGTCATTATTGACATAAGGCTTGACCTTGAAATCAATATAATTGTTGTCTGTAGTATACCAGCCGTCATCATCTGACTCAAACCAGCCATCCCAGATACCATAATCATACTCATCTGCAAAATTATCATTAAACCCGAAACCATCTTCATAATAATAATCGCTGTCGCTCCAGTCGCTTCCGTTATAATCATCTATATCACCGTTCTGCGCACCGTAAGCGACTGTCTCGATAAAGTTCATATAATAAGGGCTTATGCATATATTTCTCAAAATATTGAGCTCGCTGCTGCCCTGTACGCACAGCGGATAGTATACTGCAAGACCATTCGACTTAGGGCAGCTCTTGCCGTTTACCTTATATACGACCATGTCCTTAAGCAGCAGATAAGCATCCCTGCAGCATGGCACACTATCCTCCAGCTGCAGCAGTATATCTCCAATGTCCACCATGTTTGTGTATCCGTCAATCTGGTTATTCCCGCCGTAGTTTTCAGCCTTTGACACCGCCCTGCTTATAACCGAAATGCCCGAAATATCAGATGACAGCTCAGAAAGGCTGTGCGCCGCATCATTGAAGGCGACAAGGAAATCATCTGTCTTCGATAAATCTATGACCGACAGGGTTGCCTCGTCTTCTTCACCCGTGTACTCGCAGTGAGCGTAATAGCTTTTGCAGATAACCTCTCCAATCTTTGAAATCGAACTGTCAGGGTATTTCTTTATAAAGCCCAGAAATGCTTTATAGTCCCATCCGTAGCCGGACTCAACCTCCTCTGAGCCTATCAGATATTTTGCATAAGGTACAAGCATATTTGCCATCTCGACAGTAGCCATCAGACACGCATCAAAGCCCACAAACTCAAATCTGCAGGTCATCTCATCATAAACCCTCGTCAGCGCCTCTTCTATCTCCGTCACATAAAGGCTGTCGTCATCGTACAGCTCGTCAAAGCACACGCCATTGATGCTGCCGCTTCCGTGATTCCACAAAACAAACGCCATATGCTCCGCCGGATAATTCTCAACTCCCCACGAAAGGAACTCATACAGCGTATCCGCCGCACCCATGCTCTTTCTCGTTCCCTCGCACAAAAGCTCCTTACCGCCTTCATTTATACGATACCTTTGAAGCTTTCTGCTCGAAATGCCTCTCAAATCCCACGACCTTGCACCGCCGGTCTGCACAATAATGTTCAGCTTCTCATCAGAGCCTACCTTCATCATCTCCCTCAAATCCAGCGTTGCGCTTCCGTCATCAGACTCAAGGTCTGTGCCGCATATGTACACAAACACGCTCCAGGTTCCCGCCTGCCCCATAGGAACCTCATTATCGCGCATCTTTCTGTCAATAATCAGCCTGCCGTCATCATCAACATTCAGCCTTGTAAATCTGGTAAGCTCGCTGCTGTCATTCTCCGCAGCCGTCACTGCCTTGCTGTTCCACGCCAGCTGCTCCTTGCTTCCCGACGAGCCGCAGGAGCACGCCGAAACCACTAAAACCATTATCAGCAGAATGCAAATGCTTTTTTTATTCACGCTTCTCATATATCTCCTCCGAAAATTTATCTGTCAAAAAGTTCTTTAACAAATCACGCAAACTATGTTGCGGCTTTCAACTATCTACATCAAACTACACAGTATCTTCATATATAATTAAAAAAGACACATCTCATGCTTATATAATAACACAAAACATGAAATATGTCTTTTATTGACGATAGAAATTTATTAGAATATCTATGTAAATATGCCTTATAATACTTATAATATTAAGTGTGCAAATATTCATCTGGAGATTTTAAATGCTTTTATCCTACTTAAGGAAATATGAAATAACAGTATTTATTATTGTTTCAACAGCAACACCCAGGCCATATCCTATTTTCTCTAAAAACGCATTTAAAAAACCTCTTAACGAATCATCAGCTATCCTTTTTCTCGTTTCTTTTGCATATCTTTGTGCCTCTAATTCTTCTGCACAGACTTTACAATAAGCCAAGACTTCAATTAATGTATTCTTTACGCTTTTAGCGCTAAATACATTTCCACACGAACAATAATACTTCGAATCCCATATATCCCATGATTCTTTGCATCTCTTACAGCTAACATAATCATTATTTGTTTCAATAAGTAATACACCTCCACAGTCTTTATGATAAGCTTGCGGGCTTTCTTTTTTACACTTTTTACATTTAGGAAATGGTAATGGTATCTTCATTTTTTATTCCTTTCTATTTCTATAACTATTCTTACGTGCCGCTTCTCTGCCAGCATTAAAGCCTTTCTTAAAGCTATACTCCATATCTAATGTAAATTCATATATATTTTGAATGTGATAGCCCATTTTCTTGGCTAATGTCTCAACCGCCTCACAAATCCATTTTCTAAAAGATTCTTCGCTTAATTCTTCTCTTTTTCGAATAGCCTCAGCGCGTTTTGATATTTCCTCATACATTGCTTGAAATTCCGGACTTTCGATAGTGATTTCATTCATAACATTTTCTCCTTATTTCTTTTTTTCCGTCAAGGATTTAATATATGACAGATACTCTTTTGGCATAAACTCTGTATAATCAGCAACATCAGCTAAATTATTTAAAACCCACATCTTGTTTTTAGGCATGACAGACACCATGGCTGTCATAAGTTGATCCAGATGATATCTTCTTTTTGCACTATAACTTATTATTGGGCCATTCCATTTTGGGAAAATCTCATTTACCCTCTCTCTGATATAATTTTCAAAATCGTTAAGATTATTTTTTTGTTCTTGACTAGGAATATTAAACTTATGATTCCACGCTTCTTCCCCCGGCGCTATTGCATCTGCTTTATTTACTGCAAAAATCATTCTATTAGTAAAATCAAAGCCTATATTTTTAATTAAAGTCTGTAATGCTTGCTGCATAGGCGTCATTGCCCTATCCTCTGCATGAAAAGTCCATACAATAACATCTGCTTTTGGCAATATTTCTTTATATATTTTATAATGCTTTTTATCTTTAATTATTGATTCTCCCAATCCTGGCATATCATATATGTTTACTACACCTTTAGAGCCGGTATATGGTTCTAAATCTCCTTGAAATTTCTTTGCTATCTGAGTACAAGCCCTAACATCACTTGTTTCCTGACCAGCATTAAATAATGCGTTTAAAGTTGATGACTTACCTACACCAGTAAAACCTATAATAGCGATTGTAGGAGGTTCAACTTCTTTCATTTTACGTTGAATTTCTTTCGACATAGATTCTATATCTTTATCATTAACACCCTCTTTTTTAAGCTTTTCCCTAATTTCTCCCCAACTGACATTTTGATTTAAAAACATATTATTCTCTCCTCCTCAAAAAATTTAATTTATTTTATTATAACATAATTCCATTTATTACGCAAGTGCGT
>JAFRXK010000050.1 GCA_017442865.1 Lachnospiraceae bacterium | reverse complement strand
CTCGTCCGCCCGGCTCGCTGCTCACAGGAATAAAATTATATTGAATAATAATCGCCCTTCTGGTGATGCCACTCAATCAGGTCGGCAAGTGTGATATTATCTACAACGCCCTTAACAGCATCATCTATCCTCTTCCAGACCTCAAGAGTAACGCACTGGTCCTGTCTCGGACAGTCATTCACCTCGTACTCAAGACAGCTCACCGGTGCAAGACTTCCCTCCGTAAGCCTTAGTATCATACCAATAGTATATTCCTCAGGCTTCCTTACAAGAAGATATCCGCCCTGCGGTCCTCTTACGCTCTTAACAAACCCAGCCTTATTCAGAATAGAAATAATCTGTTCAAGATACTTGTCCGAAATGTCCTGTCTTTTTGCTACATCCTTTATTCTTACAGGCTCCCCGCTGTCATTTAATGCAATATCGAGCATAAGCCTGACAGCGTATCTGCCCTTTGTTGATATCTTCATACCTCATACCTCCATAATATCAATACCGGAATCTCTTATCTACCCCGCTACCACAACAATATATATTATTCCTACTAATTCGATTGGAATTTCTATATATAATAATATTATTTTAATACAAAATAGTCAATATCTTTTTTGCTAAATGGATTTATCTTCTTTTATCGCATCATTCATGCTTCCCGTGCGATAACCGCCAAAATCAAGCGCTACATACGAAAAACCAAGGCTTTTAAGCTCATCATTTATCCTTTTTGCGTTATCATTCTCAAGAATGATATGAAATTCTGACGGCTTAAGCTCTATTCTCGCAAGCATGCCATGCATCCTCACACGAGCCTGCGTAATACCTAAATCGAACAAAAGCTGCTCCGCCCTGTCTATCATCCTAAGCTTCTCCATGGTAATCTTCTCGCCATAAACAAATCTTGATGAAAGGCAGGCAAGCGACGGCTTGTCCCATGTTTTAAGTCCCATCGCCTTAGATAACCTTCTTATATCATCCTTGGATAAATCATTTGCATGGAGCGGGCTTAATACGCCAAGCTCCTTAATTGCAATATGTCCCGGGCGGTAATCCCCGTCATCATCCGTGTTTGAGCCTTCCGCAACGTATTCAAAGCCCTGCTCCTTCGCTATATCCATGATTTTCGTAAATATTGCTTTCTTACAGATATAGCACCTGTTTGGGGGATTATCTGCAAAGCCCTCAATTTCAAGCTCATTCATCTCACATAAATACGCCTGAATATTTTCATCTGTGCAAAACTGCAGCGCCTGCTTTCTCTCTCTTTCAGGGAATGAATTAATCACAGCGGTTATCGCAGCCGCCCTATCTCCCAGTGCATCCCTCGCAGCCATTAAAAGAAATGTCGAATCCACGCCGCCCGAAAACGCAACCGCCACGGAGCCTAAATCTTTTAAATAATTGATTAAATTTTTATATTTCTGCCTTATTTCCGTATCTAAATTTGTAACATCAAGCATCTCTGTCTTTCTCCTTCTCGTCCAGTTTTTATCATCATAAAACTCAAACAATTCACAAATTATTCTTCACATTCATATTAACATATATTTTACAGTTATAAAAATCTCTCCGTTACAGATTATTGATTTCTTCCATATCACAAAATCCATGTTAACGCATATGTTCAAAATAATTAATAAGAATATCTTTAATATGATTATACCTTCTGGCATAAGAATTCTCTACCCTTATTAATTGCAAATTATGTATTCTACAGATTTCATTTTTCTTTTCATCTCTTCTTTTTACTATCTCATTATCATAATGTTCCTTTCCATCCAGTTCAATGGCGAGTACAGGGATTTCACTTGTTCCGTTTTTCTCATAGACCACAAAATCAAATCTACCACTATAAAATAAATCGCTATAATTACTGTTATCTCTAAACACCTGTGAGATTGCGACTTCTTTATGTATTATAAAGCGATTTTGAGACAGCCAAATATTTTCCATGGCATGACTTAAGTTTTTTAGAAATGCTTCCTCTGTAGCAGTACTAAATGGTTTTACTCCCAGTGCTCTTGAGGCCGATTTTTTTTGTGTAACAACAGCCTGTCCATTAAATTTAACATATTGTATTAACTCATATAAATCGTCTTCTTCATTCTCCTTGTGAAGTCTATTTATATTTTCCGAATTTGATAAAATTATTAATTGATTTTTTGCACGTGAGGTTGCAACATTAATCAGTTCTCTATTATTCTTTAACCAATTGTATGTGCTTACCAATGTCTGATCAGTTATAGCAGTCGAAAACAAAATCACATCTTTTTCATCTCCTTGAAATGCATGTACTGTACCACATGTAACATTTTTTATATTCTTATTTTCCAAAGCCTGATCAATAAGCTTCTTTTGATTTACAAATGGTGTAATAATTCCAATGGATTTATCCTTATTTAACTCAACAAAATTAATAATTTCTCTAACCTCTTCAGGCGCTGTGTTTTTTATATTGCTAACACTATTTTTTACATCAAAATATATCAATGGATTTTGACATCTACTATCAGATTTAATCATAAGTTTTGAGTTATAATATTTTTTGTTATTAAATTCTATTATTTTGCTATTGCAACGATAATGATAATGTAAAAGAACCTCATCACTAACAGCATCACATGCAAGATATGTTTTATAAATCGAATTATTTCTATAATCGTATTCATCCTGTATGTTATACTTTTTTCTTAATTTCTGATTTGTTAGCTCATCCAATAATATTACAGGATTCAACTGCTGCGGGTCGCCTACAAGCATTAGTTTCTCACCTCGTACAATAGGTACTAATGAAATCGCCAAATTTGACTGACTAGCCTCATCCATTATTACCATATCAAACATTGGTTCAGGTTCACCAAGCCTATGTGCAGAAATACAAGTTGTCATTATTATAGGAAAAATTCTTTTTAATTTATTAATATTTTCTTTTTTAGATATATAGTTATTAAATTGTTTTATCTGTACTTCTTCATCTGATAACATTATAATATTTTTTAATTCTTCATTTTTAGGCTCATCTATTCTTTTAATATGTTTTGCTGATATAAAGTATAAGTATTTTTTTAATTCTTCCAAGTCAGTGTCCAACAAATCAAATACTTCTTTCTCAGTTATATCACCATTTTCACGCATTTTTTCATTTACTTGTTTTAACTGTCTTCCCTGTAAATCAAATTGAAAAGGAATTGACTGAATAAGATTATTTTCTTTGGTTTCATAATCAATTACTCTTTTTATAATTTCGCTGCGCTCACTTAAGTTTAGATACTCCTCATGTTTTTTTAAAAGCTCTGATATGATTTTAGCCTTTTTTGAACGTTCATCTTTATTTTTATCCAAAGTTTTATCAAATATTGTAATAGACTTTGTATACTCATACAAATCCTTAATATATTTAATTGCCTCTCTGGTTTTATCTATATTGCCCAAACGAAGAACTGGAAATGGTATCGTTTTTCCTTTATATTTCATTCCTGATATTTTTATAAATACACTATTTATCGGATGATTGTTATAAGCTGTAAATAGTACCGTTTTTTCATTAAAAAAAGCGGTTACAATTGTATTAATAATCGTATTTGTTTTTCCTGTTCCCGGTGGTCCCTGTATATATGCAATAGGATTTTTCATTGCGTTATTAATTGCGAGTAATTGATCTATATTTATTTTTTCATCAATTAATATAATTGGATAAGCTTTTCTTTTATTTGGTCGCTCTAATAAATCACCAAAAAAAGCTTGAATAGGTACTTCAATTTCCCCGTTATTATACATATTTATAATTGCTTCATATTCACTATGTAAATCAATTGCAACATCCATTCCCATCCCGATAAAATACGGCATATCATCTACACCAAATGCTCTATCACCATGTCTGGTTATTAAATCCTTAATAATTTCTTGGTTGTTTTCAAAATCATTGAGCAGCTCATATTCATCTGCTTCAAGATACCTTCTGATACTTTGGACTTCTCCATTTATAGTATACTCAGTACATATAGTTATATCATCATCAGGAATTAATGTTCTTTTTTTTACATCAAGTCTAAGCTTTTTATATGCAAGGACATAAAGCCCCTTCGGTGTATAGATACTTAGAACATTCAGTCCAAGCTGCTGAAATCTTAAACCTCCATCCTTCCTTTTCTCTTTATCAGTTTTATATTGAAAGTTTTTTATAATGGTTTTGTACTGTTCATCATTTAGTTCATATTCGTTTCCAATAAAAGTCTCTCTATCAATAAAATGCACCAATTCAAAATCAGCATAATAAGGCACAGTATCCATACGATTACACATCTCAAGATAGTTTAATATTTTTAAATTAGGTACATTATTAAATATACTTTTATACTTGTAAGAATTTTCATAAATATCATCAATTAACTCTTTATTTAAAGGATAATATGAACCTTCTATAATTTTTGAAGAAATTATGGAATCAATATAAATACAATTATATGTATCTATCCTATAGTGTCCGAGATGCAGTGCCTCAACTGATAATGAACGTTTCTGTACTTCTATGTTTCTAATTCCAATCCAATACCTTGTAATTTGATTATCTTTATTATGATATTCAATGCTCAGCCATTTTCCCTCATGTATTGCTCTAAATATATCACGAAAAACACTATTCATATTCATTTCCTCTGATTATGTATGATAATAATTAATTATAAATTATTAACGCAAATTTGTACAGATAATTCCAACGCAAAAAAAGCCAAACAAACTTTTGCATTTGTTCAGCTTTTTTATAATCACTTTTTACATATATCCTATTAAGTTCTTTTCTTTCTTGCTTTATCAGCTAAAAATCCTACAACCATTCCCACTGCAGAATATACAGCTCCCTGAAGAAATGCTGTAAACTCAGGCATATTGACCTTATTGAATTCAATCATATTTGCAAGATTGAAGGTCGCATACTCCATGAGCATAAACATAATTCCAAAGAATATAATCAGGAACCACTTGTATCTGCCCCATTCATCACCCTTACCTATGAAAAATGATATTACTATGGTTGCCACCGGCAGAATAATATAAAATGCAAGCACGCCAAAGCCCATGGCGTCGCCGCCGCCCTTACCGAACCAGAACAGCATCAAAAGCATCGCCCATATAACAAGATAAGATGTTATATGAATTAATTTTGAAAACTTTCTCCGGCTCTTAACTACGTTTGTACTTTCTTCTAAGTGTTGAATCATCTTTTTGTCCTCCTTAAGCAATTCATCGAGGCTTACGGAATACAAATCACTCAAACCTATCACACTTATTATATCGGGATATGTTTTATTATTCTCCCAATTTGATAATGTCTGTCTGCTTACGCCTAGCTTTTCTGCCACAAGCTCCTGTGTAAGTCCGACATTTGATCTTGCTGCTTTAAGCTTCTGACCTATATCCATTTCTCTCACCTCACCCAGATTATCGTCTAAAAAAGAACAAAAGTCTATCAAATCGCTTTTACAATTGTAAATATTTATGCTTTTTTCTATGTAAAAATTCTTTTACATGCCATTTCAGGCACCTATTGCAGGGTTGCGCTCATCACAACAGGGTTATGGTCTGAGCATACGAAGTCCAAATCTATTGTCTGCAGGGAATCCACTCTGATATTTCCCGACACGATAAAGCCATCTATAGCATAATACTGGAAGCCATTATGCTCTGCCCCTGCATACACACTGTCAAGCGAACGGCAGCTCGGCACACGTGTATCCATTAAGAACTGCCAGCCGTCAGAAAAAACAGAAACATCTATTTCTCCGGCCTTCCACTTTCCCTCCTGTGCCGGGTAAGCAGATGTATCAGCATTTGAAAACACCTGATTGAAATCACCGCCTGCTATAACGTAATTGCCGGCTTTTACCTCCTGCTCCAATATATCATGAAGCATCTTTGTCTGCATTATCTTACCTTCACCGTCATCATAAGCCTCCAGATGAAGATTAATCAACACAATCTCGTTGTCTGTACCCTCAACAGGAATACGGTTTACAAGAAGGCATCTTTTAAGATTTGCCATACTCACCGGCCACGAAAATGGTATCGGAAGCTGAATTCTCTGTGCAGACTCAACAGGATAAGAGCTGTATGTTACTATACCTGAATCAACTTTTCCAATTGGCGGTATCGGATATGGCAGAAATACAACCTTAAAATTATTTGCAAAGCTGCTGACATATCCGTCCAGTTCATTCTGTACAAGCTCCATTTCATTTATATGATATGAGCGTGCGGAATTAATATCAGTCTCCTGCATCAAAAGTATATCCGGCGACACATCATTTATTGCCTTGATTATACCATTCATATTTGAGGTCACGCGCTCCTTATCGGCAGAGTATACCATAGAGCCGCCGTCCATGAAAAAGTCCGCGTTATCGCCAAGCGCACCATAGCCTATATTCCACGTCATAAATTTTATGGTATCTCCCTTTGAAAGAACATTCTCCGCCTTTCCCGAAAGCGTAAGCTCCTCAACATCCTTAGGTTTATACTCCGTAACGCTTAAAAATCCAAAAAAAGCCACCACTGCAACAACAACAGCAAGAAGTTCAACAGCAACAAACTTCAAAAGCCTCTTCCACCATTTTTTCTTTTCCTTCACTTATTTACGCCTCCCGTAAAACTGTAATCCCCGTATGTCCATTAAAATGTCATTATATTCTGCAAATAAATGTTTTTAATTAACCAAAGCTTGCCTCTCTTATTGGCTTGTCCCAGTATATTTCACCGTCAATAGAGGCGACAAGCTCATCAATTTCTTCCCTGAAGCTCTCCAAATATTTTGCTTCCTTCTTCTTGGAGCGTCGTCCCTTGCCCTCATAAATTACCTTGCTTACATATGCATCATACGAAATTACAAAGTCCTCCGGGTCATTATATGGAAAAAATGTCGCCACTGCCTCATATTTAATCATGCCGCTGTCAGAGGTTGCAACAAGCATAACCTTTGCAGCGTGCCTCTCAACCTCATTAAAAATGCATGCCGCTTCAAAATACTGCTCATACACGTTGATTACCTTCATAATTCTTCTCCTTGTCTTTTGATAGTTTATGCCAAAACCTTACGTTTTGAGTTCTTATAAAGTGTTAATGCAGTTTTTTACGTCTGCTGATTTATTACCTTCCGGAATCTAAAGCATTTAAAATGTCCGGGAACGGTTCAAGGCTTCGCTTTAAAATACCATTCATACATGCAATCGCTATTCCGTAATTCACAATCAAAACGCCCTGCCCTTCTGCCTGTGCAACACGGCGCTTCATCTCCTTTTCATTAAGCATGCATCCGCCGCAGTGAACCACCAGCTTATAGTCCTTTAGCGTCTCCGGAAATTCCCCGCCGGAGGTAAACTCAAATTCAGGCTTTGAACCGCAATAATTTTCAATCCAGCCCGGAAGCTTCACCGTACCGATATCATTGCACTGCCTGTGATGCGTGCAGCCCTCTGAAATAAGCACCTTGTCCCCGTCATTTAAGCCTGAAAGCATGGACGCACCCTTAACCAGCGTCTCAAGCTCTCCCTTATACCTTGCAAAAAGTATCGAAAATGATGTCATCTCAATATCAGCCGGCGTGTCCTTCGCAACTCTTGCAAATGCCTGCGAGTCCGTAATAACCAGACGCGGCTTTACCGCAAGACTTCCAATAGTCTGCTTAAGCTCCGTGTCCTGACACGCAATAAATGTGCAGTGAGCGTCTAAAATATCTCTCATAACCATCTGCTGCGGCAGTATAAGCCTTGATTTAGGCGCTGATTCATCTATCGGAATAACCAGAACCACAATATCACCCGGATTAAGCAAATCCGCAACCAGCTTTCTGTTGTTGCCGCTGCCCTTTGCGAAAGCGCCAAGCATCTCCTTTAACGCATAAATGTTCTCGCCTGTAATCGCACTTACATAAATCTCATTGTCCTTAAGCTTCGCCTTGGCAGATTCTCCCGTCAGCGCAGTACTTCCTGCATTTTCGCCTGTATTTTCAGCCCCGGCACCAGGCGCATTTTCGCCTGTATTTTCAGTCCTTGCACCAGACGCATTTTCGCCTGCAGCTTCACCCCCTGCACCAGGCGCATTTTCGTCCTCTTTATCAGTATCAACTAAATCGGACTTATTATATGCAACAATGTACGGAAGCTTTCTTTCTTCAAATAAGCTTATAAGCTCCCTGTCTGCCTCGCTAAGACCCTTAGAAGCATCCGCCACCAGCACTGCAATGTCTGTCTTTGCAAGTATCTGGCGTGTCTTTTTCACGCGCTGCTCTCCAAGCGTCCCCTCATCATCAATGCCGGGCGTATCAATGATTACGACAGGTCCCAAAGGTAATAGCTCCATCGTCTTTTTTACAGGGTCGGTTGTCGTGCCCTTTACCTCTGATACAACTGAAAGCTCCTGCCCTGTCACAGCATTGACAAGACTTGATTTTCCTGCATTTCTCACGCCGAAAAATCCTATATGAATTCTTTCTGAAACCGGTGTGTCATTAAGTCCCATAGTATCCACCTCACTTGTTTATGCTTTGCCATTTAAACCACAGCCGGCAGCATAAGCAAAAATAATACAAATCTCGCCCCTGCTGCCGGCGCATTATTCGGCTACTTAAGCAAAAATAATATAAATTTCACTTCTTCTGCCGGTTTTACATAATTGATTAGAATCTGAAATCCCTGCGGTTTGAATTTCTTATATCTTCTATATTCTGTGCGGCAACTGCCCTTGCCTTCTCATTAGGCACACGCTTTAACTCTCTTTCGACCATCTCGTAACCGATTTTCTTTGTCTCCGGTGAAGCATAATCCTCAAGATACTCTGACAATGTCATGAGTGCGTTCGGATGACAGCAGTTTAATATCTGTCCGCTCTTACACAGACTCATAAACCTGTCGCCTGTACGTCCTTCCCTGTAGCAGGCTGTACAGAATGACGGAATATGGTCATTTTCCATGAGCCACCTTACTACCTCGTCAAGTGAACGCTGGTCGCTTACATCAAACTGCTCTGTATCATGCGGACGATCCTCTGTCGTATATCCGCCGACGCTTGTACGTGAGCCGCCGCTTATCTGTGATATACCGAGATTCAATAATTTCTCTCTTACTGTCTGGTTCTCACGGGTTGAAATAATCATGCCGGTGTAAGGCACTGCAAGTCTTATGCAGGCTGTTATCTTTGCAAAGGTCTCATCATCAATACCATTGTCAAATGCATCCGGGTCAATGTCGTCGGCATGCTTAACACGCGGTACGCTGATAGTATGCGGTCCTACCCCGTGAACTGCCTCAAGATGCTCGGCATGCATTATAAGTCCCGCAAACTCATATCTGTACATCTCAAGTCCGAAAAGCACTCCAAGACCTACATCATCAATTCCACCCTCCATTGCGCGGTCCATAGCCTCTGTATGATAATCATAATCATGCTTAGGTCCTGTCGGATGAAGCTTCAGATAACTCTGCTTGTGGTATGTTTCCTGGAACAAAATATATGTGCCGATACCTGCCTCCTTAAGCTTTCGGTAGTTTTCAACTGTTGTTGCGGCAATATTTACATTTACACGGCGGATATCGCCATTCTTGTGATGAACACTGTAGATTGTCTTAATACAATCCAAAATATACTCTATCGGATTATTAACAGGGTCCTCGCCCGCCTCGATTGCAAGTCTCTTGTGTCCCATATCCTGAAGAGCAATAACCTCAGCCTTAACCTCCTCCTGAGTAAGCTTCTTGCGCGGAATGTGCTTGTTCTTTAAATGATACGGACAGTAAAGGCAGCCGTTTACACAGTAATTTGAAAGATAAAGCGGCGCAAAAATAACAATACGGTTGCCGTAAAATGCAAGCTTGATTTCCTCTGCAATCTTGTACATTTCCTCAATTTTCTCAGGAATCTCACATGCTAGAAGCACTGATGCCTCTCTGTGTGTAAGTCCCGAGCAGACACAGCCTGTTGCAGTCTTTTTAGGACGTGCCTTTTCAAGAATGCTGTCGATAAGCTCAACATTATTTTTATTTGCGTCTGCATACGCAAGTGTTTCTAGAATCTCCTCGTCGTTAATAAATTCCTCTGCTTTTAATGATTTCGGATTGTAAATTGCCATGATATTTCTTCCTTTCTTCGGGGTCAGAATTAACTTAGCCCCTGAGATAATTATTTAAATTTTTATTTCGGCAGCCTTGTATTTTAACAATCTGCCGTGTTTTACTTTTTAATGTCGCCTCTGTCGCTAACCAGCTCATAACCGATAGACTGCATACGTGCGCTAAGACAGCCCCTGCACTGTGCAGACTCCTCGCCCGTACATATCTTATTGTCGTATAATTCATATTTCTTGCGGACGCTTACCGGTGAAAGATTCGGCATCACGACATTTGCCCCGACAAGTATACCAAGCTCGCGTCCCTTCGGATGAATCGTGCCAAGCGCCGTTGTCGCCGGAAGCAGCACAGGCGGATGAATAAGCCTGATAATCGACAGCAGATAGCAGGTAAGCTCTAAGCTCCCTGCCGGCTCGTCCTTAAACAGCGTGTCCTTATGTGGAATAAACGGTCCGATACCGCACATATCAGGCTTGAAGCTCTCAATAAACTTCAAATCCTTCGCAAGCTCCTTTGCCGTCTGGTATGGTGAACCGACCATAAATCCGCAGCCCACCTGATAACCGATTTCCTTCAAATCCCTAAGGCATCTCATTCTGTTGTCAAATGACATCTTTCCCGGGTGCAGCTTTTCATAATGCTCCTTATCCGCAGTCTCATGACGAAGCAGATACCTGTCCGCCCCTGCGTCAAAAAGCCTCTGATAGCTTTCCCTGCTTCGCTCCCCCAAAGAAAGCGTCACGGCACAGTCACTATGCCTTGCCTTTATTTCAGAAATAATGTCGCAAAGCACCTCGTCCGTAAAATACGAATCCTCGCCGCCCTGCATTACAAATGTGCGAAAGCCCAGCCTGTAGCCCTCATCCGCACACATAAGAATCTCCTGTGGCGTAAGCCTGTATCTTTCACAGTGCTTATTCCCCGCGCGGATACCGCAGTAATAGCAGTCATTCTTACAGATGTTGCTTATCTCAATGAGACCTCTTGTAAATACTGAATTACCGTAAATGCTCTTCCTTACCTTTACGGCATACTCTCTAAGAAGCGCTGCGCTCTCCTCATCCCTAAGCTCTATCAGTCCGGCATACTCCTCCTCAGTCAGACTTCTGTCAATATATAATTTTTCTATTAATTCTCCAGCTAAATTGTTCATGTCTTTATACGTTTGAATATGCTGTCTTTGTGCTTACATCATCCAGATTGCCAATCTTTCCTGCAAGTGCAGCAATCAGATCCTGCGGTGCATCAAGCACAACACTTATAATATTGATTCCTTTCTGTCTGTATGGTATTCCCAAACGTCCGATAATATACTCTCCATACTCATGCAAAATTGCATTAAGCTTCTCAACATCTCCGTCTTTTCCAACAATAATACTAATAACAGCAACTCTTGTTTCCATAATAAATCTCCTTTCTCTTATTCCGATTTACAGGTATACCGCACATAAAATCATAATGCGCCTTCTCTTAAAAAAATACCGTACCCACACTGCAGGTACGGCAGAATTATATAATCAATCTTAATTACTCCGATAATAAAAAATGACTTATCCTTGCCCCCCTTGCAGTCAGACTAATCTATAATCGTCTTCATATCAGGTATAAAATAAATATACGCTCATAATGCTTTTCTGTCAATGAAAACGTGGGAAATCACCTGTTCATAATTCGATACAATGTATAGAATTTCAGTGCTTTGTCGTCATCTCCAATTCAATATCAAAGAAGCCGCCCTGAAGCTGCATAGGCAGTAGCCTGTCACTTTTAATGCATATTTCCTCTCCGCCTTCAAAAACAAACGTCAGCTCCTTTTCTGCTCTAAGCTCAAAGCCATTGTCAGGCAGCAGCTCCCACGCAAGGATTCCGTTGTTCTCAATGCTCCTTTTTATAGCCTGAACGGTTTCGGCGTCTACCTCCTTGCAGCTTTCAAAAATCTTAGGACCATCAAAGCGCTGTATCTTTTCGTTTGTGCCGGTGCCGTCAGGGTTGATTGTGAGCGTTGCCTTTGTAAAGCCGCAGTTTTTTCTTGCTTCTGCAAACTCTATCTGCCTTAGTCCAGACAGGTCAGGAAAAACAGCCTTTTTCCCTTCAAATGCTTTTCTGAACACTGCAACAATATCCACTCCCGCATCATAAGAAATGACCGGACTCTGGTTGTTTGAAAAATATATCTTCTCACCGCCGGAATATTTAATATTAACACTGCCGCCGAAATTCATAGGCAGCCCATACGTATACGAACTATTTCCGTTTGACGCGGCAAAATTATGTTTGAGGGTAAGGCTGGCAAGCTCATTGAAAATATCATCCTCAATCAACGCCCACTCTGACCTTTTCCCATTACTGCTGTGTGCTCCCTCGTCCGTCTCCAGGAAAATAAATGTGTTGTCGCCTGCCTTCGTCGCAAATGCCGTGAAATTATTTATTCTTTTCCACATGCCCGACATTTCCGCCGGCAGCACAAGCGAATAAAATGACATTGTTACATCAAAAGCTTCCATATCCTCAGATTCTATTTTTTTTGGAGCATTTTCGTCGTGAGAACCGATTGTTCCTCCGCGCATCCGAGGCTCATCATAGAAAGTGGCTGCTCCACCGCACACCTGAGATTCATCATTTGAATAGGTTGTTCCTTTGCACGCCTGAGGTTCATTTTCCTCAAAAGCAGCGCCATCATCTGTCCGTTCAGAATTGTTGTTCTTTTTGAAAATATTCCTCATAAAGTCCACCTTTCTTAAATATACAGCAGCCCGTCTTATTACTGTGCCAGCATTATTCCCTTCTTGAACGCTTCCCTGCATTCATCAGGAAAAACCGTCTCATGACGCTTCTTCTTTTCCTCCGGATTAAACATTGACCACTCCCAGTCATTCTTACTGTAATCCTTTAATTGGAGCGTATTACCGCTGACAAATATATCTGTCGGTCCGACAAAACGGTTTAGTGTCTGCTGATAATTACGCAATAAATTCAAGTAAGCAGTATCCGGCGCATTGCTTGTCATAATCAGCAATACCGGTATAGCACGTTCGTTGCAGCAAGGCGTTTCTAAATTATACGTAAGATTCTGAAATATAAGTCTCTCATATAACGCACGAAATGAAGCTGTCAGCTCGCCAAGATAATTTGGAGAACCGATAATTAATCCGTCAGAGCTTCGTATGGCATCAAGCACCGGCGTAAGACCGTCACGACAGATGCAATGACCTTTGTTTTTTTCTTTTTTACATCCGAAGCAGGAAATACAGCCCGTATAACTCTCCATTCGGAAAAGATCAAACCTTTGTATCATGGCTCCCGCATATTTAGCGCCATTTTCAGCCTCTCTGATAAGAGTATCTGTGTTCCAGCCTTTTCTCGGTCCTGCATTAACCGAAATGATTTGTTTACTCAATAAATATACCTCCCGCAATTTTCAGCTCATCAAAATTATATATTTAGGCGCGATTAAACTTTTCCTTAGGCTGCCTGCAGCGAGGACACCTCCAGTCGTCAGGAAGCTCTTCAAATGCAACTCCTTCATGCTCCTCTGGGTCATAAACATAGCCGCAGATTGAGCAGACATACTTTCCTGTTGATTCCTGCGAAGCAAAATCCACCTCAGCAGGTATCGTTTCAACCGGATTGTCCAGATCCATCACACGATTTGCCTCCAGGTTCTCGTACCCCTGCGGCGTATGCGTAGAAAGATAAACTGTCGGATGAGCACTGATAAATTCACGCACGCGGTCAAGTGTCTCTCTGGCTGCCTGCAAATCATCATAAACTACAGAAAGCTTATTCTCATAAAGAGCCTCATCCACATAAGTAATATCGCCGTGAATCATGTAAAACAGGCCGTCTTTTTCTACTATAACAATGCTGTTTCCGTTTGTGTGGCTCTTCGCCTTAATGTAATAAATACCGTCACATATTTTCTGGCAGGCAGGGAAATTATAATAGGCACCGTCAGTAAATTTAACAGGCACAATATTTGCTATTCCCTGCAATTCATCAGCAGAAATCTCGTCCTCGCTCACGTAAATCTCAGCGTTCGGGAAGGATTTTAATTCGCCCGAATGGTCGCTGTGCTTATGTGTAAGAAGAATCTTCGTCACCTGTGTCAATCAGATAATTCTGCAGGCTTCTGCGATATCGGATATTCTTATCAAACTTATCCATTCCATCTTCACCGCCAAATGCAAACGGCTGTGTATAAAAGCCATTTTCTCTAAACTTAACTGCTTGAATAACCATAAACCAGCCTCCAATCTTAATATTTATTCATTAATTATTCTATTA
Source organism: Lachnospiraceae bacterium (assembly GCA_017442865.1). Classification (GTDB taxonomy): domain Bacteria; phylum Bacillota; class Clostridia; order Lachnospirales; family Lachnospiraceae; genus JAFRXK01. The sequence continues at coordinate 97 of JAFRXK010000050.1, read as the reverse complement.
AAATTATAAATTATTTAGCGGATATTTTCAATAAATATGTTCTGGTGTAAGAGTAAACATATAATATTTTAACTTAAAATACAATTGTAAATTATTG
>JAFRXK010000049.1 GCA_017442865.1 Lachnospiraceae bacterium | reverse complement strand
CCTGTCGGGCATCGGTTTTACAGCGGCTGGTTGCTCCCTGCACCTGTCAGGCATCGGTTTTACAGCGGTTGGTTGCTCCCTGCACCGCCTCATTACACATTTTCAGTCTTTTTTCTTCCTCTCTTTGCATTTTTGAATATACACAGCCGCAGTAATCCTGCCTGTAAAGATTGTATTCCCTTGATAATTCTATTGAACGCTTGTAGCCGTTTTTCTTCTTAAAATCCGAAAACAGATATTTCACGCCGTACTGTACGGCAAGTCTTTCCCCAATTTCGTTGAGCTTTTCAGCGTTCTTCATGGGACTTATCGAAAGAGTGGTTGTGAAATAATCAAAATCCATTTGTCTTGCAAGAATGGCAGCCTCATTTAAACGAAGCTCATAGCATTTAAAACAGCGTTCGCCGCCCTCTGCAAGCTTCTCGAGCCCCTTTGCCATCTGAAAGAATCTTTCCGGCTCATATTTGCCTTCGATAATACGAATATCAAGCTTCATAAGCTTCACTAAATTCTTAAGCTCCTGCACTCTTTTTTCGTACTCATCCTTATAGGTTATATTCGGATTATAATAAAAAAGAGTAATATCAAAATAATCCGCAAGATATTCAAGAACATAGCTGCTGCACGGCGCACAGCACGCATGTAACAGCAGTGATGGCTTCATGCCGTTAAAGCTCTTAATTGTCTTCTCCAATTCTTTTTGATAATTAATTATTCCTGCCATTTTCTCCACCTGACGCATCTTTTACACCTGACGCATCTTTTACGCCTGACGCATCTTTTACACCTGACGCATCTTTTACGCCTGACGCATCTTTTACGTCTGACGCATCTTTTACACCTGACGCATCTTTTTTAACTCATTAAAGTAAATATGCTTCTCTCTGCCTTTAAAGCAAAATACATACGCTTTATGATATACAAAGATTAAAGCGGACCTGGAAATACAGCGCCCGCTTTTTTGTCTCTATGTGTCTTAACTAAGGAAATCTCGTATTCTCTTGCTCCTTACCGGATTTCTGAGCTTACGAAGTGCTTTCGCTTCAATCTGTCGTATTCTCTCTCTTGTGACGTTGAACTCCTTGCCAACCTCCTCAAGTGTTCTCGGATGTCCGTCCTCAAGTCCGAAACGCAATACAATAACCTGACGCTCTCTGTCCTTAAGGTCTTCAAGCAGAGTATCTATGTGCTCTCTTAGCATAACCGACTCAATGTTGCCCTCAGGCGTTACTGCGTTGCTGTCAGCGACAAAATCGCCAAGGTTTGAATCGTCCTCTTCACCGATAGGCGTCTCAAGAGAAGCCGGCTCTCTTGCAATCTGCATAATCTCCATGACCTTCTCCTCGGTCATATCAAGTGCGCTTGCAAGCTCTGAAACCGACGGCTCATAGCCCAGTTCAAGAGTAAGTTTTCTCTGCATCTTTGACATCTTGTTGATTGTCTCTACCATATGTACCGGCACACGAATAGTTCTTGCCTGGTCAGCAAGTGCTCTCGTAACCGACTGGCGTATCCACCATGTAGCGTATGTACTGAGCTTGTAGCCCTTTGTGTAATCAAACTTCTCAACGCCCTTGATAAGTCCGAGATTGCCTTCCTGTACAAGGTCCAAAAAGCTCATACCACGACCGGTGTAACGCTTTGCGATACTTACAACAAGTCTTAAGTTAGCCTCAATCAGTCTTTCCTTTGCCTTCTGATCACCCTCTGCCTTAAGCTGTGCAAGCTTTAATTCCTCTTCATTCGTAAGAAGCGGAACCGTACCTATCTCTTTAAGGTACATTCTAACCGGGTCTTCAGTTCCAATACCTTCAAGCATGTCGATGGCACTGAGTTCAATATCCTCTTCTTCGTTAACGTTAAAGTTGTCCTCGTCAGCGTCTAACACAAGACTCTCTTCAATAGTCAAATCATCATTCATAACGTGCAGGACATCAATACCGTTATTCTCCAGATATGTGTACAAATGCTCCATCTGTTCAAGCGTCAAATCCGCAGGTCCGAGGAAATCATTGATATCATTCATATCCAAAACGTTCTTTTTGCTCTTGCCAAGCTCAACCAGCTTCTGAAGGCTTGCTAAAAATTTGTCTTTTTCCACTATACATCGTCCTTTCGAAAAGTGAAAAGTTTCATAATTCGGGTTAATCGTATAGCAACCCAAAGTAACAAATATTATATAACATTTCGATATAAATGTAAAGGATATGACACAAATTTTTTGTTTTTTTCGACATTATTTTATAAGCTTCATTGCCTGATGGTGATTTTTTATTACAGCTTCAGTATATTTACCGCCAAATTCTCCATCTATATCCCAGGCAATGCTCTCCTTTGAAATAAATTTTATCTCTTTAGTCTTAAATCTGTGTATATAAGGGCACTTATATGACGGCTGCAAAAGCCCCTTCATCATATCAATAAAATCAAGAGGATTTTTTGAATACTCCAGAAGCAGAACTTCAAACTCTCCATCGTCAAGTCTCGAATCCTTTCCATTCAAGCCCTTAAAGCCTGCAATCTGGTTGGAATTGCTCACCATTCCGACAAGCAGCTTGCCATTAAAATTAAATTCCTCACATTCAACCCTTACCGTATATGGCTTTATCTTATTTAAGCTTTTTGCTCCCTCTAACACATATGCCGAATGTCCAAGCAGCTTCTTTGACTCCCTTGATGTCTTATACGGAATATCGGTAAATGCTCCGAAGGTTGCGACATAATCAAAATATTTGTCGGCAAACTGTCCTACGTCCACGCCATGCGGTCTGCCCTTAACAATAAACTCTGCGGCATGAACCATGTTTTTAGGTATTTTATGAGATGAAGCAAAATCGCAGGTCGTTCCTGCGGGAATATATGCAATACATGGTCTTTCCTGCTCATCAAACTGCATAATTCCGTTTACGGTTTCATTAAGCGTTCCGTCGCCGCCGCTGCAGACTACCAAATCATACTGATTTCCCTTTCGTGCAATAATCTCCGTAGCATCAAGACTTTTTTGCGTAACGTAAACCTCTATCTCATATCCTGCTTTAGTAAACACATCAAGAATATCAACGAGCTTATTTTTTATTAACGACTTGCCTGAAGTCGGATTAAATACAAAAAGCATTTTTTTTCGCATAAAACGTCCAGCCTCCTGACATTTATATTTCTCTGGTATATTCGCCAAGCCATACTCTTTCTTCGACAGACATATACGGACTCAACGCCTCATAAACAAGCTTATGGTAATTATTTAATCTTTCAACATCCTCTCTTTCCATTGAGGAAATGTCTATAGCATCCAAATCAACAGGTGCCATCGTAAGGTGTTCAAAGCCTAAGAAGCGTCCATATTCATTTTTCTCTTTTTCCGTACAAAGTATAAGATTTTCTATTCTGATTCCATATCTGTCTGTAATATATATTCCCGGCTCGTCCGACGTAATCATACCTGCTTCAAGTACTGCGCCATTTCCCGAAGGCTCCCTCCATCGAAATCCATTCGGACCTTCATGAACATTTAATATAAAGCCCACGCCATGACCTGTTCCATGATTATAATCAAGTCCTAGTCTCCATAGATACTGCCTTGCAATATAATCCAGATTTACTCCGCTGCAGCCATACTTAAATTTTGCATCCGCAAGCGCAAGCATACCCTTAACCACCGCAGTATAGTGAAGCTTCTGCTCATCAGAAAGCTCTCCGAGCGCATAGGTTCTTGTAATGTCCGTTGTGCCGTTTACATACTGTCCGCCCGAATCCACCAGAAGAAAGCTCTTGTCCTCAAGCTTTTTATTTGTCTTTTCAGTAGGAGCATAATGAACTATTGCCCCGTTTGAACCGTACGCCGAAATTGTTTCAAAGCTCGGCATTAAATAATCTTCTGATTCTTTTCTGAACTCTTCAAGCTTTTCAGCCGCCGAAATCTCAGTGATTGGCATTTTACCTATATTAGTCTTAAGCCAGTGCATGAATCTTGCAACCGCAAGTCCGTCCTTAATGTGTGCAGCCCTCATTCCGCTTATCTCGGCTTCATTTTTTACTGCCTTCATAAGCATTGAAGGGTTATCAGCATCTATTATCTTTGCGGCAGAGAGTGTCTTTAAAACTGAAAAACTGATTCTTTTTTTATCAATAAGCACTCTTTCACGTACTGTACTGATATATTTAAAAAAGCTGCCGTAATCCCTCAATTCAATTCCTTCAAAAGCAAATATGTCTTGTATGCTTTCATCAAGCACATCCTTCTGAATAAATAAAATGCAGCTGTCAGCCGTAATCACAAGATACGACAGAACCACAGGGTTATACAGCACATCTGCGCCCCGGATATTAAGTATCCACGCAATATCATCCAGTGATGTTATAATATGCGCATATATATCGTCTTCTATAAGCTTTTCTCTGATTCCTGCTATCTTACTAAGTCTGCTCTCTCCCGTTACCTCATCAGGAAGCAAAAATGCAGGCTCACAGCTCAGCTTAGGGCGTTCCTTCCAGATATAATCAACTAAATCCTCATCACAAAAAAGCCTACCGTCCTTTTCACCTGCAAGCTTTTCAAAATCCTCACCCTGCTTTGCACTTATCACTCTGCCGTCAAAGCCTATGCAACCGCCATCCGGTAACTCCTCCAGCAGAAAATCATAAATTCCCGGAACATCCTCTTCACCCATCCTGTAAAGAGTGATTCCGCTGCCCTTCAGCTGACTCTCTGCCTGAATAAAATATCTTCCGTCCGTCCACAGACCGGCTTTATCCATAGTAATCACAAGAGTACCTGCCGAGCCGGTAAAGCCTGACATGTACTCTCTGCATTTAAAATAATCGCCTACATACTCAGACTGATGAAAATCAGCCGTAGGGATTATATAAGCATCAACCTTTTTTCGCTGCATTATTTCCCTTAATGCGGCAACTCTTTCATAAATCATTGTATACTCTCCCCATCATCTTTACAGGCTTTCTCTTTTCCTCTGGCATTATCAGCAGCACATATCCTGCCGCCAACTGCCCTTACACGATTATCCGGCAAAGACATAATCGAATCACCGGCATAATCCTCAATGCTTTTGTGCAGATACATAATCATGCCCGGACCGAGATTTGGCGTCGGTCTCGCGATAAAACCGTACTTCTCATAGAATTTTTCTCTGCCCTTTGCACACATAAGCGCAAGCATCATCTCGGTATTTTCCTCCGAAATGCCCAGAACAAACTCCTTCAGATGCCCTATAAGCTTCCTTCCGACACCCTGTCCCTGAATCTCAGGCGTGACAATAAGGTCCTGAATATAGCATATAACCGCACCGTCACCTACGACCCTGCCCATGCCTACGGGTCTTCCGTCAATTTCGGCGTACACTGTATAAAGGCTGTTTTTCAGCGCCTTTTTTGCCTGTGTATAGCTTAACTTCTTCCAGCCGACAGATGCTCTGAGATATAAATATGTATCAACATCTATAGAATTTTCCTTAAAAACAATATCTGCCATCTCATACCTGCTTATAATAAATAATTATCTTACTCTGTCAGGGAATCCAATCTTGCGCTGAACCTTTCTGAGTGTTTTTGTTGCAAAATACTGTGCCTTGTCAGCATTATTCTTAATAACACTATCAATATACGCCTTATCCTTTGAAAGTCTTGCATGCTCGTCCTGTAACGGCTTAAGCACTGAAACAACAGCCTCGCCTACAGCCACCTTGAAATCTCCGTAGCCCCTGCCGTCAAACTCAGCAACAACCTCATCAGGAGTTTTTCCCGTGCATGCGCTGTAAATATTAATAAGGTTCTTAATTCCCGGCTGCTCATCCCTGTAAAGGATAACGCCTTCGGAATCAGTAACCGCTCTCTTGCACTTTCTCATGATTGTATCAGGGTCATCCATCAGATAAATGCTTGCATTTACATTCTCATCTGACTTTGACATCTTCTTATCAGGGTCCTGAAGACTCATAATCTTCGCTCCGACCTTGCCGATATAAGCCTCAGGGATCGTGAATACATCACCGTAAATTCCATTAAATCTCTGTGCAATATCCCTTGTAAGCTCAAGGTGCTGCATCTGGTCAATACCTACCGGCACAACATCAGCCTGATATAACAAAATATCTGCAGCCATAAGCACAGGATATGTAAAAAGTCCTGCATTGATATTGTCCGCATGCTTTGCTGACTTGTCCTTAAACTGAGTCATACGGCTAAGCTCGCCCATATATGTGTAGCAGTTAAGTATCCATGCAAGCTCTGCATGTCCCGAAACATGTGACTGGTAATAAATACAGTTCTTCTCAGGGTCAAGTCCTGCCGCAATATATAATGTGAGAAGGTCTCTCGCTCTCTTTCTGAGTGTTGCAGGGTCCTGTCTTACTGTAATTGAATGCTCGTCAACCACGCAGAAAAAGCAGTTATATTCTTCATTAAGTGTTACCCAGTTCTTTAATGCTCCAAGATAATTGCCAAGTGTTAAATTACCTGTTGCCTGCATACCGCTGAATAACGTCTTCTTATCGTCTATCATATCGTCCTCCTAAACAAAAATGTCCTTTAATTTATTAGTTTACCATTCTGTATTTTTATTGTCAACAAATTGCATCAGACATATTATCAATGATGATATCTGATGTAGTATCTTAACACACATAAAATTATAATATGTAACGGGTAATATGCATAAAAGAAATATTTTATGCTATGCCCCTTCTTTCCGTTGTATAGCATTATCGGGACAAGTGAAAACACCGCATATTTTTCTCTTCCGCCATACAAAAGCATTGATGCACCTGTAAAGCCTGCGGCATAAAGAAGCTTATCCTTAAAAGCATAAAACAGGAATATCAGCATAACTCCCCACCACGAGTAATCGGTCTTAAGTAAATACGCTGCCGCCATGAACGCAGGCACTCCCGCAAGTGCAATATAATACCGGTTTTTCAAATTAAAATATGAATACCACCATATCAGCAAAAGGCCGAGCAGTAACGTAAAAAATACGTTCTGGTGTTTAAAGCTAAACCACCTTCCATCCAGCATATAATTGAACGGAATCTCTGAAATACAGGCAAATATAAAAAGCCTTAACGCATATTTTTTAACATCTCTTGTTTTTGTAAAGCCTTCTGTAATAAGGAAGCAGAATATCGGGAACGCCAGCCTTCCTATATTTCTGCAAATATCATAATACTGCGTTCCCCTCAATAGTGTGATGCCTGTATGATCAATTGTCATTGTAATTATTGCAATAACCTTCAGCTGAAAGGATGACAGACCAAATCTGCTTATAAAGTCATAATATTTTTTTATAAGGTTATCTATCATCTTTTTTCTCCTGCGCGTTCTTGTCAGTAATCACTTCTTCATCTTCGCAATGCGTATTCCTTACGGTCTGTAATACCGCCATGCTTCTTGGCTGCATATGATATGACTGTCCCTCAAAAAGCTTTTCTGAAAAAATATTGTCAAATGCCTTCGATGTATCGGCAATAACTTTCCATTTGCGCACGCCCGGAACCTTCGGAATCACAAAATCATGACTCTCCCAGTGCATATTTGCAATTATATAACAGCTCTCGACATTCTCACCCGCGGAATATTCGCCAAAATACAGAAGTCCGAGCTGCCTTCTGAAATGCTCAAACTGAGGATACCACGGATCTACACCATGTATTGAAAACTCCGGCAATCCAAAGGAATTGTAGTCCGCCTCCCTGAGCGCGTCCTTCTTTCTGAAAAGGTCATGCCCTTTTCTAAACTCTATAAGTCTTTTCACACATTCATATATATCTTTATTGGTTGAAAGCTGCTTCCAGTTTATCCATGATGTCTTATTGTCCTGACAATATGCATTATTATTGCCGCTCTTGCTCTGCCCCATCTCATCTCCGGCACGAAGCATAGGTATGCCCTGGCTTAAAAACAGCATAATATATGCATTGCCTAAAAGCTTCCTTCTTAAATCAATAATCTTCTTCTTTCTGGTCTGCCCCTCAAAGCCGCAGTTCCAGCTGAAATTATAGTCCTGTCCGTCACGGTTTCCCTCACCGTTTGCCTCATTGTGCTTAACGTCATACGAAACCATATCCATCATGGTTAAGGTGTTGTTATCCGCAAAATAATTTACCACAGCACCGTTTACCGGGTTTTCTGTCATCCTGTGAAGATAGCCCGTAAGCGTGTTCTCATCACCCTTGATAAATCTTCGCATATCATTCATATAGCCTTCGTTGCAGCTTATAAGATTTCTTCTGCGTATACAGCCCTCCCAGCTTGCCGCAAAAAGCTTGAGACTCCTTAAGGCTGCATCCTCTGATACCGCCCTGTAAGGCACATTTCCGCCAAGCTTAAAGCCGTCCACATGATAATACTCTGCCCAGTATCTTAGGCAGTCAATAACATACGACGCCTTCGCTTCATAATCAAAATTCAATTCAATTATTACCTCAAGTCCTGCCTTATGCATGGATTTGACGAGCATTTTAAATTCAGCTGCAGGATTCTCTGAGGAATAAGCTGCCTTCGGTGCAAAATAATATGCCTTTCCATAGCCCCAGTAATTGATATTTATATCATTCTCCACGAAAGGACTGATATTGTAATCCATCCTTCTGACTTCATTAAATTCAACAGGAATCATAAGCTCGACGGTGGTTACGCCCAGCTCCTTGAAATATGGTATTTTTTCGGCAATTCCCAAAAATTCGCCCTTGTGCTTTACGCCTGATGAGGCATGCTTCGTAAATCCACGTACATGCAGCCTGTAGATAATAGTCTCATTAAGCGCAGTCTGCGGTCTTAAATCATCCTCCCAGTCAAACGAATCACCTGCAAAGCCATATCGTTCTCTTTGCTCAAGCCGGCGCACATCACCCCAGCTGTTCCAGCCGGATACCTGCTTTGCATACTCATCTCTGATAAATGTTCCGTCAGACAGTTCAAAGCTATACTCCTCTTTATCCAAATCTATCCCTTTGACATCTATATATCTTATATCTCCCAGACGGTTCTCCTTAGGAAACGCCAGTCTTTCCACCGGAGTATTGTCATCTGAGGATTTATCGTAAAGGCATAAAACAAGTCCTTTATCTCCCGGCGCCTCCACAGCAAAATGCACATATTCACCGTAAATATGTACTCCAACTGGAAACGCCCCATATATAGAATCTATAATTTCATATTTCTTACCCATTCTGCCTCCTATATATCTGGAATCAGCATACTATCTGAATATTAAAGCATTAATAATTTTAATAATATGCCAAAGCTGCCGTTCATAATCAGTTGTTTTCTGAAATTCTGGCCGCAAGCTCCTCAAGATACATCCATCGCTCCATTTTTTCTTCAAGCAATGTCTCTGTCTCTGTTTTTTCTCCAAGCAGCTGATTTAATCTGCCGTAATCGCTTGCCGCCTTCTCTATCTCAAGCTCCAAATCCGCAAGCTTTTCTTCAAGTCCGGCAATCTCCGCTTCTATGGTATCATAATCTCTCTGTTCTGCAAATGTAAACTTAAGCTTCTTTGAATGTGTCCTTACATATTCCTGCTTATTTGCCTGCTCCGAAGACTTTTTATCTTTTTTTGCAGGCTCACGCTCTGATATGCTGTCTCTTTTCTTTAACTCATAATCAGTATAGCCGCCCTCGTACTGTTTTATAATACCGCCATCCTCAAAAGCAAATATTCTTGTACACGTTCTGTCCAGAAAATATCTGTCATGCGATACCGAAATGACAATTCCCGCAAAGCTGTCCAGATAATCCTCTAAAATAGTAAGTGTTTTAATATCAAGGTCATTTGTCGGCTCATCAAGGATAAGCACATTCGGCGCACTCATAAGCACATTCAGCAGATAAAGCCTGCGCTTTTCACCGCCCGAAAGCTTCTCTATCTTCGTATACTGCACCTGTGGTGGGAAAAGGAACTTCTCGAGCATTGCCGAGGCGCTCACAAGTCCGTCATCGGTACGAATATACTCCGCTGTCTCCCTGATATAATCAATCACTCTTAAATCATTGTCTAAGTATTCATTTTCCTGCGAGAAATAGCCAAGTTTTACTGTCTGTCCAATTGTTACACTTCCCGTATCGGGTTCAACCAGTCCGTTAATAATCTTTAAAAGCGTGGATTTACCGCAGCCATTATGCCCCACAATACCAATCCTGTCATTCTTCAGGAAATAATAAGTAAAATTTTTGAATAAAAGCTTGTCTCCATAGCTCTTACTTATATTATCAATTTCAACTGTAGTTCTGCCTAGTCTGCTTGCAGCTGATTTAAGCTCAACGCTTTGATCAAATTCAGGGCCCTTACGGTCTCTCAGCTCCTCATACCGCTGTATATGCGCCTTCTGCTTTGTGGAGCGCGCTCTTGCGCCGCGCATAATCCACGCAATTTCCTTTCTGAGTATGGACTGGCGCTTTCTTTCCGATGCAAGCGCCATCTCCTCTCTTTGTGCCTTAAGCTCAAGAAAGCCCGAATAGTTCTCCTGATAGCGGTACAGACTGCCCTTGTCTATCTCAACTATGCAGTTTGTAACACTGTCAAGGAAATACCTGTCATGTGTTACAAGCACAAGCGCACCGTTAAATCTTTTTAAATAATCCTCCAGCCAGGCCGACATCTCGCTGTCAAGATGGTTTGTCGGCTCGTCCATAATTAATATATCAGCCTTTGAAAGCACAGTAGACGCCAGCGCAACACGCTTACGCTGCCCGCCTGAAAGCACCTCTACCTTTTCATCAAAATCAGTAATTCCAAGCTTATTGAGAACCGTTTTTGCGTCGCTTTCTACACTCCATTCTTCACCGGGCGAGGCATTACCACGAACCACAGCCTCAAGCACTGTTTCTCCCGGCTCAAACACGGGCGACTGCGACAGATACCTTATTGAAAGGCCATTGCCCACTACGACACTTCCGGCATCAGGCTGTTCAAGCCCCGCAATAATTCTAAGAAGTGTTGTTTTTCCGGTTCCGTTGATGCCGATAATACCAATCTTGTCTCCCTCATTAACACTGAAGCTCACATTGTCAAACAGCATCCTCTCAGTATACTGCTTTGACATATTCTCTATAGTCAGTAAATTCATTGTATGACTCCATAATTTTTCTTCCGGCGGCAGCTTTCGCTGCCGCCCTGAATATTATATTTCTATGCATAACTCCACAGGACAATGGTCAGAGCCCATAATCTCCGTATGTATTGCAGCACTTACAAGCCTGTCCTTTAAGCATTCTGACACACAGAAGTAGTCAATACGCCAGCCTGCATTCTTTTCTCTTGCCTTGAATCTGTAGGACCACCACGAATAAACATTCTCTGTATCAGGATAGAAATACCTGAACGTATCAATAAAGCCGCTGTCTAAAAGCTCACTAAACTTTGCGCGTTCTTCATCAGTAAAACCTGCATTGTTTCTGTTGGTCTTAGGATTTTTTAAATCTATCTCCCTATGAGCCACATTTAAGTCCCCACAGAAAATAACCGGCTTGTTCTTCTCCAATCTCTTAAGATATGCCCTGAAATCATCCTCCCATACCATGCGGTAATCAAGTCTTGCAAGCTCGTTCTGTGAATTCGGCGTATAGCATGTAACAATATAATATTCAGGATACTCCAAAGTTATAACTCTTCCTTCTTTGTCATGCTCCTCAATACCAATGCCATAGCTCACGCTTACAGGCTCTTCCTTCGCAAATATCGCTGTTCCCGAATAACCCTTTTTCTCGGCATAATTCCAGTAGCCATAATAACCGGGCATATCAAGCTCTATCTGCCCCTCCTGAAGCTTGCTCTCCTGAATGCAGAAAAAATCTGCGTCAGCCTCATTAAAATAATCCATAAATCCTTTTGTAACACAAGCCCTGAGGCCGTTTACGTTCCATGAAATAAGCTTCTTCATCAATATATTCTCCAAACTACTGTAACTGTATCTGTAACATTGATATCCTCAGGCACTATATCCATGCTGTAACCGGCTGCCTCTGCCGTATCATAGGTTGCTGCACTCTTCAACATTCTGTTGACCGGTCTTACCGCAAAATCGATGGTATCCCATGAATAATCAATTCTTATAATCTCTCCAAGCTTAACGTCCGAGGCTGCCGTGAGCACCTCTGCTTTTGCCTTTGAATCTGCAACTGCCTTTGCTAAAAGCTCATTCTTTGCCTTTTCAGTATCCTTGACGGTATAAGCAATATTAAACTCAGGCGTGACACTTGAATTTGCAAGTGCATACAATACCTTTCCAAGCAGCTCGTTGTCTGCGGCAAACTCAAGCTTGAAATCGTGTCTGAACTCGTAACCTGCAAAGCGCTGCTTCCAGTTGCCGTGTTCGTCAGAATATCCTTCATATTTTGTATCTACATTAAATGAAACAGTCTTTAATTTATTCTTTTTAAACCCTATCTTCTCAAGGCACTCTCTTAACACCTCTGACTGCTCTGCCGATTTCTTAAGTGTCTCTTCATAGCTTTCGCATGAATCAGATAAGTTAAGCGTAAGATTAATTGTATCAGGCTTTAACGATAATCTGCCTTTTCCTGTAACTTTTATAATTCTGTCCATAGTGCACCTCCTAAAAAAATGTCTCCTTTATCAATTCTACTACAAAAAACGAAAAAATGGAATGAAAGAATAAAAAGAAATATGCTTTCTTCTTGCATTAAGAAAAGTTTTATGTATAATATGAGGATAGGGTCAAAAAACGAAACTCATTTTCATCAGTATCTGTGCCGTTATATGGCAGAATGGAGATTAGTAAATATGATTAGTGCAAACAATGTTACTTTGCGTTTTGGCAAAAAAGCCTTATTTGAGGATGTAAATATTAAATTTACAGAGGGAAACTGCTATGGTCTTATCGGTGCAAACGGTGCAGGTAAATCAACCTTCCTTAAGATTTTGACAGGCGAGATTGAGCCTTCAAAGGGAGATGTAACCATTACTCCGGGACAGCGACTTTCCTTCTTAAAGCAGGACCATTTCCAGTATGACGAATGTACGGTTATAGACACTGTTATGATGGGCAATCCAAGACTTTTTGAGATTATGAAGGAAAAGGATGCCATCTATATGAAAGAGGATTTTTCAGAGGAAGACGGTATAAAGGCTGCTGAGCTTGAGGGTGAATTTGCAAATATGAACGGCTGGGAGGCAGAATCTGATGCCGCTACCCTGCTTAATGGTCTTGGTATTGAGCCTGACCTTCACTACAGTCTCATGAAGGATTTAGATGGTAACGCCAAGGTAAAGGTGCTGCTTGCACAGGCTTTGTTCGGCAATCCTGACATTCTTCTGCTTGATGAGCCTACTAACCATCTTGACCTTGACGCCATTGCATGGCTTGAGGAATTCCTCATCAATTTTGAGAACACGGTTATCGTCGTATCGCACGACAGATATTTCTTAAATAAAGTATGTACACATACTGCTGACATTGATTATGCCAAGATTCAGCTCTACGCCGGAAATTATGATTTCTGGTATGAGTCAAGCCAGCTTATGATTAAGCAGATGAAGGAAGCCAACAAAAAGAAGGAAGAAAAGATTAAGGAGCTTCAGGAATTCATTCAGCGTTTCTCTGCAAATGCCTCAAAGTCAAAGCAGGCAACCTCAAGAAAGAAGGCTCTTGAAAAAATCCAGCTTGATGAGATTAAGCCTTCAAGCCGTAAATATCCTTACATCGACTTCCGCCCGGAGCGTGAAATCGGTAATGAGGTGCTTACTGTTGAGGGTCTTTCAAAGACTATAGACGGTGTAAAGGTGCTTGACAACATTTCATTTATTCTCGGCAGAAATGACAAGGTTGCTTTTGTAGGTTCAAATGAGCTTGCAAAGACTACCCTCTTTAAGATTCTTGCAGGCGAGATGGAGCCCGACGAAGGAACCTATAAGTGGGGAGTTACAACCACTCAGGCATATTTTGAAAAGGACAATACTGCTGAATTTGCAAGCGATATGCAGATAGTTGACTGGCTTACACAGTTTTCTCCTGTCAAGGATGTTACCTATGTAAGAGGCTTCCTCGGAAGAATGCTTTTTGCCGGCGACGACGGTATTAAGAAGTTAAATGTACTCTCAGGAGGAGAGCGCGTGCGCTGCCAGCTTTCCATGATGATGATTCAGGCAACAAATGTACTTATATTTGATGAGCCTACCAACCACCTTGACATGGAATCAATCACAGCGCTTAACAATGCGCTTATCAAGTACCCGGGCGTAATTCTCTTTACCTGCCATGACCACCAGTTTGTACAGACTACAGCAAACCGAATCATGGAATTTACGCCAAACGGATTTATTGACAAGATTACAACCTATGACGAATATCTTGCAAACGACGAGATGGCAAGAAAGCGTCAGGGCGTACAGGAAAACACAATTGAGCATAATTAATTCCGAACAATCTTGTCAGACGATATTGACTATGACTAAAAGCTCTGCAGCTTACGGTAACGTAAATTGCAGAGCTTTCTTACTTTTCATATTGTAAAATCCAATTGCTATTTTTTTATTATTATATTATTCACCAAGCAGATATTCTCTGAGTATGCCAAACGAGGTTGGTCCGAGTGACATATACTTTTCGTAAATCTCGGAATCCTTCATGCTGCTGTTTGCTTTTTTATATTCCTTGATTAAATCATTAGTATACCAATATCCGGCAGAATACGGAATATACAGTCCCGGGTCTGAACAAAATGAATCAATAATATACTGTGCGTATTCAGCATCACCATTCAACTGTAAATCATTCATAAGTCCTGCAAGATCCTCTGCATCATATCCGAGGCCATTTACTGCTACATCATATAATCCGCAGATTGTATAATTCAAATCATTGTCGATTTTTGAAAAATCAGCGTCTTTTGTACGAATTCCGGTTTTATAAAAAGACTTATTTTCTACAAATCTCGCCCAGCCCTCCATATATCCTAAATCAGTTATCAATCCTTCTATTGGATACTGTACCGCATTTAAATAATAGCTTCCATGCAGCATATGTCCCGGGAAGCCCTCATGCGACAATGTATTATAAAGCTGCATTTGGTCATCGCCCACTGCATCTTCATTTACCTTAATCTGGGTTAATGCATTTGCATCATCAAGACGATTTGTAACACAGTACGCAAGCATGCCTTCTATTTCCATTGATTTTGGAAGATACTCTATATTGTATCCCTTATTCTTAACTGACGGAAATTCACCGGTAAATTTTTTTACCAGATCTGCCATCATATCCTGCGGCTTTTCCGGAACGTTAATATCATTTCCTATATCACTTCCGTCATAGCCACCGTAATAAAACTCTATCTCTGCATTTATTGTCAAAACTGCCTTATCATAAAGATATTCAAACATCTCGTCCGCATCACAGTCAAAACCGTAGCCCTTGAGGAGGTAGTTATAATATTCTTCTCCACCATCAGCCCAGTATAAGCCTTCTGAAACCTCTGTTGATCCATAAAACTCAGTTATATCGTCATTGAATTTTTCAAAAGCCGGTATTAGCTTGTCCTTAACAAAGGCTTTATTTTCAGCTTTGTATTTATCTGCTACAGACTTGTCAAGCTTCATTTTATCAACCTTTGAATCATATCCGTCAATGAAAGGATTGTTCTCAAGCTCTGTAAGCATATCAAGCATATACTGACTTTCAGATATCATATTGTCAGTAGGAGCATAGTCGTATTCATCAATCTGCATCTGAATATACCCCGGAATACTTTCCATAATGCCCGGAAATGTCTCAAGCAGCTTATGATAGTTTATTAAATCCTGCTCATCATCAAATATATACTCATACATGCCAATCTGGGCATTTGAAAGCCATCCGTTGTTTATTGCAAGCGGAGAATATAGTTCATTTAAATCATACGATTCAATGCTTACCTCCAGCTCCCTGCATACCTTCTTATATGCAAACCTCTGATAATCCGTCAACTCATCAGTATTAATCTCCTGCAGCCTTGCTAAAAATCCTTTCATCTTATTCAATTCTTCTTCATCTTTTTCCTTGTCTGTTTCAACTGAAAAAGAATCAAAGCTTATATCCTTCGGAATATTTATGCCAAAGCTTTCAACGTTCTTTACCATAGTAGACAAGGTATAAATGTCTGCAGTGACTTCATTCTCAAAAATCTCCTGCATAAGTGCATTGAAATCTTCCTGTGTTTTGTTTTCAGCCTTTGGAATATTCATCATATTGCTCGCAGTGTCGTCAGGTGTGTCATTTGTCTGATTTTTCTTTGTACATGAGCATATTGATAATATCATAACAATCACCAATACAACTTCTGTCAGCCTTAAAATATGGTTTTTCTTCATATGTCTTCTCCTCTTTTTACCACTATTTTTACATTGCCTGATATAAACAGCATCAACCATGCATATACATCTTAACATTATTATATACGAAAAGCCCCTGCCATACAAGCAGAGGCTTAATTTCAGATTATATTTTTATTTACATACGATATTTATAATCTTACCAGGAACGTAAATCTCCTTTATAATATTGTCCGTAAGCTTGTCTGCAACCACTTCCTTAGCAGCCTTAATAGCATCTTCCTTTGAAACATCCTTCGGAAGCTTTACGCTGCCGCGAATCTTGCCGTTTACCTGAATACCGATTTCAACAGTATTTTCAACAGTCTTAGCCTCGTCATACTCAGGCCATGAGGTCTGGTATACTCTGCCGCCATAGTTCATAATACTCCAAAGCTCTTCTGTGATATGTGGTGCAACAGGATTTAACAGTACAAGCAATACATTGAAATCATCCCTCGTAATGCTGCCGGCCTTATAATAATCATTGATAAGCGCCATCATTGCAGCAATACCGGTATTGTATTTAAGTGTCTCAAAGTCGCTTGATACCTTCTTGATTGTCTGGTGAATCTTTGTCTCTAAGTCCTTGCTGTAGCCGGTCTTGTCATTTACAATGTCCTGAAGCTTCCATACTCTGTCCAAGAAACGTCTGCAGCCCTTTACGCCGTCCTCCGACCATGAAGCCGCCAGGTCAAATGCGCCGATGAACATCTCATAGGTACGGAGCGTATCTGCACCGTAATCATTCACAATATCATCAGGATTTACAACATTGCCCCTTGACTTACTCATCTTCTCGCCGTTCTCACCGAGAATCATACCGTGTGAGGTTCTCTTCTGGTATGGCTCCGGACAAGGAACTACGCCCTCATCATAGAGGAACTTATGCCAGAAGCGTGAATACAGAAGGTGAAGCGTTGTATGCTCCATACCGCCATTGTACCAGTCAACCGGAAGCCAGTATTTTAATGCCTCAGGGCTTGCAAGTGCCTCATCATTTGTCGGATCGATATAACGTAAGAAATACCATGATGAGCCTGCCCACTGCGGCATGGTATCGGTCTCACGCTCTGCAGGAGAGCCGCAGCACGGACATGTTGTCTCAACCCAGTCTCTTATCTTTGCAATCGGAGACTCGCCATTGTCTGTAGGCTCGTAGTTCTCAACCTCAGGAAGCTCTAACGGAAGCTCACTTTCGTCAATCGGAACGAATCCGCACTTAGGACACTTCACAATCGGAATAGGCTCGCCCCAGTATCTCTGTCTTGAGAATACCCAGTCTCTTAACTTAAAGTTTCTCTTAGCCTCACCAACGCCCTTCTCAACAAGCCAGTTGATAATTGCCTCCTTTGCATCGGCAACACTCATACCTGTAAGGAAGCCTGAGTTT
Source organism: Lachnospiraceae bacterium (assembly GCA_017442865.1). GTDB lineage: Bacteria > Bacillota > Clostridia > Lachnospirales > Lachnospiraceae > JAFRXK01. Next base: position 7,954 of record JAFRXK010000049.1, on the reverse strand, counting down.
ACAAGTGTTCCTGTTGCAACATCGGTAAATGCAGCTTCATCAGCATTGCCGCCGGCAATAACCTCTATAATCGGAAGTCCGAACTTCTTTGCAAACTCCCAGTCTCTTTCGTCATGTGCAGGAACCGCCATAATAGCACCAGTTCCGTAGGACATAAGTACATAATCAGAAACCCAGATTGGAATCTCCTCGCCATTTACTGGATTAATCGCTGTAAGTCCGTCTATCTGTACGCCTGTCTTATCCTTTGCAAGCTCTGTACGCTCGAAATCAGACTTCTTTGCAGCCAGCTCCCTGTACGCAATAATCTCGTCCCAGTTCTTTATCTCGTCCTTATACTTGTCAAGATAAGGGTGCTCAGGAGATACAACCATGTAAGTAACGCCGAATAATGTATCCGGACGTGTTGTATAAATCTTAAGCTTCTCTTCCTTGTCTTTAATGCTGAATTCAACCTCAGCACCGTTTGAGCGTCCAATCCAGTTCTTCTGTGATACCTTAACACGCTCAATATAATCAACTGTATCAAGGTCATCTATAAGACGGTCGGCATAAGCGGTAATCTTAAGCATCCACTGGCTCTTAACCTTGCGGACTACCTCGCTTCCACAGCGCTCGCATACGCCATTTACAACCTCTTCATTTGCAAGACCGCACTTACATGATGTACACCAGTTAATCGGCATCTCTGACTTATATGCAAGTCCTGCCTTAAATAACTTAAGGAATATCCACTGTGTCCACTTATAATAATTCGGGTCTGTAGTATTAACCTCTCTGTCCCAGTCAAATGAATAACCGAGAGCCTGAAGCTGTCCTTTAAATCTTGCAACATTGTTCTTTGTAACAATTCTAGGATGAATCTTGTTCTTTATCGCATAGTTTTCGGTAGGAAGACCGAATGCATCCCAGCCCATAGGATAAAGCACATTGTATCCCTGCATTCTCCTCTTTCTTGCAACGATATCAAGTGCAGTATATGGACGCGGATGTCCTACATGAAGTCCCTGTCCTGACGGATAAGGGAACTCAACTAATGCATAAAACTTTGGTTTGCTGTAATCCTCTGTAGCAGCAAAGGCCTTCTCATCCTGCCAGACCTGCTGCCACTTCTTCTCAATCACCTTTGGATTGTATGACTGGCTCATATATAATGACTCCTTTCGGGATGTTATTCTGAAATATACGCGTTACCGGGCACATGTGTACTTATATGAATAATTCAACAAAACGTCCGCTAAATGCATATTATATATAATTTTATCGTAAATAGAAAAAAAATCAAGCTAAAGTTTTCTTTATTGATTCAGCAGCAGTTTCAAGCATTTTTACAACAAGCTCCTTGTTATCTGTAATCAGGTCATAAACCGCATCCTCTGATAAAACCCCGCGCTTTAAATCCTTAGGGAGCTTTCCCGCTTCATCTGCCTCAAAATCTTCAACCCATAAATCACCGCCATAATACTCATAAAGCTCCATATATCTGTCCTGAATTCCGCAATACTCCTCAAGCGCCTCTGACAGCTTGTTTACTGCTGATGACGCATCGTCTAAAATATTCTCCATGTATGATATTCTCTCAATCTGTTCCATGGCTGCACCTCATTTCGTACTTATTTTATATAAAACATTATACTCAATATCAGTCTGTAATCAAGCATAATCAGTATATAACCCATCATATAATGAATGTTCCTTAAACAATACCGGTATCCTATATAATAATTCAGCCTGCCGTTGTAACCGGCAGGCTATGTTATTTCAAATATATTAATCCAGCATCTTGTTCAAAAGTCCGTGAAGCTGCACACATTCATCCGGCGTAAGCTTTAATGTCTGCGCCAGCTTTGCAGGAACTTCTACTGCCTTTTCCTTAAGCGCATCACCCTTTTGCGTAATTGAGACTATAAGGCTTCTTTCATCCTGCATGGAACGCTTTCTTGTAATAAGGCCCTTTGTCTCCATCTTTTTAAGAAGCGGAGTAAGCGTTCCCGAATCCAGATAAAGTATATCACCAAGCTCCTTTACCGTGAGTGATTTTTCTTCCCACAAAACCATCATAGTAATATACTGCGTATAAGTAAGATCAAGGCTGTCTAAAAATGGCTTGTACTGCTTAATAACCTCTCTGGCACATGCATACAAAGGAAAACATAGCTGATTTTTAATTCTCAACACATCATATGTGTCTTCTCTCATAACAAGCTCCAATCTGCCATCCCAAATAAGACGACGCCGTATCAATTCTACTATTCAACAGGCTGCACTGCGCTCTCTGAATTCTCAGCCTCATATGCAGCTCTTACAGCCTTTGCAAGCTGGTCAGAGCATGAGGTAGGACGTCTTCCGCACGTAATTCCTAAAAGCTTATTTTCAATCTGATCAACAGTCCAGCCGTCAACCAGTGTGGATATAGCCTTAAGGTTTCCGTTGCAGCCGCCTAAAAACTCTACATTACTGATTACATCTCCATCAATATCAAAGCTGATAAGCTGTGAGCATGTGTATTCTGTTTTATAATTATAGCGCACGTTACATTTCCTCCTTTGCTAAAACAGCTATTGTAATTCAAAAAAGCTCTTAACAGATATCATTTTATTATTACAATAACTCTTCAACCTTCTCCTTAACCTTCTTTAATGAGGTCATAGGCTCAAATCTTGCTGAAATATTGCCCTCCCTGTCAATCAAAAACTTTGTGAAGTTCCACTTAATTGCGCTGTTGTTCTTATAATCCTTGTCAATCTTCTTAAGAACCTGTCCCATAACAACGCCCATAGGATTCTTGTCAAAGCCCTCAAATGTTGTGTTTTCAGTGAGCCACTTGTAAAGCGGAATCGCATCATCTCCATTCACATCAATCTTTGAAAACTGCGGGAATGTAATGCCGAAGCGGCCTGTACAGAATGTATGAATCTCCTCATCATCCCCCGGAGCCTGCTCTCCAAACTGGTTGCACGGAAAATCAAGTATTTCAAGACCATCCTTGTGATGTTCATCATATAAATCCTGTAAATCACTGTACTGAGGTGTGAAGCCACAGCCTGTTGCCGTATTTACAATAAGAAGAACCTTACCCTTATAATCAGAAAGTGACACATCGCTTCCATCCTGAGCCTTTACAGTAAAATCATAAATTGACATAGTAATTACCTCCTGTTGTTTTAGTTGTTTGTAATTCAATTGTACACAATCGTTTTGCTTATGTCAACACTTATTTAAGAATTTATCTTTAAAAACAATAAAAAATATATAAATTCACTGTTCAAACTTTCATGAACATATTTATTTATTTTTAAAGAAGCTGAACAGACTTTTTTTGACGTATTGCTCCGTTCTAACATTCAACACCCTGTAGCCTGTTTCTCCTATAACAGCTTTCAGTTTACTCTCATTAAGCTTTTCATCTGTTATAATAACAGTCTCTCCCGTCTTATGCGAAGACGTAACGCTTCTTACATTGAATGTTCTGCGAACAACATCATTTATATGTGCTTCGCACATTCCGCACATCATGCCATCGACCGATAAAATCATTTTAACCATTTAAAGTGCCTCCTTAGTTATATCTAACCAAAGTTTATCACATAAAACATCATTGTGCCAGCACTTTTTTTGTGAAAACAAAAACCTTTTATCACCTAAAAAAATTACAATACTTCGGGTTTTAGCCTCCTTTTATATTGACAACAAACTGCACAAGTGATACTATAAAGTAAACATGTGTTTTCATGTTCGTTATAGCATTAAGGTGAATTTGTATATTGTTTTTTCATTTACTTAAAACAATTTATACAAACCATGCTTCATGTAACACATTACAACTTTATATTTTTAAGGAGGGTTAAGTCAATGAAAAAAATCATTGCAACTATCATGACACTGGCTTTACTTTTAGGCCTTTGCTCAATTACTGCTATGGCAGCTGATGACATCGTATTAAACGGTGATGCAGGTGCTAGTTCACTTATCGGTGAGTACTCAGCAAGTGCTCCGGAGTACAAGTATCTTGGCTTTGCTACAACAAAGGAAGCTACATCAGATTACAAGTACTTACAGCTTACATATTCAGGTGATATCTCAACATTACGTATTGAGTTCAACAAAGAAGATGATTCAAACGTAGGTCCTTACTGGTTCACAAACGATCAGGTTAAGAAGTTCGTTACAGTTGATGGAAGTGCTATCCCTACAAATCCAAGCAGCGATACAACAATCGTTCTTGATTTATCAAAGATTGGTATCAATATAGGAGACTTCAGAGGCTTACATTTACACTACTTAAGCCCAGATCTTAATTCAGCATCATTCAAGATTTCAGATGCAAGACTTATGACATCTCCAACAAGCGCTGGCACATCATCACATGATGGCGCTGCTGCTCCTGCTGCTAATAACGACAATGCATCAAAGGGTACAACACCTTCAAACAACAACTCAGGTGCTGCTAATACAGGTTCAACAAGCGTTCCTACAGTTATCGCTTGCTTAGTAGTATTATTTGCAGGTGCTGTTCTTGTTTATTCAAAGAAGAGAGCATAATTTAAAAAGTTTTCTAATGTGTTTTAAAGCGCCGCCCATTATGGGCGGTGTTTTTTTGGCTCTTTGTCAAGCGTGACGGATAAGCTAAATTATTATACGTTATCAAGAGTTGGAATAAGTTAAATTATGGTTCTTTGTCAAGAGTAGGGATAAAATGATTTTCAGGCTAATTGTCAGTAGAAAAGGTGTCCAAAATTATAAAAGCTTATTGTCAGAATTTATACTCACCAACACTAAACAAAAGCCCCGAACTCTGCCAAAAAAGCAAAGCACGGAGCTTTATAACCATTTATCAAATGTCTACTGAAATGCAACTCTCTTGTATTCGCAAAGCTCAGCTAAAAATTCTTTGTTAAGGCGCTTCTTAAGCTCCGAAACGCTTCTGCATATATCCTCATACGAGCATCCCTCTTCTATACGGTCTATGATAGTTTCCACTATCCTTGCCTCGCCTCTGGATACTGCATTGGAATTAACAACCTTAATCCTCTTGTCCTCTCCATGCTCATCATAATAAAGGCTTCTGCCAATTGCAGCGCTCGCAAACGATGCGCAAAGCTTTCTTGAAATAGTCACCACAAATATAACGTCTGCATCACACTCATATTCCCTCTTAAAATCATCAGGAAACGGAAATGAGCCCTTATAATTCTGAATACCATTCATAATAAGCTTTAAATACTTTGCGCTACCCTCATCTGCCTCACTTCTTTTGTGTGGATTAATGATGCTGACATAATCACAGCCTTCAATCTTATCTGTAAGCTCACATTCTCTGTCAATAATAATCTTATATTTCATAACAATCGTCTCCATGTAGTTTTCTATACTATATATAATAGCACCATTAACTATATTTTAAAAGTATCAAAACCACATTTAACAATTTGTTAACAAAATATTATGAGTTATAAAAATCAACGGTTAACTCATTAAGCGCTGCCATATCCTTAACACCCATAAGCTCTCTCGCCGAATGCATCGCAAGTATAGGCACGCCAATGTCTACCGTACTCATTGCGGTGAATGCCGAAACTATGCTTCCTATAGTGCTTCCTCCCCGTATATCCGAGCGGTTTGTAAATATCTGATATGGAATGTCATTTCGTTCACATATAAGCTTAATCTTCCCTATCGCATCTGCGTCCGTCGCATAGCTCTGGTTTGCATTTGTCTTAATAACCACACCCTTGTTTAATGAAGTCTTCGACGTTATATCATTTTTTTCAGGATAATGCGGGTGCGCTCCGTGCGCCACATCTATCGAAAGAATCATGCTTTTGAAAATCATTGCAAGATACTCTTCGCGTGAAATGCCAAGTGCACACATGATTTTCTCAATAATAATCTCTGTAATCGCAGAGCCTGCGCCCTGCTTTGTTTCACTGCCTATCTCCTCATTATCATAAAGCACCGCCATGCTGATATTCTTTGAATTTGCAGCCGCAATAATAGCATTAATACAGGCATTGACTCCGGTTACATTGTCGATTCTCGGTGATGAAATAAAATCACTGTCTGCGCCGAGAAGCTGCGCAGCGTCATTATTATATACATAGAGGTCATAATACAATATGTCGTCCTTGTCTGCATTTATCTCCTTTGCAAGCATATCCATAAAATAATCCTTTTCATTCTCGCCCTCACATGACATGCCCATCACAGGAAGCATATGAGTCTGTTTGTTAAGCTCGGCGCCCTTATTGACATCCCTGTTCATGTGAATTGCAAGATTCGGTATCGTAAGTATGCTGCGCTTAAAATCAACAAATACATTTCTTGTCTCATTTTCGCTGCTCTTTACGGTCACTCTTCCGGCGATGCTTAACGGTCTGTCAAGCCATGTGTTCAGAATCGGACCGCCGTACACTTCCACATTCAGAGCCTTGTAATTGTCCTTAACGACTTCTGCTGCCGGCTTAATCCTAAGGCACGGCCAGTCGGTATGCGCTGTAGCTATCCTTAAGCCCTCCTGCGGCGTAAAATCCTCACCCACGCAAAAGGCAAAAAGAGTTGTGCCATATATATCCGCATAATATCTGCCGCCTCTTTCAAGCTTCCAGACCTCCTGTACAGCAAGCTCTTCAAAGCCAGCCTCCGAAAGCCACTCCTTAGCATATTTTACCGTATGAAAAGGCGATACCGAAGCCTTAAGATTAATCATTAGATTAAATGCCGCCTTTAAATAATCATCCATTTCCAAACTCCTTATTTTTTTATATGATTGAATCCCTCAGACGAGCTTCTCTGCCACAGTACGGTTAATACTGAGAAGCTTTTATCTTATAAAAAACTATAAGATAAAAATGCGCGATACCCGTTAATGGTCTGAATTATATCCTCTTTATTTGAAACCTCCCACGGCGCATGCATGCTCATAATCGCAATACCGCAGTCAATCACGTCCATGCCGTATAGTGCCATAATATATGCAATCGTACCGCCGCCGCCAGCGTCAACCTTTCCAAGCTCCGCAGTCTGATACTTAATGCTTTCAGCGTCAAGCGCAGCCCTGAGCTTCGCTATGTACTCTGCATTTGCGTCATTTGAACCGCTCTTGCCTCTTGCTCCGGTATACTTGTTAAATACCATGCCCTTGCCTAAAAATGCACTGTTTTTCTTTTCAAATACGCTTGCATACAACGGGTCAAAGCCTGCGCTTACATCTGACGAAAGCATCTGTGAATTTGCAAGGCAGCGTCTTAATGCAAGCTCACTGTACTGTCCCATCAGATTCATAAGCTCAGCAAGAATATTTTCAAAGAATTTTGAACGCATGCCTGTTGCACCGACACTGCCAATCTCCTCTTTATCAACGAGCAGACAGCAGGTTGTCGTCTTAACCTCAGGCTCCTTTATCATCGCATAAAGAGATGTAAATGCACAAATGCGGTCATCCTGTCCATATCCCAATACCATGCTTCTGTCAATGCCTAAATCCCTGCTTGCTCCGGCAGGAACCACCTCAAGCTCCGCAGACACAAAATCATCCTCATCAATACCATAGGTTTCCTTAAGAAGCTTTAAAATATTCGCTTTAACAGGCTCCTTTTCCTCACCCTCAAGCGGTGCACCGCCTATAAGCACATCAAGCCCCTCACCCTCGATAACCGTTGCGGCTCTCTTGTCAAGCTGGTCTGCAGACAAATGTATCAGCAAATCAGTAATACAGAACACAGGGTCGTCCTCCCTCTCTCCAATATTAATATTGACAACGCTTCCATCCTTTTTCGCAACAACTCCGTGCAAAGCAAGCGGAATCGTAACCCACTGATACTTCTTTATGCCGCCGTAATAATGCGTATCAAGATATGCCATGTCGGCATCCTCATACAGCGGCTTCTGCTTGATATCAAGCCTCGGTGAATCCATATGCGCTCCGAGTATGCGAAGCCCTTTTTCAAGAGGTTCT
>JAFRXK010000048.1 GCA_017442865.1 Lachnospiraceae bacterium | reverse complement strand
GGATGCGGCGGTAACTGCGGTTATGTAAAGCGGCTGCACGAGGTTATTTACTGCAGTCTGCTGTATTACGCTGCCGATTGAAATGAGCGAGCCCTGAAAGCCCATAGGAAAGCCTGTGTAGCACAGCTTTTTTATATGCGGCAGCGATGCATTCCACTCATCCTTTTGTATTTTCATTATGTCAAAGCGCCTAAGATGCACAAAGCACATAAGCCCAGATAAAGCTTGCGATGAAACGGTGGCTATTGCCGCACCGCGCACGCCAAGCCCAAGAACACTTATGCAGAACAAATCGAGCAGTATATTTACGAACGAGGAGATGATAAGGAATACAAGCGGCGTTTTGCTGTCGCCGAGAGCCCTTATTATTGCGGCGCACAGATTGTAGAGCATGGCTGCCGGGATGCCGAGGAAAATAATAAACAGGTATGAATCAGCATCCTCAAATACGCTTTCATTGGTATGCATAAGACCAAGCAGAGTCCGGCAGGATAATGTGGCAGCAATCGTAAAAACGACAGCCATAATACCTGCAATATATATGCTGTTTGCAGTATACCGGTGCATGTTCTCATAATCCTTTGCACCAAAGCATTTTGCTATCGGAATTGCAAAGCCGCTGCAGGTTCCGAGGCAGAAGCCTATGATAAAATACCCGATGCTTCCGGTAGAGCCTACCGCCGCAAGCGCGTCTGCATTTATACATCTGCCGACTATAATGGTGTCTGCGAGATTGTAAAACTGCTGAAAAAGGTTCGCAAACATAAGCGGTATAAAAAAGTTAAACAGTATTTTAAACGGCGAGCCGCAGGTCATGTCCTTAGTCATGGTAAATATGCCCCCAAATTAAATGATTCTTTATATAAAAACTAGCATAAAAAAATAATTTGTCAATGCATTTTACTAAATGAACTCTTAAGATAATATGAAAGGAATATTATTTAGCAGCATAAGCATGCTTGTATAATTTTATAAATATGATAGAATGATATTTATGAGCCGCAGGCAGTAAAATATATGACTGTGCATTGTGGCGTAAATAAGCGGCAAAATGGTTAGTTGCTTTCAGAATGTAAGGTTTATTATCCATAAATAAGTTGCAGTGATTTGGAGGTTGTATGATGGCAAATAATATTGGAAAAATAATTGCAGTTTCAAGCGGTAAGGGTGGAGTAGGAAAGTCATTTGTATCTGCGCTTACGGCGATTTCATTAAATAGAAAGGGGTATAAGGTTGGTATTCTTGATGCTGATATTACCGGTCCGTCTATCCCGAAGATGTTCGGAGTAAGCGACGGGCTGTATGCTGATGAGGAGATGAATCTTGTGCCTGTAGAGACTCCTAAGGGTATTAAGATTGTTTCAATCAATCTTATGCTTGATGACGAGACAACGCCTGTGCTCTGGAGAGGCCCGATACTTGCAAAGATGATAGGCCAGTTCTGGAACCAGACAGCGTGGGGAGAACTTGATTATCTTATAATTGATATGCCGCCGGGAACAGGCGATGTACCGCTCACAATTTATCAGAGCATTCCTGTAACAGGCGTGGTTATCGTATCCTCGCCTCAGGACCTTGTAAGACTTATCGTTGCCAAGTCAGTAAATATGGCAAAGCAGATGAATAAGGACGTGATTGGCATCGTGGAAAATTACAGCTACATGGAGTGTCCTGACTGCGGTAAGAGACTGTATCCGTTCGGCATGAGCGACATAGAGAGCATCGCGCAGGCAGAGGGAACAAAGGTAATAGGAAAGCTGCCGATTATGCCGCAGCTTGCCGCACTTGCGGATATGGGTATGTTTGAAAGCGTGGATTTAAGAGGCATTGATTATGATATATTGGAGGCGTTTAAATAATACGCCTCTACTGCATATACCTGTCGATTGCCTTGTAAAGCTCATCAAGCATCTCATGGTCGCCCTCTTCAACGGCGTGTACGATGCAGTGCTCCAGATGATCCTTTAAAATAATCTTGCCGGTGTTGTTAAGTGCTGATTTGACTGCGGAAAGCTGGATAAGGACAGCGCTGCAGTCTTCACCGTCCTCAACCATCGAGCGTACTTTTTGGAGATGACCGATAGCTCTTGCGAGCCTGTCGAGCACTTCTTTTGTGTGCGCATGCTCATGAGTGTGATGAGTATGTGTATGAGCAGATGTATGCATATCGTGTGTAATGTTGTTATCAGAATGACTCATTTGCGCCCTCCTAAGTCTTAATTGTTTAAATTATAGCATTAATAAACGTTTAAGGCAAATAGGAAGTAATTAATTTGTGTGCTTGACAAATCAGAAAATGTGCTGTATATATTGACATTAAGGTGTTAACTACAGTTGCAATACATTTTGTGGAAACGAAATGTGCTGCGTTCGGATGTATTTATACGAATGAACCAATTTAGTAAATACAGCGTAAATTAAGAGAAGAAAACATTTTTATGTTTTAAAGGAGTTGTAAATATGAAGAAGACTATCAGATTATCACAATTTGAGGATGTCAAGAATTTTGTTTTAGCAGCCGGTAAATGTAACTTTGATGTAGAGATTTTAAACAACAAAAATGTAATTGATGCGAAATCAATACTTAGCGTATTAAGTCTTGATTTATCAGAGAATCTTACTGTAGAGTATGACGGCTATAATGATTCGTTTGAGGAGGCAATAAAAGCATACAGCGCAGCATAAAATCAATAAGTATTAAATAGATGCATTTGAAGGCACGTTGGGATGAGAGTCTTAACGTGCTTTTTTTGATACAATAAAATATTCGCATTTGTGGTTGCGGAAACACAAGATATGGGATATCATAGTTTTACAGGCATTAAGCGGTTATAATGATTATTGGAATCATATAAAAAAGGACGCTAAAGATGTAAAAACAATATCAAGCAGGAGAAGTTATTATGAGTGATTTTTTCCCGAGTCTGAGCGATATTATTGATGCAAACCAAAAACCAAATAGAGAAAACGAGAATAAGTATTGCGAAAAGGACTATAAACCGTTTGATTTTTCTGAATCACGATTTGCGCCAAGATATTCGATAAAAGGCGGGAATGTTCCAACAGGAAGCTGGACATGCAAAAAGTGCAAAAGAGTTAATCCTCTTTATGTTGGAACCTGTGCGTGCGGATGGTCAAAGAACGCAAACATGGCAAAACCGGAGGTTAAGACTGTGCAGGAGGCAGCAACTGTCTCTGAAACAGAAAAAATAGCGACTGTACCTGAAGCAGCAGAAGCAGCGACTGCCTTTGAAACAGCAAAAGTAGCGACTGTCCCTGAAGCAGCAGAAGAGTCAGCTGGGGCAGATGTATTGGAAGCAGCTTCAGCTATGGCGGCGGATAATGCATCTGTGACAGCAGCACCCGTAGCAGATATTGGGTCGGTAACAAATATCATGTTGTCGGCAGATCCGGATGCTTTAACAAATTTACCTGCGTCGGATTTTGCGTTTTCCTGTGAGGCTGGTTTAAACGATGCAACGGATATGACTGAGGACATAGAGCAATTAAAGAATCTTTCAGAAGAAGAAGCGGCTAAAAGGCTTAAGAGTTATGAGGATTTATATTATTCAGGTAAGCTGTCGCTGAGTGAATTAGAGGCAAAAAAGAAGATGCTGAAGGAACTAAGATAAATAAAAAATGCTGCTGTATTTGTAATTAAAGGTTACAGATGTAGCAGCTTTTTTATTATATAGATGTATCGCTGTTTAAGATTTATATAAACTATATATTTGTAATATAATAAAAAAATGCTATGAGAGAATAATAAATAAGATAAAAACATATAATTAATTAAAAATACGCAAGATATTATTGCGTTTTACAAGAAAGGATGTTGTTATATGAACATAAAAAAGGAAAAGGGGGGTGTCGCTATGAAAATACAGGCCGTATTAATAGATGGGTTTAAAAATTTATCAAATGTAAAGATAACCTTTGATAATATTACAGCCTTAGTGGCACTTAATAATTTTGGTAAGTCAAATGTGCTTTATGGTATTGATTTTGGGTTAGATTTTATTAAGGCATCTGTTGAAGATAAAAGGGGGATGATGGCTAATGTTAATCTTGTTCCAATTAACCAAAGTATGCAGGGTAGAAACTACAGGTTTGAAGTAGAGGTTTTAACTGAGGATAATGGACAGGAGTATCGTGTACAGTATGGGTATGAGTTTGCATGGAAATGCGATGAAGACGCAATACCTGAAATAGTTAATGAGTTTCTGAAAATTAAACCGGATGAGAAGGGACAGAAATATACTCAGATTATTAACAGAACACAGGATGCAGCGTTTTATAAAAGCTCTGAGACAGGGAGATGTTCATCGGTTATTAATGTTGAGACATCTGAGCTTGTTGTAAATAAGCTTAGAGCATTCGATGAGCTTTATTATGCAGATATTATTAAGAAGCTTAATGGCATGAGAATGTACATGGAAAATAATCTGGATGCGAAGAATTTTTATCAGCCGGACCCAATCATTCGCAAGGGCTTTGAAAATGAGATGATAAATGCCGATAATCTTCCGCGTATTATCTATAATTTAAAGAAACACAATCCTGACAAATTTGAATTGCTGAAGGATGTATATTTTCAATTGTTCCCTGATGTTGAGGATATTATTATTAAGGTTTTTAAAATCAGTGCAACGGAAGGAGATAGGTTCTCAGACGATATACCATTTGTGTTTACTGATTCAATTTATGTGTTGTTTGTTAAGGATAAAAACTTGGCTAATCCGGTTAATTTTTCAATAATGTCGGATGGAGCGAAAAGAGTGTTTATGATACTGACTAAGATAATTGTATCATGCATCAGCAATATTTCGTTGATAGCAATTGAGGAGCCGGAGAATTCGGTGCATCCCGGATTGTTTCAGGCATATATACAGATTATCAGCCAGTTATTGGATGACTGCAAGGTTATTATTACGAGTCATTCACCATATATTATCAGCTATTTAAATCCTTCATGGATTCATGTAGGTATGAATAGAAAAGCAGGAGTGGCTGAGTTCTTTGCATTCAGGAAATCAAGACAGAGACAGCTGGAAAATGATGCGGCAGGCTTTAATATGAGTATGGGCGATTACCTCTTCTCAATGCTTGCAGATTCAGAGAGCAATATAAGTGATTATCTGGAGTGTGACGCCTATGAGTAAATGCCTTGTATTTTCAGACTTGAGTATGTCTTAAAAGTGCTCTTTTTTTAATGCAAATATATTTTATAAATGTTTTAATAAAATATTCCATAGATTAAAAACATGGTGTATAATTAATAACGAACATACATTCTGTTTGGCAAGCATTTATTAAATGTGTCAGAAAGGAGGCTGCCGGATGTACAAATTAAAAGGAAACAGAATAAGCATTTCTGTCAGGCATCTGGTGGAATTCATACTGACGGGTGGAGATCTGGACAACAGGAGAAGCGCGGGGCAGGATAAGGATGCCATGCTTAAGGGTGCGAAGCTTCACAGAAAGATTCAGGGGAAGATGGACAGCACCTACAGCGCAGAGGTGCCGCTTAAGGCAGAGTATGCGAGGGGAGATGTTATTATCTGCCTTGAGGGCAGGGCGGATGGCATCATTGATAGGGACGGCGAGATTACGATTGATGAGATAAAGGGCACATATATTGACCTTGAAAAGCTTACAGAGCCAATAGAAGTGCATCTTGCACAGGCGCTTTGCTATGCGCATATAGTCTGTGAGGAGAGAGGGCTTGATGAGATTAATGTGAGGCTTACCTATGCAGGGCTTGAAAATGATGAAATCAAAAGATTTGACCGGAAATATACCTGTGAGGAGATTGCAAAGTGGTTTAATGCTTTGCTTGATAAGTTTGGAGTGTGGGCAAATTTTATTTATAATCACGAGCAGTTGAGGAATGCTTCCATACGCAGTCTGAGGTTTCCGTTTGAGTACCGGAAGGGGCAGAGGGAGCTTGCTGTTTATGCATACAGGACGATTGTCAGACAGAAGAATATATTTGTACAGGCGCCTACCGGAATAGGAAAGACCATGTCGATGCTTTATCCGTCGATAATGGCTATGGGCGAGGGCATTGCGGAAAAGATATTTTATCTGACGGCAAAGACTATCACAAGAACAGTTGCGCAGGAAGGCGTTAAGAAGCTTTATGAGCAGGGAATGGAGCTTCTGGCGGTTACGATTACCGCTAAGGAGAAGGTGTGTATACTTGAAAAGCCGGACTGTAATCCGGACAGCTGTCCGAGGGCGAAGGGACATTTCGACAGGATAAATGACGCTGTGTTCTATGCGATTAACAATTACAAGAGTATGGGGCGTGATGAGATACTGGAGATTGCGGAAAAGTTTAATGTGTGTCCGTTTGAACTGTCTCTTGATATAAGCAATTTTACTGATGCAGTTATTTGTGATTACAATTATGTATTTGACCCGAATGTGCGCCTGAAAAGATATTTTGCGGACGGCGGGAAGGGAGATTATATATTCCTTATAGATGAGGCGCACAATCTTGTGGAGAGGGCAAGAAGGATGTACAGCGCCACGCTTATAAAGGAGGATTTCCTTGCTGCAGACAGGCTTGTTAAGGGACACAGTGAGAGGCTTCACAAGGCTCTTGCTGCCTGCAACCGCTCAATGCTGGAACTGAAACGTGAGTGCGAGGGTATAAGCGTGCTCGACAGCATAACGCACCTTTTGCATAATCTTATGAAGCTTTTGGATGAGATGAATAAATTTGCTGAGGACTATCCTCATATATCCTCTGAAGAGGTTGTAAAGGAGCTCTATTTTAATGTAAGACATTTTTTAAATATGTACGATATTCTGGATGAGAATTATAAAATATATTCCACGCATTTACCGGGCGGTTCATTTATGGTGAAGCTTTTGTGCATCGACCCGTCGAAGAATATTTCGCTCTGTACAAATCAGGGCAGGGCAGCGGTGTTTTTCTCTGCGACGCTTCTTCCGATGAAGTACTATTGTGAGATGCTAAGCTGTGATGAGAGCGATTACAAGGTGTACATGGATTCACCGTTTGACAGCGGCAGGAGACTTCTTGCGGTTGCCGGGGATGTGTCTGCAAGATACACCAGAAGGACTGAGAGCGAATACCTTAGGGTGATAGATTATATCGCAGATATTGTCGGCGCAAGAAAGGGTAATTATATGGTATTCTTTCCGTCATATCAATACATGGAGAAGGTCGTGGAGCTTTCGGAGGGGAAGGACTGCTTTGCAGGGTATCGGATAATGGTGCAGCAGCAGGACATGGACGAGACAATGAAGGAGGCGTTTCTTGCAGAATTCAGGTCTGCAGATGCTTCGCCGGTTGTGGGATTTTGTGTGCTGGGCGGTATTTTTGCCGAGGGCATAGATTTAAAGGGCGAATGCCTTATAGGTACTTTGATAGTGGGAACAGGCATCGGGCAGATAAGCGGCGAAAGCGAGCTGATTAAATCATTTTTTGAAGAACGAGGGGAGAACGGCTTCTATATGACATATATGTATCCGGGCATGAATAAGGTGCTGCAGGCAGCAGGACGCGTGATAAGGACTGAGGAGGATGAGGGAATCATTGCGCTGTTAGACGAGCGCTTTTTAAGAAGAGAGTATGTAGAGCTGTTCCCAAAGGAATGGAGCGATTATAAGCGAATCGGGCTGCAGCAGGCGGCAGATACTGCAAGATGCTTTTGGGACAGGAATAAAGATTAAACTGATAAAATGCCGGAGATTTACACAGAGTATTTGACTATATATACATTTAATGTTATGATGTTGAGGGTAAAAGTTTTTTTACCTTATGATTCTTCAGGCATGATAAGCCTGTCATTTTGAAATAAGGCTATCATGTTATATTAAAATGTTTTTTAGAGTCAGAACAAATAAGGACAAAGGAGCATAAAGATGGGCAAGAAGGCGACAAAGGCGGCTGACAGCATATATTGTCTGGCACGTTATGAGGCGGCCACACAGGACGAAAGATTTTCAAGCAGGGAGAAGGCAAGTGAGGTAACAGGCATAGACAGAACAAAGCTTGCAAGAATAGAATTGGGCAATGTTACACCGTATCCGGATGAGGTGTTAAGTATGGCGCAGGCATACAATACCCCTGAGCTTTGCAATGCATATTGTGCGGAGGAATGTCCTATAGGCAAGACTACAGTTAAGAAGGTTGTCATGGATGATTTTGACAGACTGTCACTTAAGGTTCTGGGCTCACTGAAAAATGTCGACGGACTTATGAACGGTCTTATATCAATTTCGGAGGATGGCAGGGTTGATACAGATGAAATTGAGAGCTTCAATGAGATATTAGATGAGCTGGACAAGATAGCTACGAGTGCACAGGCGCTTAAGATATGGGCGCAGAAGAATATTTAATTATTACTGTAACCAACGGCGGCAGATGCCTGCTGCGGATAATAGCGCAAGCGATATATTTTGATTTATATTTTAATGAATAAAAGGGCATTTTCAGTGCGAAATCTTTGTACTGAAAATGCCCTTTATAACTTATAGATGTAAAATTGCATTAAAATATATCCACAGGTCTGTTTTTATACGATAATAATGCTGTGATGTTAAGTTATCGTTATTTCTTAGAGATAAGGCGCAAGAATGGTTCTCAAGGTAACTATCTCTTTATCACTCATATCGGCCTTTGCAAAGGTAAGAATTCTTTTGCTCTCCGGCATGAGCACGAAATACTTTTCTGTCTCAAATATTGATTCCATATATTTATATGCTACAGATACATCCTTGCTTCCGATTGAAAATGAAGCTTTTTCTTCGTTAAAGGTAACAGCCTTTGTGCCTGATGAAATTGCACTGAAACGTCCCTTGCCTAATTTCCATAACATATTTGAAAAGAAGCACTGCAAAGGCTTAGGAATAAAAATAAGTGCAATAATAATATAGCAGGCAAGGCATATATAATTTACCATGTCAAATTTGTGATTGCGGATACACTGAATAAGCATAAATATAAAGCAAAGCAGTGCAAAAACGCCGACTGCCGTAAGAAGCATATCAGGCTTTGTATCCTTGCGCACAACCTCGGTGCTGTGATTGAAGGTATCATTTATAAGCTCGTCCATATCCTCTTCATGCCACTTCATCTCAAGCTGTAAAGGTGTGAAGGCTTCGACCCTGGCCTGCTCATACTCAGACTTATCAATATCCTCAGCAATATTTTCAGCAGTCTCGTTGACATCTTCGGCAATATTTTCAGCAGTCTCGTCAATATCCTCAGTAATATTTTCGGCAGCCTCATCAATATCCTCAGCGATTTCGTTTGCAGCATCATTAATTTCGTTAATTAGTTCCTTGCTCTCGTCCATAGTTCTCCTCCGCATGATGTTTTTATGATTGCGGCAGTCTGTACTGCGCATCAATCAAGGGCAAATACATATTGCCAGTAAAATTTATTAATTGTATTTATTATAACATTTCTTTTCTCCAAAATGAATAGTCTTTTATATAAAGAATTGCAAGAAAAATAAGTGAAATGATAAATAATATTATATAAAACTGAATGCATTCACGCTCATACAGCATGATTATAGTTGAAAAATTTATAAAGCAGTGAAATATACTCATGTTGACAATTGAACGGTTGGATTTATTAAATATGTAGCTCATAATGATACTGAAAACTATAATTGAAGGAATGAACAAAAAATAACCTGTTATTCCGATTGAAGATATTTTGAAAAAGTGCCATGCTCCCCATAACAGACCTGTGTACAGCGCACTTGTAAGCTTTGAATGCTTTTCTTCAAATATGGGCAGCAGACAGCCCCTCCAGCCAAGCTCTTCGGCAGTACAGCCAATAGCAGTTGTAATTATCGCAGCGGCAAAAAGAAAACCTTTATATTCTGTAGGAATAAATTTAACGTCGGTCAAGGATAAAATTAAAGAAGAAGAAACAATAAGTACAACGGGTATTATTATTGCGGCAAGCGACCAGATATTAAAATCACAAGTATAATGTTTCTCAGGATTATATTTCTTTTTATATATACAAAAAGAAATCAATGGCGCAAGTTGTACACCCATAGTGATAATCAATCCTGAAAATAATTCATTGCCGCCCATGGCGCCAAGAACTCCACCGAATAATAGGGCAAGAAAAACAGTCACTATCAGATTGATTCCGTAATAAAATAAAGATTTTTTCTGCATTTAAACATCCTCCAAGGTTATGTTATTATCAATATTATATCACAAATATTCTGTAATTCTTGCATTATTTTAATCTATAAGATAAAATTATAAGATACAAATGCTTTTGAAACGGAGAAGATTTGATGGAAGACGGCAGGGGTTACTTGGAACAGATACTGAAAAAGATTGCAAAGAGAATAGATGAGGTCAATGAAACTATTGCTGCGGGGGATGAGGACATCAGAAGCATGCAGGAGTATTATTGGGAAAACTATACCGAGATGGACGAGTATGGCTATGAAAATTATGATAATCAGCAGGCACTGTTTACTCAGCTGAGTGCAAATTCAGAGCAGCTTTTATATAGGCAGAGGCTAAGGAGAATGCTTGATTCGCCTTATTTCGGACGCGTGGACTTTGTATATGACGGTGATGATGAACCGGAGACATTTTATATAGGAATAGCGAATTTTTCAGAGGGGGCAGGGCAGATTCCGCTTATTTATGACTGGAGAGCGCCTGTAAGCAGTCTGTTTTATGACTACGACAAGGGCGAGGCGTCATATACCGCTCCAAGTGGCGAGATGAAGGGGGAGATACTTTCAAAGCGTCAGTACAAGATTAGCGGCGGAAAGCTTATTTATGAGTTTGAAAGTGATGTAAAGGTTGATGATGAGGTCTTAAAAAGGGAGCTTGGAAGCAATGGAGATACAAAGCTTAAGAGCATTATCAGCACAATTCAGAAGGAACAGAACGCTATAATACGAAATACAAAGGACAGGATACTTGTAATTCAGGGAGCCGCCGGAAGCGGAAAAACCTCAGTGGGGCTGCACAGAATAGCGTATCTTCTGTACCATGACAGGAACAGTTTAAAATCCTCAAACATACTGATTCTTTCTCCAAACAGCGTGTTTTCAGACTACATTTCGCATATACTGCCGGAGCTGGGCGAGGAAAATATCCGCGAAATGAGCTTTGATTTGTTTGCGTACAGGCAGTTAAATGACACAGTGTATGACTGCGAGGATAAATTTGACCAGATAGAGAGACTTATTTCCGGTGAAGAGTCAGGTGCAGGCTATAAGTATAAGCAATCTAAGAAATTTGCAGAATTATTAAATGGTTATGTGCTGATGCTTGAGGATGAGCTGATGGACTTTAAGGATATCAGGTTCGGGAAGATGTATAAGCCGGCAGATGAAATCATGGAGCTGTTTTATTATAAATTTGCCGATATTCCGCTGCTTTCAAGAATGAGCGAGGTCATGGAGTATGTGGTTGACCAGTATGAAACCTTAGTCGGCAGGGATTTCAGCGAGGAAGACAAGGCTCTTATAGAAGAAAAGTTCTACAGCATGTATGAGACCAGGGATATTTATGAGCTTTACAGCAGATTTTTAAAGGAAAATGGTTATGATGAGCTGCCGGATGTGCCATACGAGAAGAGAGTGTTAAGGTATGAGGATGTCTATCCGATGCTTTATCTGAAATATATTCTTTTAAAAAGCACAGAGCACAAAAACATCAGACATCTTGTTATTGACGAGATGCAGGACTATTCATATATGCAGTATCTGATTATTGCGAAGCTTTTTAAGTGCCGGATGACTATACTTGGCGACAAAGACCAGACGATAGATGATGAGAGCATTGACGTTACCGGATTTCTTCCGTCGATTCTCGGCAGGGATTTAAGAAAGATAGTCATGGATAAGGGCTACAGAAACACGGCGGAGATAGCAGAATATGCTGCCGGTTTGTCCGGAGTTAAGAATGTAAAGATTCTTGACAGACATGGTGCTCCTGTCTGCGAGGAAATATGCGAGAGTTTTGAGGCAGCACTTGATAAGGTGAATCTGGACGACAGTACTTCATTTGAAACAACGGCGGTGCTTGTGATGTCGGAGGCTGAGGCCCTGAAAGCATATCATTACCTTAAGAAAAAGGCAATGAAGGATGTGGCATCTGAGGACAGAGTTGATTTTACAGATGAACACAGCAATAAAAAAGCAGGGCGACAGTCTGAAGATATTACCTACATTGATAAGAACAGCGTCAGCTTTAACAAGGGTATTATCGTTACGACCTTCTATCTTGCAAAGGGTCTGGAATTTGACAGGGTATACACAATATATGACAGTGCCAGAAGCGAGCGCCTATACAGTCATGCAAAATATATCTGTGCTACAAGGGCGCTGCATGAGCTTTATATGCTTGGGTATGAAAAATAAAATTACTGTAAACTAAGTAGTCGGATATTTGATGAGATAAAATATAACCGGGGTAAAGGACAGCCCCGGTTATATTATTTCTTGATTTAATTATGTATGTTTTTGAGAACTGTCAGAGTATACACAGAATAAAGTAAAACTAGTATATGTCCAGCAGCTTATTTACAGCGCTTTGCATTTCAGGATTGTTTCTGTAGCGGATAACCAGTTCTTTTTCCTCTCTGTTCAATATAAGAGGTCCATCGGCGTCGGCAGATTCAATATAACCGAAAGCTTCAAGAATATTATCAATATTGTAAATTTCACAAAGCAGCATAAAGGTGTCTGCATCTGGCTGTGAGCGTCCGTTTTCCCATCCGTAAATAGTCTTGGTCGCGGAAGAGATATTGTGCTCCTTTAGAATATCGGCAACCTCATTAACTGAAAGCTTATTGAGTTTTCTGTAATATTTTAAGCATGTAGCGATTCTTGGATTTTTCATATTTTTCACCTCAATTTGTATACTATATTAGAAAAAAAGCTGTGTCAAGAAACAATTAGGCTATATCTAAAAAGAAATAATTGACATTCTTACAATTCGAGAATATAATGTTTTATATACAAGAATATACTTATATTTAAAGAAAGATTAACTTGGTTTATAAGAATGGTGATTTGCTATGAAAATGAAAAAGAAAATAATCGAGTACATAAGTGAAAACGGAATTGATTCGCAAAAGGTATCCTCAGATACCGGAGTACCTTTTGGAAAGCTGTCGGATGATTCCAATTCTGATATCAATGCGCAGGAGCTTTGTGAACTGTGTATGTACCTTGGTATCAGACCGGAGGATTTGTATAGAAAGAGACTTGTGAAGCTTAATGACGGAGAATGATTTTGTGTAACTTGCGGATTTATGCTTTATGAAAAGCTGTAGGCTTTTAGTTATTTGTTTTTAACAGACGGAGGAGATTTTAGGTGGTTTATCTGGATAATGCTTCAAGCAGCTTCCCTGTACATAAAAGTATATGTGATGAGATGGACAGAATTAACAGGCTGCTTCCTGCAGCTGCCGGATACGACTATCACTATGCGCGGCTGACAATGCAGCTTATAGAAGATGCGAGGCAGAAAGCGGCGCAGTTTATGCATATAAATAATGTGAACAGAGTCATTTTTACGGCGTCAGCGACTGACGCCGCTAACCGCATACTGGGCGGTATGGACTGGCATAGCGGCGATGTTGTATTTGTATCACCTTATGAGCACAACTGCGTGCTCAGACCCTTAAACAGGCTTAAGGATATGTATGGCATAAGGATATGTGAGCTGCCATTGCATGATAACCTTGAGCTTAATCTTGACAGGCTTAAGGCTTTGTTTAGTGAAAACAAGCCGAGGCTGGTGTGCTGCACGTATGTAAGCAGCGTGACGGGTTACATTCTGCCTATAAAAGATATAATAAATGAGGCTAAAAATGCAGGCTCAAGAGTGCTTGTCGATGCTTCTTTATCAGTAGGACTAATCGATATCGAGACGGATGATGTTGATTTTCTTGTGTTTTCGGGGCACAAATCAATAGGCGGGCCTGTCGGAGCAGGCTGTATGATACTTGGAAGGGGCGTTTTGCCTGATGCTTATATTTCAGGCGATACCATGTCGGATTCAAGCGATTTGTGTATGCCAAAGGCACTGCCTGCAAGGTATGAGCCGGGCTGCTTAAATGTGAGCGCAGTTGCGGGACTTGGCAGGGCGATAGATTATATTTTTCAGGAGGGCATTAAAAAGCTTTATACAAAAAATAAGGCGCTTACTGACCTGCTTGTAAAAGAGCTTTCGAGCATCGAAAGGGTCAGAGTGTATATTCCTGAAAACAGGGAGAAGCATTTGAGCATAGTATCATTTAATATCGAAGGATTAACTTGCGATGAGTGTGCATATCTGCTTGACAGACACTACGATATAGCGGTAAAATCGGGGTTGCACGGTGCAGCACTTACACACAAATACCTTTCGGATGAAGATTTTAACGGCACAGTGAGAGCCGGGATAGGCTTGTTTACAACACAGAAGGATATTGAAGAGCTGGTCTGCGCGGTTAGAAATATTGCCGCTTCGCTATAAAAAAACATTGAAAAATCTAAGGTTTCTTGTGAAAAAGTTGTTGACATGAAATGATGACTATAATATAATATTGTCGTTGTGGCATGATGTGCCATTATTTTAGTTTGCTAAAAATGCAGGATCCAAAGCCCCGGAACGTGCATTTTATAGGATAAACTTTGATTTTAATTGTTTTTGAATTTATTAAGGAGGAACACTGATGAACACATTTATGGCTAATCCAGAGACCATTGAGAGAAAATGGTATGTAGTTGATGCTACAGGATATACATTAGGTCGTTTAGCTTCAGAAGTTGCTAAGGTTTTAAGAGGAAAGAACAAGCCAGTCTTTACTCCTCATGTTGATACAGGTGATTATGTAATCATCGTAAACGCTGACAAGGTTACAGTTACAGGTAAGAAGTTAAGCCAGAAGCTTTACTATCATCACTCAGATTATGTAGGCGGTATGAGAGAGACTACATTAAAAGAGATGATGGACAAGAAGCCTGAGCAGGTAGTTGAGTTAGCAGTTAAGGGTATGCTTCCAAAGGGACCTCTTGGAAGACAGATGTACAAGAAGCTTTTTGTTTATGCCGGAGCTGAGCATCCACATGCTGCACAGAAGCCGGAAGAACTGAAGTTTTAAGAGAGTGTTGAAAGGAGGAAATTAAAGTGGCTAAAGCAAAGTTTTATGGAACAGGCAGAAGAAAGAAGTCAATCGCAAGAGTTTATTTAGTACCTGGTACAGGTAATATTACAGTTAACAAGAGAAGTCTTGATGAGTATTTCGGCCTTGAGACACTTAAGGTTGTTGTTCGTCAGCCATTAGTGCTTACAGAGACTTTAGATAAGTTCGACGTATTAGTAAATGTTCATGGCGGTGGTTTCACAGGTCAGGCAGGCGCTATCCGTCATGGTATTTCAAGAGCACTCCTTCAGGCAGACGGTGATTACCGTCCGGCACTTAAGAAGGCAGGTTTCTTAACAAGAGATCCAAGAATGAAGGAAAGAAAGAAGTACGGTCTCAAAGCAGCGAGACGTGCTCCACAGTTCTCAAAGAGATAATTATTTTTTCAGAGATTATCGCAATTTTTACTTCCCGGAAGCCGGATGGCTTCCGGGATTTCTATTCTTAGTGTTTGGTTGACCGCAAAGAGCAAAACCAAGATTCGCAGTCAACCACATATCCAGCGGCAGATGACCGCAAATCAAAAAATCTCAATTGCAGTAAATCGAGCCAGAAGAGCGAGATGACCGCAAATAAAAAAATCTCAAATGTAGTCAATCAAGCCAGAAGAGCGAGATGACTGCAAATAAAAAAATCTCAAATGTAGTCAATCAAGCCAGAAGAGCAAGATGACCGCAAATCAAAAAATCTCAAACGTAGTCAATCAAGCCAGAAGAGCGAGATGACTGCAAATCACAAAACCAAGCTTTGTAGTCAACCAAGCTAGAAGAGCGAGATGACCGCAAATCAAAAAATCTCAAAAGCAGTCAACAAAGTATCCCCCGAAGGATGACCGCAAATCACATAATCTAAAAACAAGTCAACTAAAGAGTTCCAATAGGATGACAGCAATGTTGCAAAAAGAAATTTTTATTTGAAGAGAGGTAGAAACAATGTATGGATTAAAAAACATGCTTATTCAGGAGCAAAAACATCTGAATGATATTATTTGCAGGGCAAAAGAAGATATAAAGAATTGTCCGGAAGGATATCTTCGCATATCTAAAGATAAAGAAAAGACCAGATTTTATCATTGCATTAATGATAGGAATGGAATTTATATACCAAAGAAAGATGAACAACTGCCAAAACAGCTGGCGCAAAAGACATATAATTGTACTGTGATTAAGAAAGCAGAGACCAGACTCAAGCAAATTACAAAGCTTCTTCAAAATTATTCTGATGATGAAATAGAGCAAATCTACCAGTCCTCGTGTGTTGAAAGACAAGCGTTAATAACTCCGATTGAACCTACAATTGAACAAGAGGTAAAGCAGTGGCTTGAACAGCCCTATGAAGGTAAGGGGTTTCAGGAGGGAACGGCTGAAATTTTTACTGATAAGGGGGAGCGTGTCAGGTCAAAGTCAGAAAAAATACTCGCAGATTATTTTTATAGGAATGATATTCCTTACTTGTATGAAAGACCGTTGTACTTAAATGGCTATGGAACAGTATATCCTGATTTTACATTCTATTCAAAGCGAATGAAGCAGGAGATATATTGGGAGCATGAAGGAATGATGGACAATCAGGAGTATGCAAGGTCAGCAATAAAAAAGATAAATTTATATCAGATGAATGGTATATTTCCCGGGGAGAGGTTGATTCTGACATTTGAAACAGAGATGGATATTTTAAATTCAAAGATTATCAATGCTTTAGTGGAAAAATATTTAATAAATGTTTGAGCGAAGAATTTAAGAAAACAAAATTTTTATTCATAGTGCAGCAAGCCAAATGTGCAAGCAAGCTTTTCTGTTCAGTCATAGCATGCGAAACTAGCTGCCACAGCAGGTCATGTAGCATGTGACAGCCTGTCTGCAGGTGTGGTGAACTGGCTGAGTCATATGAGGCGGTAGGTCATGTAGCATGTGACAGCCTGTGCTGGTTCTTTGATTATAATATTAAAAAACTCTTGACTACTACGTAACGTTATAGTTTAAAATAGTTTTATCGACAGGAGGGAAATCAGATGATGACAGTAAATGAAGTGAGCAAATTGACAGGGGTGAGTATACGCACCCTGCAATATTATGATACCATAGGGCTTCTGCCACCGACTGAATATACGCAGGCGGGATACCGGCTGTATGACAATACGGCGATGGAAAGACTTCAGCAGATTTTGCTGTTTAAAGAGCTGGAATTTTCTTTGAAGGAAATCAAGAAGATAATTAGTGCTCCGGATTTTGACAAGAAAAAGGCACTGGAGCAGCAGATTGAGCTGCTCACTATTAAGAAGGAGCACCTTGAAAAGCTTATTGATTTTGCGCGAAAAATAAAGACGACAGGAGAGAATAATATGAACTTTAATGCATTTGACAAAACAAAAATTGACGAGTATTCAAAAAGGGCTAAAGAACAGTGGGGACAGACTCCGGAATATAAGGAATATGAAGAAAAAGCGGGCAGTCAGTCTTCTGATGAGCAACAGGAAGCATGGCAGGGCATTATGCAGATATTTGCGGAGTTCGGACAGATGAAGGATAGTGAGCCGGGGGATGAAAAGGTGCAGCTTGAGGTGAAAAAGCTTAAGAATTATATTTCGGAGCATTTCTATAACTGCTCAAACGAGATATTGAGAGGGCTTGGACAGATGTACGCTTCCGGCGGAGAATTCACTGAGAACATTGATAGGACCGGCGGAGACGGAACCGCTGTATTTGCTGCAAAAGCAATAGAGATTTATTGCAAATAGTATAAGCACACATTTAGTCCTTGATACATCAGCATTAGATATATTAATATTGGATGATATATGCTATAATAAATTAATATATTGGTGAATTTGTGGAAATAGGATTTAATATGATTGAAAAAGAGGGAAATGTTTTGATTGATTTATCAAAGGAAGCAATGGCGCAGGCATTCGAAAAATTCACAGATAGAATCTTTGCACTTCAGGAGATAGAAAGCGTGACTGTAAGAGACATTGTTATCACTCGCAAGGATAAAAAGCTTTCCTGCAGGCAGGCATTTGAAGCAGGATATCATGACTGCTTCAGTGATGTTGATTTATCTGTGAAGGTGCGGCTTCCTAAGAGCGATTTGGTTTCAAAGGAAGAATATATGAAAAGAATTGACAGATTCGGTATCAGCACAGATGCAGTTCTGGGTTATTTCTTTGTCCCTGCTAATCAGATGTATCGAATTATTTTTAAGAATGGAATGCGTTATGATTTTGGGTTTGAATTTAAATACTGCGAAAAAGCAGCGTTAGAATTAGAAGAACTGCCTGATGTTAAAGAGGAAAATGCAAACTGGCCGATGGAGAATATCAATCGCTTCTGGTTCGTGCAGATACAGGCACTTGGAAAATTGTATCGCAGGGATTATCTGATTGGAGGACATCTTGCAAATATGAATTGCAATGATACACTTGTCATGCAAATGATTATGAGAGATTTTGAGTATGGAACCAATCATCATAGATATGGTCATTCTGAAGAATTAGAATATGTCAGGGAATTAGGTAAGTGCCCTTTTGTAACCGATAATCAGACATTCAATCGTATTGCAGACCATTTATATGCGGCGGCGTTGGCATATGACAGGCTGGCAAAGCATTTTTACCCTGAATATCAGGGCAGAAGTGAGACTTTTTTTGAGATATGGGGAGGTTATCAAGAGGAAGGCTTGAGAAAATTCAGATAATGATTTTTGATTGAACACATATCGTGAAGAAATAATATAAGTATCACAACAATTAATGTGTGACCGAGAATAGTTTAGGAGGGAATACAACATGAAAAATGCAATTTCTATTATTAAAACATTTTTGTGGTGTCTGGCCGGAGTGCTTATCGGCAGAGGAATTTATCAGTTTATTGATTATAAAATGAATCCTGCTAAGTATGAGGTGCAGTCAGCACCATGGTATACGGGGCTTCTGGTGCAGGGAGTAATAACTGCAATAGTAGTGGTTTGCTGCCTGATTGTCATTTTTATTTTAAAAAAGAGGGCAAAGTGATTTAAATGTCATCTTGTTGACCGGATATTTTATAAAGGAGTTGCGGTAATTGTATGAAGACAAGAAAAGAAGTATTGAAATACGGACTTTCATTTCCGGATACATATCAGGATGCGCCGTTTCATGATGAAAACTGGCAGCTGGTGCGTTATAAGGGCAATAAGAAGGCGTTTCTTTGGACTTATGAGAGGGATGGCCTTATTAATCTGAATGTCAAGGTTGACCCGGACAAGGCGTTTTTCTGGCGGGATGCATATGCTGCGGTGGTGCCGGGGTATCACCAGAACAAGGAGCATTGGAACACGATTATACTGGACGGAAGCATTCCCGACATAGATGTAAAGCTTATGATTGCCGAGAGCTACGACCTGATAAGTGACAGCCCTTCAAAGCGTATTTATGATGCGGTAAAGCAGATACCATACGGGCATGTTGCAACATATGCGCAGGTCGCACAGCTGGCGGGGGACAGGAAGATGGCGAGAGCCGTTGGAAATGCACTGCACAAAAATCCTGATCCGGACAACATACCATGCTTCAGAGTTGTTAATTCAAAGGGGGAGCTTGCCGGAGAATTTGCTTTTGGGGGCGCCGGAGCGCAGACAAAGCTTCTTATGGAGGAAGGGATAGAGGTTATCGACGGAAAGGTTGACCTTGAAAAATATCAGTGGAAATGCGAATGGTAAAAGCATTTCAGCAAGAATGGAAAAGCATCAAAAAATAAAGTGATTTATAGTATAACTACCACGTGGGATTGAGGTGTTGCTATGAAATCTAAAGATATTATTTTTGAGAGCGTAAGGTTTATTGAGCAGAATTTAGAGAGGGAGCTGACTATATCCGAGATTGCAAAGACGGCAGGCTATTCGGAGTATCATTTTGCAAGGATGTTCAAGGAGGAAATGAAGCTTTCTGTGATGGGGTACGTCAGGAGGCGAAAGCTTATCAGGGCTTCAGAGGACATTTTGAAGGGTGACAGGGTGACTGATGCCGCATTTAAGTATGGATGGCAGTCTCATAGCGGGTTTACCAGGGCATTCAAAAATGAATTTGGGTTTTATCCGGCACTTCTAAGAGCAATGTTGATTGAAATTGAAAGCTTAGGAGGTAATGCTATGAGTCATGTATTTATGAGAAGAACGGATGAGCATGCGACGAAGGAGCAGCTTTTAGAGATTTTAAAGGAAGAAATGCAGGCCGCAGGGATTGATTTTGATGAAGCTGAGATGGAAAACATTTATCAGTATGCCTGCAGTGTTTATGGCGGGCTGAAAAGGTATTCGGGGGATGAATATGTTACGCATCCGCTTAATGTTGCGATTATTCTGGCACAGATGAACGCCGGAAGAGATACTGTTTATGCGGGAATATTCTGCGATGTGCTTTCAAAGACCGGCACTTCTGCAGAGGAATTAAGAAATAAGCTAAGCAGCAGAGTATTTGATATTGTTGTAAAGCTGCAGGATTATAATACCGTGACAGACTGCATTTTTGAAAATGAAGAGGTTGTAATGATTAAATTAGCCGAGAGACTTCATAATATGAGGACTCTTGATGTGAAGGATAAGACATGGCAGGCTGTAAAGGCAGGAGAGACCATTGATTTGTATATGCCTGTGGCTAGAAGACTTGGAAATGAAAAGTTGATAGAAGAATTAAATGATTTGTCATTAAAATATTTATAATACAAATTTTAAGAGAGGTGTGGTACGGATGGCATTATGTGATGATATCAGATATCTTACGGGGCGTGCATTGTGGGAGACAAAAAATTTGATAATGTGCATTCCCGATGAACTCTGGAATAAAAGATATGATGCAATTCCAATATGGAAGTATGTCTACCACACCCTCTATTCAATGGACAGATGGTTTATTAATCCTTGTGATCCGGATTATAATAACCCGCCATTTCACACAGAGCATATGGCGGATTTAAATGCTGTGCCGTCAGAAGATGAGTTGACTAAAACACAAGCACTGGAGTATTTTTGCAGCATAGAAGGAAAGATAAATTCATATATAGCGACGCTTACGGATGAGGAACTTACCGATATACCATCAGGTTGTGATATGACAAGGTTCAGGCTTATTTTAGGACAGTTCAGGCACTGGCACAGGCATATGGGTATCATCTATGGCTTTATTGTTGAAGATACAGGGAAGTGGCCTTATGTGTTAAATATGCTTGGAGAATATCCTGATAAAACGATGCCGAATTATTTTGAATAGGAGTTATCATTAATAATACTGTAGTCAGGGCAGGCACAGTAAAACGACGCTGATAACTGATTGAACACATATTGTTGATTTTAACAGAAAAGAGGAGAAAAATGATACTTACTACCTTATGCTATATCGAAAAAAATGATAAATATCTTATGCTTCACAGGGTGAAGAAGGAAAATGATATTAATCATGATAAGTGGATAGGCGTCGGCGGAAAGTTTGAAAAGGACGAGACCCCGGAGGAATGCCTTTTAAGAGAGGTGAAGGAGGAGACTGGGCTTACGCTTACCGCCTACAGTCTTCGAGGAATCATAACATTTATATCAGATAAATGGGAGACGGAATATATGTATCTGTATACTGCCAATGAGTACGAGGGTGAGCTTACCGGGTGCGACGAGGGCGAGCTTGTGTGGGTGCCTAAGTCTGAGCTTTTTAAGCTGCATTTGTGGGAAGGTGATAAAATATTTCTTAAGCTGCTTGACGACACAGACTGTTTCTTTTCATTAAAATTAAAATATGAGGGTGACACTCTCGTTGAAAACAAATTAAAATTATATGCTTGATGCATTTATGCTGCCTTCCGGGCAGCATTTTGTTTTGCAACGGGAAGTTGACACAGTTGTTTGAAATATATCTTTTATTAAACAAAAGACATGTTTTCTCAATCGTTAAAGTTTATAAGATGTCAGAATATTTTAAACAAAATACCTTAATGTGAAAACAAAGAAGAACGAACAAAAATAATTTTAAAAAACTTAAAAAATATTTTAAAAAAGTATTGACAAAGATAAAACGTTATGTTAATATACAGATACAACAAAAGAAGAACAAAACAAAACCACTTACAAAAATAAATATATCTTTAAAGAATTCAAAGCAACAAAACAAAACCAAAACACAAAACCAAAAGAAGAACAAAACAAAACCATTTACAAAGGTCTTTAAAGGTATATAGGGAAGGAGGAGAGTCCGTTGAGAATTTAAGTAATAATCCATCAATATGAAAGTGGTAAGGCACACAGTTCCCCGCAGGAAGACCTTGATGAGCTATCTGAATAGAAGAGAATAAAAAGATATCAAAGAGATATGGAGAGACAAAAAATAGGGTTGGAGCTTCATATACGCAGGATATAAAAGATGATATAAAGGATCAAGGTAAACTTACAAAAGTGCATTCATATTGAGCATTTACCACAAATATAATACAGAGGTTCTGATATTCGTGTAAAGAAACGAATAAAAGAAAAGTCAAGTTTTATATACAACCTGAAAGTTAAGATGAATATGACGAGGTAAAGATAGTAGGATTAAGGAAATCCATAATAATATGAGACGGATATTATTATATTCAGAACTGAAGGAAACTATATATAGTTGATTTTGATTATAGTAGGTACGGCATCCCCTATTGTATGAAACGAAGTATTATAGATACTATTAATATGAGATTATCTGTATTATAGTGATATAAAGCAGATAGCACCAGTTAATAATAGAACAGTGATGTTCAAAGTTAAAACTTTCCGGGTAAGCATATATAATAAATGATAAGCTGTTTAGCTTAAGATAAAGAAGTAGCAATATATATGATTACAAAGCAGGGAATGAATATAGATGTAACCAAGAGTATAGATTATTTTATCAATGAAGCTGTTATCAGTGAAGAATTGAAGAAAGAAGTTAAAAATTGAATAATTCAGAGTTCTAAGCGGTCGGTATTAAGAAGTAAATATATCGACCGCTATTACTATGCCTGACAATTTTAAGGTATCTAAGGTATATAAAAAGTGTATATAGAAAATAACAGCCTTGAAAATATAAGGGGACGAAAGTGTATTTTTAAGGTGCTAAGAGTATATTATCAAGGCATTAATGGTACATTGAAATTGTATATGACAAGGACTAGAGGCTATTTTATATGCAGGACAGATTTAAATAAAAATTTTTTTGTAATAAAACGATTGATAATTTCCAAATTCCAAATATAGAGATGGTAAAAAGAAATAAAATGAAATATAATTGATGTTGTTAAAATACAGAATATCAATTGTGGCAATTAACAATATAAATACATATTGTTTCTGCTGCTGGATGGGGGGGATATTTTAATGACTACTGTTTATTTCGTAAGACATGCCCAGCCGGACTTTTCGGTTTCAAATGATATGATACGACCGCTTACAGGAGAGGGGCAGGAGGATAAGAAATTAGTCCTTGATTTTTTGAAGGATAAAAACATAGATGCATTTTACAGCAGTCCGTACAAACGAAGCTTTGATACTATTGCTGACGCTGCAAAATATTTTGAGCTAAACATACAGACTGACAGAAGGCTTCGCGAGCGTGACAAGGGCGAGAATGGCAATAAGAATCATAACATGTTCAGACTTCGCTGGGCGGATTTTGACTTCCGTGAAAGAGGCGGCGAGTCAATAAACATGGTGCAGAAGAGAAACATCGAGGCTCTTAACGAAATTCTTGAGAGTAATCGTGATAAAAACATTGTCATCGGCACTCACGGAACAGCCCTTGCGTCAATAATAAATTATTATGACAGCACGTTTAACTGTGATGATTTTTTGAGAATGATTGACTGGATGCCATACATAATTGAGCTGAGGTTTAGCGGAGAGCAGTATGCAGGCAGAACAGAGCATGTATATGTGCATAAGAAATTTAAGTGGTAAAAAAATATTAATGAGTGTTATTTTTATAAATATAGAGAAATTATTTATTCCAGACAGGCGTCTGCATTAAAACTGTCACAGGCAGTTTTTAATGCAGACAAGATATTGACGGCATTTATGCCATAGCGAAGCCTGCAGGAATAAATAATTTCTCTATTTGCCATATAAAGAATGTTTTTAAAGCTTGATTTTGTGTAGAATAATTAAAAAAACTGTGCTATACTTTTATATGCTCTGCATTTTACTATACTTTTTTGCAGTCCGATAATATTACAGGAGGGCATCATGGGAGGATTTTTTGGAGTAGCTTCAAAGGAAGATTGCGTATTTGATTTGTTTTTTGGAACTGATTATCATTCGCATTTAGGAACAAGAAGAGCGGGTATGGTCGTTTATGGAGATGATGGCTTTGATAAAGCGATTCACAGCATTGAGAATGCACCGTTTCGTACAAAGTTTGAAAAAGAGTCGAATGATATGCATGCACATTTAGGAATCGGATGTATTTCGGATTACGAGGCGCAGCCTATTCTTATGCGTTCACATCATGGAGCATTTGCAATTACTACTGTTGGAAAGATAAATAATATTAAAGAAATTGTTGATGAGCTTCTGGCTAATAAGACTCATTTTTATGAGATGAGTAATGGTGAGATTAATCCGACGGAGCTTGTTGGCGTTTTGATTAACCAGAAGGATAATTTTATTGAGGGTATTAAGTATGCACAGGAGAAGATTGACGGCTCTATGACGTTGATGTTGCTTACGCCTCTGGGTATTTATGCGGCAAGGGACAAGCTTGGAAGGACGCCGGTTGTAATCGGTAAGAAGGAGAGCGGTTACTGTGCCTGCTTTGAGAGTACGGCACTTGGTAATCTCGGATATGAGTATTATAAGGAACTGGGACCGGGTGAGATAGTTGTGTTTACGCCTGACAGCATTAAGACACTGGCTGCGCCGGGCGATAAGATGAAGATTTGTACATTTTTATGGGTGTATTACGGATATCCTTCATCATCATACGAGGGAATCAGCGTTGAGCGTATGCGTAATAACTGCGGAAGGTTGCTTGCAGGCCGCGATGACGCTAAGCCGGATGTTGTTGCGGGCGTGCCGGATTCCGGTATCGCGCATGCAATCGGTTATTCAAATGCGTCGGGAATACCATTTTCAAGACCGTTTATAAAGTACACGCCTACGTGGCCGCGTTCATTTATGCCTACAATTCAGAGCAAGAGAGACCTGATTGCGAAGATGAAGCTTATACCGGTGCATGATCTGATAAAGGGCAAGAGCCTTTTGCTTATAGATGATTCAATTGTCCGCGGTACGCAGCTTAGAGAGACTACGGAGTTTCTTTATGAGAGCGGTGCAAAGGAGGTTCATGTAAGACCGGCGTGTCCGCCGATAGTTTATGGCTGCAAGTTCCTTAATTTCTCACGTTCCACATCAGAGATGGAGCTTATCACCAGAAGAGTTATAAAGGAGCTTGAGGGCGATAATGTAAGTGATGAGGTTTTAAAGGAGTATTGTGATCCGGACAGTGAAAAGTATCAGAAAATGGTTGATGTGATTTGCGAAAAGCTGCATTTTACATCTTTAAGATATCACAGACTGGATGATATGATAGAGTCAGTCGGTATAGATGCCGATAAGCTCTGTACATACTGCTGGAATGGTGTCGAGTAATTTGGAGGATTGTTTATGGACGATACCTTAAGATTTAAAGAAGGGCTTGCGGCTGTCATTTCGATGGCGAAGCTTTCTGATAATCATGTGACAAAAGCACAGGTAGAAAGCTGCTTTAAGGGAATACATCTTAACGAGGAGCAGTGGGAGCTGGTTTTCAATTATCTTGAGCTTAGCAAGATAACTATTGATGATTATACTCCGAACGATTTATATTCTGAGCTTTTTGCTGACCTGAAGGAGGATGAGCCTCTGGATCTTTCGGCGCAGGATGAAAAGATATACGAGATGTATCTTGATGAGCTGGAATTCATAGAAGAACTGACCGAAGCAGAGGAACTGCTTTTGGTGGACAGATTGCTTGGCGGGGATGCTTCCGTAAAGGACAGGCTTATTGAAGGAAGGCTTAAAAAGGTTGTGCATATGGCTAAGAGGTATGCCGGCAAGGGCGTGAGCCTTTCTGATATTATTCAGGAGGGAAATGTTGCGCTTATGATGGCTGTGGCAGGCTTTGTCGGAGGCGACTACGATGCATGGGTCAACTCTGAAATAGAAGAAGCGTTCAAGGCTGTTGTTATGGAGCAGGAGGGGCATACGAATGCCGGAAACTATCTTGCCTCAGAGGCGAATGCGCTTATGGAGGCAACTGCACAGGCCGCAGAGGAGCTTGGCAGGGAGGCAACCCTTGAAGAGCTTGCCAGACGAATGAATCTGCCGGAGGAGACAGTCAGGGATATTATGAAGGTGTCCATGGATGCGCTTGATATGGCGGAGGCTGCCGGCAGCGGAGAAACATACGGACAGACTGATAATGTGTCGGATGAGGACAGGGCTTATTTTGAGGCTGCTTACGAGGACGGCGAAGCCAGAGGCGATGGCTGGAGAGCGGTTTCATCAAAGGATATTGCTAAATACGATGCGTATTCAAAGGGTGTGGCATTTGATGAAGAGCCGGATACATCTGAGTTAATGGACTGGCTGAATGAGGATGATTTTGCAGAGGATGCAGATTTTTCAGATGAGGATGACTCATATGATGATGTTGACGGAAACAGTCTTGAAACAGGATGGGACATTTAATAGTAAAGGCGGATGCCTTACAATGATAAAATTTAGGAGGTAACAAATGAGCGTTAGGCGAATTTATGTTGAGAAGAAAGAAGCATATGCAGTTGCTGCCAAGGGTCTTATGGACGAGATGGGCAGCTACCTCGGAATTAATGATGTTACCGGGGTAAGGGTACTTATTCGTTATGATATTGAAAATCTGTCAGACGAGACTTATGAAAAGTCTAAGGATACTATTTTTTCAGAGCCGCCTGTAGATTATTTGTTTGAAGGCGATTTCGAAAGAAATGCAGATGACAGAGTATTCTCTGTGGAATATCTTCCGGGACAGTTTGACCAGAGAGCAGATTCGGCAGAGCAGTGCGTGAAGCTTTTAAATGAAAATGAAGAGCCTGTTATTCGCTCAGCTACTACCTATGTTATAAGCGGAAATATATCGGATGATGAGCTTGCGGCTATAAAGAATCACTGCATCAATCCTGTTGACAGCCGCGAGGCAGCATTTGAGATTCCGGAAACTCTTATTGCTGACTATGACGAGCCGGCAGATGTAATTATTTTTGACGGCTTTAAGGATATGGCAGAGAATGAGCTTAAGGAATTGTATAACTCACTCGGACTTGCCATGACATTTAAGGATTTCCTTCATATTCAGAATTACTATAAGAATGAAGAGCATAGAGACCCAACTATGACGGAGATTCGTGTGCTTGATACTTACTGGTCAGACCACTGCCGTCATACAACATTCCAGACAGAGCTTAAAAATATCAACTTCCTTGAGGGCGATTACAAAAAGCCTATTATGGAAAGCTACAACAAATACATTGCGACAAGAGAAGATGTATTTGCAGGACGCAAGGACAAGTTTGTGTGTCTTATGGACCTTGCACTTATTGCCATGAGAAAGCTTAAGAAAGAAGGCAAGCTTGACGACCAGGAAGAGTCAGACGAGATAAATGCCTGCAGTATTGTGGTTCCTGTAGAGGTTGACGGCGTGACAGAGGAATGGCTTGTAAACTTCAAGAATGAGACGCACAATCATCCTACAGAGATAGAGCCTTTCGGTGGTGCGGCAACCTGTCTTGGCGGCGCTATTCGTGACCCGCTTTCAGGACGTACCTATGTATATCAGGCTATGCGTATTACCGGTGCGGCTGACCCGACAGTGCCAGTTTCACAGACTATGAAGGGCAAGCTTCCGCAGAAGAAGCTGGTTCGCGGCGCAGCAAGCGGTTACAGCTCATACGGCAACCAGATTGGACTTGCCACAGGCTATGTTAAGGAAATTTATCATCCGAATTACGCAGCGAAGAGAATGGAAATAGGCGCGGTTATGGGTGCTGCTCCGAGACGTGCGGTAATTCGTGAAAACTCTGACCCGGGCGATATCATTATTCTGCTCGGCGGACGTACAGGACGTGACGGCTGCGGTGGTGCTACAGGCTCATCAAAGGTGCATACAGAGGCATCAATCGAGACCTGCGGTGCAGAGGTTCAGAAGGGTAATCCTCCTACAGAAAGAAAAATTCAGCGCCTTTTCAGAAGAGAAGAGGTCAGCAAATTAATAAAGAAGTGTAATGACTTTGGTGCGGGTGGCGTATCGGTTGCGATTGGCGAGCTTGCGGACGGCCTGTTTATTGAGCTTGATAAGGTTCCGAAAAAATATGCCGGACTCGACGGTACTGAAATTGCAATCTCAGAGTCACAGGAGCGTATGGCAGTTGTAGTTGACCCGAAGGATGTTGAACAGTTCCTTGCATATGCAAATGAGGAGAACTTAGAGGCTGTTACAGTTGCAACGGTTACAGAGCAGAAGCGTCTCGTGATGAACTGGAGAGGCAAGACTATAGTTGATCTTAGCAGAGCCTTCCTTGATACAAACGGTGCTCATCAGGAGACTGACGTTACAGTAGTAATTCCAAATAAAGAGGGTACGCCATTTGAGAAGGCAGCGGTTACTGATGTAAAAGAAAAATGGTTTAATACGGTTAAGGACCTTAATGTATGCTCACAGAAGGGCCTTGTGGAAATGTTCGACGGTTCAATCGGAGCCGGTTCGGTATTCATGCCATACGGCGGAAAGTATCAGCTTACCGAGACACAGTCAATGGTTGCAAAGCTTCCTGTGCTAAATGGCAAGACAGACACTGTAACTATGATGAGCTATGGCTTCGACCCGTATCTTTCATCATGGAGTCCATACCATGGTGCGCAGTATGCGGTAGTATCATCAGTTGCAAAGATTGTGGCAGCAGGCGGAGATTTCTCAAAGATAAGATTCACATTCCAGGAGTATTTCCAGAGAATGACCGAGGACTCAAAGAGATGGGGAGCACCATTCTCAGCGCTCCTTGGAGCATATGAAGCACAGATGGGCTTCGGACTTCCGTCAATCGGCGGCAAGGATTCCATGTCAGGTACATTTAATGATATGGACGTGCCTCCTACACTCGTTTCTTTTGCGGTTGACGTTGCAAGCGACAAGACTATTATTACACCGGAGCTTAAATGTGCAGGCAGCAGGCTTGTGCTGTTCGAGATTGAAAAGAACGAATATGACCTTCCTGTATATGCACAGATTATTAAGCAGTATGCTGCAATCCATGAGAATATCAAGAATGGCTACATTATATCGGCATACGAGGTTGAGAGAAACGGTCTTGCCGAGAGCGTAAGCAAGATGGCATTCGGTAACAAGCTTGGCGTTTCAATCTGTAATGAGGCTGTATCGGCAGATGAATTATTTGCTGCAGGCTGGGGTAATATTGTTGCAGAGGTTCCGGCAGATAAAGTCGATTCTCTCAAGGGAACATACAAGGTAATCGGTTCAGTAAATGACGATAAGAATATTACTTATGGCAATATGAGTATTTCACTTGATGATGTGCTTGATGCATGGAGCGGCACGCTTGAAAAGATATTCCCTACAGTTTCAGGCGTTAAGCAGGAGGATGTGCAGAAGCCTCTTTACAAGGCTGACAGCATTTACGTATGCAAGAACAAGGTCGCAAAACCTACAGTATTTATTCCTGTATTCCCGGGCACAAACTGCGAATATGACAGTACAAAGGCATTTGAGAGGGCAGGAGCAAATGTAATTACAAAGGTTCTTAAGAATATTACCGCTGAGGATATAAGAGATTCGGTTGAAATATTTGAAAAGGCTATTGCACAGGCACAGGTTATTATGTTCCCGGGCGGCTTCTCGGCAGGTGACGAGCCGGAGGGTTCAGCAAAGTTCTTTGCAACAGCGTTTAGAAATGAGCGTATGAAGGAGGCTGTTGAGAAGCTTTTAAATGAGCGTGACGGACTTATGCTCGGTATCTGCAACGGCTTCCAGGCACTTATAAAGCTTGGTCTTGTGCCATATGGACAGATTCGTCCGCAGACAGCAGATTCACCAACACTTACCTACAATACAATAGGCCGCCATGTGTCAAAGATGGTTTACACAAAGGTTGTTACAAATAAGTCCCCTTGGCTTCAGAAAGCAAAGCTTGGCGGCGTATACTGCAACCCTGCATCACACGGCGAGGGCCGTTTCGTTGCAAATGATGAGTGGATAAAGAAGCTTTTTGAAAATGGACAGGTTGCAACCCAGTATGTAGATGAGTTTGGCAACGCTACAATGGACGAGTACTGGAATCCGAACGGTTCCTTCTATGCAATAGAGGGCATCACAAGCCCTGACGGACGTATACTCGGAAAGATGGCTCATTCAGAGAGAAGAGGCGACAGCGTCGCAATCAATATCTATGGAGAGCAGGATATGAAGATATTTGAGTCAGGCGTGGAGTACTTCAAATAAATGTGTGTAGCCCCCGGTTACTTTAGATGTATCAGAGTTTTGTTTATTTATAGTTTTTTGAATAATTTATCCACGCAAGCTTCGTTCAGGCTTCGCCTTCAAGGCGCTTGCTAAGGATAAATATTCAAAAAACTAAATATACAGAATGTGATACAACCTAAAGTAACCGGGGGTATTTTGCTGTGGTTTAGAGTAAGTTGGAACAGGCTGTAGTTAGAATGAGTATCCACGCAAGCAACGTTTCCGGCGGCTTCGCCGCCTTCAATACCAAAGTATGCAAAGGAACTGCCGGTGACAGTTCCTTTGTAGGCGCTTGCTGCGGAAGAAATATTCACACAATTTATGCAGATAACAGAATGAAGGAAAACAAGTAATCCAAGGGGGTATTTTGCTGTGATAAAAACAAGTTTGTAAGAGAATAAATATCCACGCAAGCTTTGTTCAGGCTTCGCCGGTGGGGCGCTTGCTAAGGATAAATATTCAAAAAACTAAATATACAGAATGTGATACAACCTAAAGTAACCGGGGGGTATTTTGCTGTGGTTTAGAGTAAGTTGGAACAGGCTGTAGTTAGAATGAGTATCCACGCAAGCAACGTTTCCGGCGGCTTCGCCGCCTCCAATACCAAAGTATGCAAAGAAACTGCCGGTGACAGTTCTTTTGTAGGCGCTTGCTGTGGAAGAAATATTCACACAATTTATGCAGATAACAGAATGAAGGAAAACAGATAACCGGGGGCATTTTGCTGTGGTTTAGAGCAAGTTGGGATGAAAGTTTTTACCGGCGGTAAATGCTTGCGGCGGCGAAGCCGCCGCAAAATTGCAATGTGTAAAAGTGTAAGGGTGTCACAATTGCGTTAAGCATTTTGGACACCCTCAATATGGTTATATGAAATTTAACGGTTATGTTCTTACATAGCGCTGCCTTGAGCTTTTTGGCTTCTCGGGCAGAGTAAGCATGAGCAGACCTTTATCTACTAACGGTTGTACGTAGGCAGACATTGTATGATATCTTGACATGCCTGTGAAGGCAACCAGTTCAGCTCTGCTTCTTGGAACTTGACAGAAAGCTAAAATTGCATCATCAAGATTTGTCTTATCAATAAATTCATATTCTGACTGTGCAGAGTCATATGCTGAATAATCATGCATAGAGCTATATGTTGAATAAGCTTCAGAAACCCTGCTGTGTCTGACAGTTGATTTTCCTTTAGTGTGCTGATAGAATGCTGAGTTATATATGTTGTTCCTGAATATGACTTTAAATTCACCATGCTTTACTTCAAAAATTGCTTCAGGAAGCCCGGCATCTGCAAGAGATTTTTTAATAGTTGGAATACCGGAATACCGGTTTTCGGTTACATGAAGAACCTCCAGCATGTTTGCAAGCGCAGCATTCCTTGCTTCAGGTCTTATTTTCCCAAGCATGTCAACAGTCATGGATCCAAAAAGGCTGCCGCTGCTTGTGATTTCCAGTCTGTCGCGGTACATCTCTATCTGCACAGGAATTCCTTCAGTATAAATGCTGTAATCACGATGAATAAGTGCATTCAGAACAGCTTCTCTTACTGCCTGAATAGGGTACTCGGGCTTATCTGTTCTTTGTCCGTCCTCGGATATGATTGTCTTTGTGCGACTGTTCCTGCGGACAAATTCGACAGCCTCCTTAACCATGTCCGGAATAGCACCTGTTATTCGCTTGTTGTCAATGAAACGTTCGCCGTCGTCCCCGGTTTCGCCAATCTCCGTTCCGGGCACTACGACTGCAGTAATACATAACTGCGGGAAATACGTCTGCGGGTATTGTGAAAATGTCATAAGACCTGCAATTGTCGGATAGCCGTCTGATGTAACACCCATAAGCTCAAGAATATCCTCGTCAGAAACATTTTTCGCAAGGTTCTCTCTGTCGGCCTTTATTGTGTCAAGATAGGTTTGTATACGCTCTTTATCAAAAAGCTTGAATCTGGCTGATTCTACAGTTCTTAAATCATCCCGCATACGTCTTCGAAAGGCTTCATAGCTGTAAACCTCATATTCTGTCATGGGTTCATCTGCATCGCCTACACGCACATAAGAGCCTCTTAACCGGCCCTGTCCCTTATAAAATACCGGTCTGCGTGACAATTCAACGCTTGGTATCTCTGCTGATACAATCATCCTGCCATCTATCTCACATACGGTGATTACAGCCCTGACCAGTGGCTCCATCTGATTGCAATGCTCCATAATCTTTTTCTGGACATCTTCGGCATCATAGACACCGACAACCTTGTACTCGGGCTTGTCGGTTATTCCGAAAATAATAATTCCACCCTCATTTTGATTTGAAAACGAAGACAGTGTGTCGTAGATTCTTGATGGAAAACCACCATGTGAGGCTTTAAGCTCAACATTCTGACGTTCTGTTTTCTGCTTCTGAATTTCATATACTAAATCTTTCAATTCATACTGCTGCATAAAATCATCTCCTTGTAATCAGGTAGAGGTCAATCTGTTTGTAGTTTAGCAGATACGTTTAAAAAAGTCAACAATATGACAACAATTTGACAACTAAAATTGCAATTTAGCAACTGATTGTAAAATAACACGCTTTCAGAAAAAAGGCTTGAAAAAAATATTTATTAAAATTTATTTTAGTGCTAAAATGTCAAGTGCTGATTTTTGATAGTGTCAAGTGACGTATGAAAAAATGTGATAAAGGATAAAAAACTGGCACACTTTGGAAATTGAGGATATTTTATTACGGGAGGTATATATGAATAAGTTTTTTAGAGTGGTTTTTTACATAGCAGGCTGTGTGATTCTGGCGTTTGGAATTATGTTGAATACTAAGGCGGGACTGGGCGTTTCGCCAATAATATCTTTTCCATATAGTGTTTCACAGATTGCGGGCGTGAATTTCAGTGTTATTGCTTTTTTTGTGTATGCGTCGTTTGTTGTCATTCAATATTTGATAGATAAATCGAGCAGAAGCATCAAGCTTTTGTTTCAGGTGCCATTTGCATTTGCGTTCAGCACGCTTCTTGAGGTGTTCGGAAGGTTTTTGAAGGATGTGCCGAAGATAATGTGGCTGCAGATAGTGGTGCTCATTTTTGCGGTTGTACTTATTGGAATAGGTATTTCCCTGACAGTAAATATGGACTATGTGCCGAATCCTGCAGACGGGCTTGCAAGGTCTGTAGGAAATGCGCTTAAGAAGGATATGGGCTTTGGAAAGAATACTGTTGATGCGATAAGCATTCTTCTGACATGCACTGTCGGACTGCTGCTTGCCGGAAAAATCTACGGTGTAGGAATTGGTACTGTAGTGGCAGTAATTCTTACCGGAAGGGTAGTAAAGGTATTTAATATGCTTTTTAAGGATAAAATGCTTAAGCTTGCTGGACTCTCAGAAAAAAATGAGGCATAGAAGTGCAGAC
Source organism: Lachnospiraceae bacterium (assembly GCA_017442865.1). Lineage (GTDB taxonomy): Bacteria > Bacillota > Clostridia > Lachnospirales > Lachnospiraceae > JAFRXK01. The sequence continues at coordinate 20,683 of JAFRXK010000048.1, read as the reverse complement.
GGTATTCGGTTTTGTTATTTAAGAGACGTTATACTTGGAGAGGTATTGTGTTAAGTGTGGTACAAATACTGTATAATGTACATATAGTCGTTTGCAGTAAGATTAATTAAGAGTAGTGTAAGGCATGGTTCAAATGCTGTATAAAACATATACAATTAAATGCTGTATAAAACATATACTATTTTAATGAAGCGTAACATATATCGTGGCGCAAATGTTGTACAAAACAGGTATAACATTTGCGCCCCGATATATATATTATTTGTTGTTCAGACAATAATCCGCAAGTCCCCTTGCTATTGCCTGGCAGTATTCCTTCATATAAACATCAAATAACAGGTTATCCTCTGAGTTTGACATATAGCCCATCTCAAGAAGCAGGCTTGGCATATTTGAGGCTTTATTTATGATATAGTCCTCGCCTTCACCATCGTCTATATCTCTTGCGCCATAGCGGACGCCTCTGTTGCCGGTTATATACACTTTTTCAAGGCTGTTTATTATTTTTTGTGCTATGGCAGTATCTTTAGCAGGCTTTGTACTGCATACCCAGGCTTCAACTCCGCATATTGTGCTGTCCTGTGGAAATGAGTTCCGGTGTATTGAAATTAAAAGGTCGGCAGAAGCATTGTTTGCAATTGAGCACCGCTCCTGTAAGGATACAAACTCGTCGGTGCTTCTGGTTAAAACCACATTGAAATGGTATTTTTCCAGCTCTTCCTTGAGCGTTAAAACCATCGTAAGGTTCTGATCGCTTTCATTGCTGCCTTTGCTATCATGTGCACCGGTATCGCTGCCGCCGTGGCCGGCATCCAGGCATATAGTCTTGCTGTGATACAGCGAGTACGGATAATCCAATGAAATGTCATCAGTGCTTGCAGCTGTGGTCCCGTTGCTGTTATTCATAGCCTCACCAGATGCATGAGCAGCCGGTTCATCATTGAAAACGTCTGTCTCGGTGTCTTGGTGCAAAGATGTGCCGTTGGTATTGGAGCCTGAAGCTGCAGTATTCGCAGAGTCAGCCTGTGAGGCTTCGGTTGTGACTTCATTTCCTGAAATAACGTATTCTGCCGGCTTGTCCGGGAAAATAAATCCAAGAACAAGGTGTATCGTATATGTAATAAATGCAAGCAAAAGCAGACATACTATTCCGAAGAGAGTACGATTCAGCATGACTATTCTTCTGCGCCTTCTTTTTTCGGAAGGTAAGAGCCTTTTTTTATTTCTATTGTCAGTCATAGTTCTAATAATCTCCATTTGAAGAACTTTGATAATTATTTTATGTTTAAAATATCATATTAGATATTATAGCATAAAAAAATAATTATGAAAGCTGTTTTACACAAAATATTACATATTGTTTTTGCAAAAAAACAATATTAGTTTTAATATGTATCTTGCAAGATACAAAATGCAGGTGTATAATCTGTGCTAATAAGCTGGCGGAATTATCGGCCAGTACATATTATATTTCATTTCGGGAGGAATTATGCTGTTATGCAGAAAATCAAGAAGATTCTGAATCACATTTTTATTGAGGGACTCAGCGGTATGGCCATGGGCCTGTTTGCAACTCTTATAATCGGAACGATTATTTGCCAGATTGCATCGCTTATCGGTGGAACAGTCGGGAATTATCTTAATATGATTGGAACCGTTGCAAAGATTATAACCGGCGCAGGCATTGGTGTAGGCGTTGCGGGAAAGTTTAAATCTTCACCGTTAGTTACTGTATCTGCAGCAACAGCAGGTATGGTAGGCTCTTTTGCGGCGAAAATTATATCGGGTGCAATTCTTGTGGATGGTACTATGATGCTGTCAGGCGTTGGCGAGCCGATGGGAGCATTTATAGCAGCAATGGTTGCTATTGACTTAGGAAATCTCGTGTCAGGCAAGACGAAGGTAGATATAATAGTAACTCCGTTTGTATCAATTATTTCAGGAAGTATTGTCGGACTTTTGGCAGGACCGCCTATTTCATCATTTATGACATGGCTCGGTGAGCTTGTAAACTGGGGAACAGAGCAGCAGCCGTTCCTTATGGGTATTATAGTTTCCGTACTTATGGGTATGATTCTTACATTGCCGATTAGCTCGGCTGCAATCGGCGTAAGCATGGGACTTAGCGGTATCGCGGCAGGCGCTGCATGCGCAGGTTGCTCGGCAAATATGGTCGGCTTTGCAGTTGCAAGCTACAGAGAGAACAAGATGGGCGGACTTATTGCACAGGGCGTAGGCACAAGTATGCTTCAGGTGCCGAACATCATGAAAAAACCTGTCATCTGGCTTCCGGCGATTATAGCAAGCGCCATCACAGGACCTATATCCTCGTGGCTGCTTAAGATGACCTGTAACGCTACCGGCTCAGGTATGGGTACATCAGGACTTGTGGGTCAGATTATGACCTTTAACACCATGACGGCTGAGGGCGTAAACGGCTGGCTTGTACTCGGAGAAATTCTTCTCGTGCAGGTAATTCTTCCGGGCGTTATAGCATTTGTGGTTTCAGAGATTATGAGAAAGTATAAAGTAATAAAAGAAGGCGACATGAAGCTGGAAGTGTAATGCAAATATAGAATGCTATGAATAAGGCTGCATCCTGACAGAAAATAATGATGGGCTAAACATAGGTGAATCAGCTCGTTATTTAACAGAAGGGTGCGGCCTTTAAGTCTGAAATGATGGTGATATGTTTTGTCTGTCATTTTGATTTTATTAGGAAAGCGAATATTGTAAATATAAAAATCTGCATAATTACTTTAACGTTTTAGTATATAAAACATTATTATATATGTATAAAAAGCACAAAGAGTTGGCAAAAATACCATTAATATTCTCTTTATTAATTATATATGTGTGTTGATTTTTAAAAAAATAAGTTTTATAATATTTAATGGTTTTAAGTTGGATTATTGTGTATAAAAAATATATAGATTATAGGAGTCATATAATATGAATGTATTAGTTACCGGAGGAGCCGGATATCTTGGCTCACATGCATGTCTTAAGCTGCTTGAAGAGGGCTACGGAGTTGTGGCACTTGATAATCTTGCAAATTCAAATAGCAAATCACTTGAAAGAGTTCAAAAGATTACAGGCAAGACTCTTAAGTTTTACGAGGGAGATATCCTTGACAGAGAGGTGCTTGGCAGGATTTTTTCTGAACAGAAGATAGATTTCTGTATTCATTTTGCAGGTCTTAAGGCAGTTGGCGAGTCAGTTCAGAAGCCTTGGGAATACTACAACAACAATATTACCGGTACGCTTACTCTGCTTGACGAGATGCGAAAAGCAGGCGTAAAGAATATCATTTTCTCATCATCAGCAACGGTTTACGGCGACCCTGCACAGATACCTATTACCGAGGAGTGCCCGAAGGGCAGCTGCACAAACCCGTACGGCTGGACAAAATCCATGATAGAGCAGATTCTCATGGATATGTACAAGGCTGACAACGAGTGGAACATCGTTATCTTAAGGTATTTCAATCCGGTAGGAGCACATCAGTCGGCGCTTATCGGAGAGGATCCGAAGGGTATCCCGAACAATCTCATGCCATACGTTACACAGGTTGCGCTTGGCAGACTGCCACAGCTTGGCGTGTTCGGAGGCGATTACGATACACCTGACGGAACCTGCATCAGAGATTACATACATGTTCTTGACCTTATAGACGGTCATGTTAAGGCAATAAAGAAGCTTGAGGATAACTCGGGCCTTTCAATATACAATCTTGGAACAGGACACGGAGTAAGCGTGCTTGAGCTTGTAGAGAACTTTATAAAGGCCACAGGCGTTGATGTGCCTTACGTAATGAAGGACAGAAGAGCCGGCGACATCCCGGTATGCTATTCAGACCCTTCAAAGGCAGAAAGAGAGCTTGGCTGGAAGGCGCAGTACGGCGTGTTTGAGATGTGCCGTGACGCATGGAACTGGCAGATGAAGAATCCGAAGGGATATGAGGAAGAGTAGAACTGAGTATAGAATAAGATATTGTGTTTGGAGAGAAGACAATGTTTAAGAATAAAGAAGAGTTTAAGCCTTTTGAATCAAAAGTATGGTTATCTTCACCTACTATGCATGGTGAAGAACTGCAATATGTTACCGAGGCATACGAAACCAATTGGATGTCTACGGTAGGCGCAAATATAAACGAAGTTGAAAGAATTATTTGTGATAAGGTTGGGTGTAAATATGCAGTAGCATTATCTGCAGGAACTGCAGCATTACATCTTGCTATGAAGCTTGCCGGAGAGAAGGTATATGGTGGAACCCAGCTTGGACAGGGCGCATTCAGAGGCAACAGAGTTTTCTGCTCGGACATGACCTTTGATGCTACTGTAAATCCGGTTGTATACGAATGCGGTGTACCGGTATTTATAGATACGGAGACAGACACATGGAATATGGATCCTGTGGCTCTTGAAAAGGCATTTGAGATATATCCTGAGGTAAAGGTAATTGTAGTTGCACATCTTTATGGTGTGCCGGGCAAAATTGATGAAATCAAAGCAATTGCCGACAGACATGGTGCAGTAATTGTGGAGGATGCCGCAGAGTCATTTGGAGCTACATATAAGGGAAAGCAGACAGGAAGCTTTGGTGATTTTAATTGCATAAGCTTCAATGGAAATAAAATCATTACAGGAAGTGCCGGCGGCATGTTCTTGACAGACAGCCTTGATGCTGCAAATAAGGTACGCAAGTGGTCGACACAGAGCCGTGAAAATGCATCATGGTATCAGCATGAAGAGCTTGGCTACAACTACAGAATGAGCAATGTTATTGCCGGAGTCGTAAGAGGACAGCTCCCACATCTGGAGGAGCATATTGCTCAGAAGAAGGCAATATACGAAAGATATAAGGAAGGTCTTAAGGGACTTCCGGTTTCGATGAATCCGTTTGATGAGAAGAATAGCGAGCCTAATTACTGGCTGAGCTGCATGATTATTGATAAAGACGCTATGTGTAAGCAGGTCAGAGGCGAGAAGGAAGCATTATATATCAGCGAAGCTGGTAAGAGCTGCCCGACAGAGATACTTGATGCCATAAGCAGTATCAATGCTGAAGGAAGGCCTATATGGAAGCCGATGCATATGCAGCCTATTTACAGAATGAACCCGTTTGTTACAAGAGACGGAAACGGCAGGGCAAGAACCAATGCATATATTGCCGGAGAAGCACTTGATGTCGGCATGGATATATTTGAGCGCGGACTCTGCCTTCCAAGTGACAATAAGATGACGCCTGAGCAGCAGGATAGGATTATTGAGGTAATCAGAGCTTGTTTTGAATAATTAGTTAATGTAGTTTAAATTATGATAATAACTTATTTAAGAGAGTTTTGAGGAATCAAATCATGAATACAAAGCATAAAGCAAAAGGACCTTATGAAAAATTCGTAAAGAGATTTTTAGACATTATATGCTCACTTATAGCGATTATTCTGCTGGGCTGGCTGTTTATAATTCTTGCGATTTTAGTCAGAGTGAAGCTTGGAAGCCCTGTTTTATTTAAGCAGGAAAGGCCGGGATTAAATGAGAAAATTTTCACCTTGTATAAATTCCGCACCATGACGGATGAAAAGGACGAGAATGGCAATCTTCTGCCTGATGAAATAAGACTTACTAAGTTTGGCAGACTTCTGAGAGCAACAAGCCTGGACGAGCTGCCGGAGCTGTTCAACATCCTTAAAGGTGACATGAGCATTATCGGTCCAAGACCGCTTCTGGTAAGATATCTGCCATTATATAATAAAGAACAGAGACACAGACATGATGTCAGGCCGGGACTTTCAGGCTGGGCACAGGTAAATGGCAGGAATTGTGTCAGATGGGAAGAAAAATTCAGGCTTGACGTGGAATACGCAAACAACATTACCTTCTTAAAGGATTTGAAGATTATATTTATGACGATTAAATCAGTTGTAAAGAGAGAAGGCATAAGTTCTGAGACGAGCGCCACAATGGAGCCGTTTACAGGGAATAAATAAAAGGAAGATGCAAGATGAAGCAGCTGATTATTATAGGAGCCAGTGGACATGGCAAGGTAATTGCAGATATTGCTTTAAAAAATCAATATGATATTGTCGGCTTTTTGGATGACAATGATAAGCTGACTGAGATTATAGGCTATCCGGTGCTGGGAATGACAAAGGAAATAGACAGATATAAGGATGACTGCGAATTTGTTATTGCTATTGGTTCAAATAGCATAAGGGAGAGAATTGCAAACTCTTTTAATGTCAAATGGGCAACACTGATTCATCCATCAGCAGTAACAGGACTTAATGTACAGATATCTGAAGGTACTGTTATCATGGCAAATGCAGTAATCAATCCTGACAGCAGGATTGGCAGGCATTGCATTATTAATACAGGTGCAGTTATAGAACATGACAATATAGTTGATGATTTTTCTCATGTTTCGCCTAATGCCACACTTGCAGGAACAGTACATATCGGAAAGAGGGTTCACATAGGAGCCGGAGCGGTTGTACGTAATAATTTATCAATATGTGATAATTGTGTTATTGGCGCAGGCGGAGCAGTTGTTAAGGATATAACTGAAGAGGGTACATATGTTGGCGTGCCTGTCAGGAGATTAAGATGAAAAGAAAAATATTGATATTGGCGAATTCTGATGTTGGATTATATAAGTTTAGAAAAGAACTGCTCCAGGAGCTGTTAAATCAGGAATATGAGGTATATATTTCGCTGCCATATGGCGAGTTTGTTGACGACATGACAAAGCTGGGCTGTATTTTTATTGACACTCCTATGCAGAGAAGAGGAACAAATCCGATTCAGGATTTTTCTTTGTTTAGAAGATACAATAAAATATTAAAACAGATTAAGCCTGATGTAGCGCTCAGTTATACAGTTAAACCAAATATTTATGGTGGACTTGCCTGTGCGTCGAAAAAAGTGCCCTGCCTTGCAAATGTAACAGGACTTGGAACTACAATTGAGAATGAAGGACTTATGCAGAAGCTTGTTCTTAAATTGTATCATATGGGCATTAAAAATGCCAGATGCGTGTTTTTTCAAAACAGCAGCAACGAAAAATTTTTCCGTGATAAAAAGATTGTCACAGGAAAGACAGAGTTGCTTCCGGGATCCGGAGTTAATCTGGATAACTTTGAGATGACAGAGTATCCTGAGAATAAAGAAGCTGTCAGATTCCTGTTTATTGGACGTATAATGCGTGATAAGGGCGTAAATGAGCTGTTTGAAGCAGCAGCAGCAGTAAAGCAAAAATACACTGATGCAGTATTTGATGTTTTGGGGGATTATGATGAGGATTACTCAGAACAGGTTGACAGGTTGTCGCAGGAGGGCGTGATTTGTTATCACGGACAGCAAAAGGATGTAAGACCATTTATTAAAAATTGCTTTGCAGTTGTGCTTCCTTCATACCATGAGGGCATGGCAAATGTCTTGTTAGAGGGTGCGGCAAGCGGAAGACCTGTAATAGCTTCTGATATACCGGGCTGTAGAGAGACCTTTGAGGAGGGCGTAAGCGGATTTGGATTTGCACCTAAAAACTCATCAGATCTGGCAGACAAGCTGATAAAGTTCATTGAACTGCCTTATGATGAAAAAAAGAGGATGGGTGCGAATGGTCGCCGTTTGGTTGAAAACAAATTTGATAGAAATATCATTGTTGATAAATATATTAATGAAATAAAAAAAATTCTGGAGGAAAAATAAGATGTCATTGTATGAAGAAATTGTTGCAAGGAAAGAAAAAATCGCACTTGTAGGTCTTGGCTATGTAGGTATGCCTATAGCGGTTGCTTTCGCAAAGAAGGTTGACGTTGTCGGATTTGATTTAAATGCTGCAAAAATAGAGCTTTACAAGAACGGTATTGACCCTACACGTGAGGTAGGAGATGAAGCAATTAAGGCATCTACTGTAGAATTTACAGCTGATGAGACAAAGCTTCGTGAAGCAAAGTTCCATATAGTTGCAGTTCCTACTCCGGTAAACGATGACCACACACCTGACCTTTCACCTGTAGAGGGCGCAAGCACAATTCTTGGACGTAACCTTACAAAGGGTTCGGTTGTTGTATTTGAGTCAACTGTTTATCCGGGAGTTACAGAGGATGTATGTGTGCCGATTCTTGAAAAGGAATCAGGACTTAAGTGCGGAGTTGATTTCAAGATTGGTTATTCACCTGAGAGAATTAATCCTGGTGACAAGGTTCACCGCCTTGAGACAATCACAAAGATTGTATCTGGTATGGATGAGGAGACACTTGATGTAGTAGCAAAGGTTTATGAGCTGGTTGTTGAGGCTGGAGTTCACAGAGCTGAGAGCATCAAGGTAGCAGAAGCTGCAAAGGTAATCGAAAACAGCCAGAGAGATATTAATATAGCGTTTATGAACGAGCTTTCAATCATCTTTAACAAGATGGGCATTGATACACAGTCAGTTCTTAAGGCAGCAGGTACAAAGTGGAACTTCTTAAAGTTCTATCCGGGTCTTGTAGGAGGACACTGCATCGGCGTTGACCCTTATTATCTTACATACAAGGCAGAGATGCTCGGCTACCACAGCCAGATTATCCTTTCAGGCCGCCGTATTAATGACGATATGGGCAAGTATGTCGCAGAGAATGTTGTAAAGAGCCTTATTGCAGCAGACAAGCCTGTAAAGAATGCAAAGGTTGCAATTTTAGGTTTTACATTTAAGGAGAATTGCCCTGATACAAGAAATACAAAGATTATCGATATCGTAAATGAATTAAAGGAATACGGAATCACACCTGTTATTGCGGACCCGCAGGCAGATGCAGATGAGGCAAAGAGACTTTACGGAATTGAGTTTGTTGATATTAATACGGTTAAGGATATGGATGCAGTTGTACTTGCAGTTGCACATACAGAGTTTGCATCATTCAAGATGAGCGAGATGGACGGCTTCTTTGGCGAAGGAAAGAAGATACTGCTTGACTTAAAGGGACTTCTTGACCGCAAGGAGTATGAGAAGGCAGGATATTCATATTGGAGACTGTAATTTGAATTTTAAAATATGAATGGGCGCATTGCCCGATATTGAACGAAAAATAAAAAAGGATGGATAAATCATGGGCTATTCAAATGTCGTTTTTCCTAAGGATTCATTATTTCTGGTAACAGGCGGTGCTGGTTTTATAGGTTCAAACTTATGTGAGGCTATTTTAAATCTTGGCTATAAGGTTCGATGCCTTGATGACCTTTCAACAGGAAAGCAGAGCAATGTGGATTTGTTTATTGATAATCCGAATTATGAGTTTATTAAAGGCGATATCAAGGACCTGGATACATGTATGAAGGCTTGTGAGGGCGTGGATTACGTGCTCAATCAGGCTGCATGGGGAAGCGTTCCGAGAAGTATTGAGATGCCTTTGTTCTACTGTGCGAACAATATTCAGGGTACACTGAATATGCTTGAGGCTGCAAGGCAGAAGGGCGTAAAGAAGTTTGTTTACGCATCAAGCTCATCTGTATATGGAGATGAGCCTAATCTTCCAAAGACAGAGGGAAGAGAGGGCAATCTGCTTTCACCATATGCTGTTTCAAAGAGATGTGATGAGGAGTGGGCAAAGCAGTACACAAAGCATTACGGACTTGATACATATGGCATGAGATATTTCAATGTGTTCGGAAGAAGACAGGATCCTAATGGCGCATATGCCGCAGTTATCCCGAAGTTTATTAAGCAGCTTATAGATGGTGATGTGCCTACGATAAACGGTGACGGTAGACAGAGCCGTGACTTTACATACATTGAGAATGTAATTGAGGCAAATCTTAAGGCATGTCTCGCACCGCATGAGGCAGCAGGACAGGCGTTTAATATAGCATACGGCGGAAGAGAATATCTTCTTGACATTTATTATGGACTTACAAAGGCTCTTAATTTAGATGTTGAGCCGAATTTCGGTCCTGACAGGGCAGGAGATATCAAGCACAGCAATGCTGATATCAGCAAGGCAAAGAGATCGCTTGGATATGACCCTGACTGGAGTTTTGACAGAGGTATTAAGGCCGCGATAGAGTGGTATAAGGAAAATTTATAGAATCCACATAGTGTAAAATCATTTTTAGTTATTAGTTGTGACGGAATGGAGAATACTATGTCAGAAAAAGTAGTTATTTACATTGGAGGATTTGAGCTGCCGGATAAAAATGCGGCAGCTCACCGTGTGTTAAACAATGCGAAGATTTTAAGAGAGTTAGGTTATAAGGTCGTTTTTATCGGTGTTTCAAAAACATGTAAGAATGTACAGCAGGATAACTTTTTCGGATTTGACAGTATCTCTGTTCCATATCCGGAGAGTACAAAAAAGTGGTTAAAGCATTTATGTGATATAAATGAATTTAAAAACGTTGCCGAACAGTATAAGGAAGCCCTTGTTGGTGTCATTTTTTACAATTATCAGACTGTTGCAATGTCTAGGATAATGAAATACTGCAAAAAAAGAAACCTGTGGACTGTAGCAGATGTGACAGAATGGTATCTGGCAGACAAGAAAAATCCTATACATTATATTATAAAACAGGCCGATACATCCATACGTATGAGATATCTGCAAAAGAAGGTTTCAGGAGTCATAGCGATAAGTCGCTATTTATATGACTATTACACGAAGTATGTTCCTACAATTTTGCTTCCGCCACTTGTAGACAAGCAGGAAGATAAGTGGAAGCTTAAAGACAGAACAGCTGACAGTCATATAAGACTTGTTTTTGCGGGAACTGTTGGTGCTTTCAAGGATAACCTTGAACTTGTTTTAAAGGCATTAATGGACTTTAAAGACAGTATAGAGATTAGTATTATTGGCATTGAAAAGGATGATATGCTTAAATATCTGCCGGCTGATGAGCAGAAGGATATTCTGGGAGAGCATATTCACTTCTTAGGCAGACTGCCACATACAGAGTGCCTGCAGATTATATCGGAAAGTGATTTTCAGATTTTCTTAAGAGAGGATAATCTGGTTACGAAGGCGGGTTTCCCAACCAAGCTTGGAGAAAGCTTTGCATGCGGAACTCCTGTTATAACAAATCTGACGAGCAATATTGGAGATTATCTGGTTGATGGGGAGAATGGGTACATAGTTAAAGAATTGAACGCTGACAGTGTACGAAGCGTCTTTGTAAAGATATCAGCGGCTGATAGTCAGATGATAGAAAAGATGAAAAAACACTGTAAAGAGATAGAGCTTTTTAATTACAAATATTATATTGAAGACATGAAGAATTTTATGGAAACAATAAAATAAAACTACAGAAGGGAGGAGATTGTTATTTCTAAAAATACGGTAAGATATGTTAGTGTTTTGATAATGACATTATGGGCAATTTCCCCTCCTTTTATGTATAGTGGTGTTGCTAGAGCTCTAGTGCTTTTAGGGGTCGGAGCTTTTTTAGCAGTATCATACGATAGGTTTTCAAGTGACTCAAAATATGTATTTATAACCTTGGGCGCTTTGATTGCATATATTTATTTTGTGTCGTTTATAACAGGTGAGAGTGTTAGCTCCAGAACAATTCCTCTAATTATATTTTTGTGCAATGTGCTGTTTTTTTTGTATTATAAGTACAACGAAAAAGAATTAAAAGAATTGAAAAGCATATTGTGGATTGCGTTGATATTGAACACAACATTTAATATTACAACGTTGATCGGCTACAATACTAAGGCTAATGTAAGTCGTTTGCTTGCAAAGAATTTTGACGGCGCAGAAGTATATGCAAGGCAGGGAATTGGCGGATTCGGATTTGTATATACCACTTTGCTGATATTGCCGTTTGATTTTACCATATTAAAAAACAAAGAATTGAGGCTTATATATAAAGTTATAGTGATTGCACATATTATAACCTCTATCTATATGATTTTGAGCTCAGGATATACACTTGCGGTAATTGGTATTTTGATTATTGTTGCTGTAAGTCTTATATTTTCTAATAAAGCCGGCAGTGCAGATATATTCAAAAGATTTGTGCTTATTGCGATTGTATGTGCTGTGCTTTTTTGGCAGTGGGGAGAGATAAAAAATGGACTGGAAAGTATATCAGAGGGTACTATGTACGAAGACAAAGTTCATGATTTATTATATGGCGTGGATGATAATGATGAGGGCTCATTTGGCGTAAGAGAAGAAAGATATCAACGTTCCATAAACTCGTTTTTGGAGCACCCTTTATTTGGTAGTGGAAATTTTGTAAGCGTTGGAAAGCATTCATTTTTACTTGATACCTATGGACAATATGGATTTTTTGTCGGAACGGCCTTTGTAATTATTATTACTATGTCGGCAAGATATTATTATAAGAAAAAAAATGTTGCGAAGAAATTATCTATTTTGGAATTAATTCTTCCTTTGATATTGTTGACATTGAATTCTATGGTTTTTGCGTTTGGCATAGTGCTTTTTATTTTATATCCTATAGTCGTATATAATTATTGTGAGGAAAAGAAAATTGAAGAAAGTAAGCGTAATTATTCCGGTTTACAACGCCGAGAAATACATAGAGAAATGTCTTGACAGTGTCTGTACGCAGACGCTTAAGGATATAGAAGTGATAGCAGTAAATGATGGCTCAACAGATGAAAGTTTGAGTTTATTAAGAATGCTTGAGGGAAAATATTCATGTTTAACTGTTATAGATAAAGAAAATGGCGGTGCTTCATCAGCGAGAAATGCGGGACTTGATTGCGCAAAAGGCGAATATATTGGTTTTGTTGATTCAGATGACTGGGTAGAGCCGGATATGTACGAGGTTCTGTATAACGAGGCTGTTAAGGCTGATGCTGATGTTGTCTTCTGTAATTTATATAAAAATGATGATATTAAAATGCAGCAGTTTCTTGAAACCGGCGTTTATACGAGGGAGAAGATAAAACAGTATATTTATCCGAGATTAATAAGCTCTGAAAAAGAAAAGCAGGGAGAAGGAACATTAAGAGGCTCTGTTGTATGTAAGTTTTTCAGAAGAGAACTTATAGAAAAAGGTAAAATTCGTTTTGCTGATGATTTAGTATACAATGAAGACGGATTGTTTAGTATTATGGCAACATTTTTGGCTGATAAATATCTTTATTTGGGAGACAGGTACCTATATCATAACAGAATTAACAGTAACTCAATTACAAAGAGATATATCCCGGATTTGTGGAACAGACAAAAAGTCTTTACTTATTATGTTAGAAGAGCAAAAAGGAATACAGATTATAATTTTGATTATCAGATAGAAAAAAAATTGTTTGATATTGCTGTTTACAGCATCGAAAATATAATGAAAAAAAACAACAAGATGGGATTTTGGGAGAAAAAGAATAGTATATCTTCTATCATGAAGGATGAGGATCTCACAAAAGCAATAGATGTAATAGAGAAAGATAACCTTAAAAAAATAAACACAATGTATTATAGAGCGATAAAATTAAAAAGCGCACTGCTTGCGATGATGACTGTCAAATACAGATACAGATAATATTTATATAAATCATTGCTTTAGAGATTGTTGAAGGGAATTAAGCAATATATGAATAAAACAAAGAAAACTTTTTATAATACTTTAGCAACTTCATTTCAGATGCTTATAATGCAGGTTATTTCGCTTGTGGTAAGCCGTAAGGTGCTTGAGATTTATGGTTCGGATTTAAATGGTGTAAATGCGATATTATCGAATGTAATGGATTGGATTTTGTTGTTAGAAGGGGGCTTGACGCTTGCTTCAAATGTTGCATTATTTAAGCCGTTTGTTAATAAGGATTATGACAGATGTAACAATATATTATCTGCAACAAAAATCAAATTTCAAAAGATTGGTATGCTTGTATTAGTATGCGGTCTTGGAATGGCAGTGTTTTATCCGTTGTTTATAAAGACTGATATAAGATATCTTGACATATTACTTATGTTCTCAATGATGTCTTTATCAACAAGTTTTTCTGTATTTTACACAAGGAAATATGCATTACTTTATAATGTATCACAGAGTGAATACATAAATACAATAGTTACAACTATTGTTGCGATTATTGGTAATGTAATTATTTATGTTATTGCCTCCTGTAATTTAAATTATCTTTGGATTAGATTTGTATATTTGGTGGTTACGCTTGCAACAGGTTTAACATTGGCATATATTGCAAAAAGAAGATATTCGTTTATTGATTATAATGTTGAACCGGATAATGAAGCAATAAAGGGAACAAAGGATGTTGTATTTCAGAAGCTTACCGGTCTGCTTAGAAATTCAGCTCCTATGATTTTTATTGCCATGCTGGTATCCTCTTCATTTGCCAGTGTATATTCGGTATATATTTTTGTTTATGGTTTTGTAAGAAAGCTCGTGCTTATGATTATCACTGCTACGCAAAGCGGTATCGGACAGTTGATTGCAGAAAAGGAACCGAAGGATGTGTATAAGGTGTACAGGGTGTTTGAATTTACTTCCATGTTCTCTGTATGCTGGCTTATGTCGGTTGCTGTGCCGATGACGATGCCGTTTATTCGTTTTTATACGAAGAATGTAAGCGATATAAATTATATTGACTGGTGGCTGTTATTTTTTATTGCAGGTGATATTTTTATTCAGGTGTTGCATGTGCCTAGCGGTACGGTAATGAATATGTCAGGCGCATTTAAAAAGAATAAGAATTATCAGATAATAAGTGTTATTGTGATGGTAGCATCAATCCTTACATTATCTTTGATTAATGGTATTTATGGACTTCTTAGCGGAATAATGCTTGGAGACTGTGTTTTAGCGGTATTAGAGATAAGGTATGCCAGAAGAGAGTTCTTTAAAATCGGATTTTGGGAATTTATAAGACCACTACTCATTAATATATTAGTATGTGCGCCGGTGGTTTATTTAGAAATGAAGTTTTTACCTGAAATGTTCACAATACCATCATTTGTTGTAAGTGGTGCAATTTTAGCAATCGTGAATATGATTGCGATTTTTATAGCAAATTATGTATTTGAACACGATAGACTGATGTCACTGCTTAATCGTGCAAAAACAGTGTTTATAAGAAAAAAGAATTAATATTTGGACTGGGGAATACTATGAAGAAAAAAATTATATTACATTATTCGGTATTTAACAGGGGCGGAGCAGAGTGGTCAACATTAAGGATTTTAAAGTTGTTTTTGAAAAACGGCTGGGATGTAACCCTTTTGCTTAATTTTAAAGGTGGAACACTTGAAGAGGCATTGCCTGAGGAAGTTAAAGTGAAACACTTGTACAGTATGACAATGGACAAGTATCAGAATAAGATATTCAGATATGTATATAGATTTTTTGACTTAATAAGAATGCTGTTTATGGGTGTTGAATTTAAATTTGACAAATATGACATTGCAGCGATAGGACTGCAGGGATTGTCGCCGTTTTTTATATGTAAGGTAATAAGAGCGGATAAAAGAATTATTTTTTTGAGAACAGATATTGCAAAATGTGTCAAGAGAGAAGAGATTAAAGATAATCTTTTGAAGTATAAAGAAAAGCTTAACGCCTTGATTTGCGTTAGCAAAACGGTAAAGGATTCTGTGCATGAGGTTGCGGATATTCTTGATGAGAAGGCGGTTGTAGTATATAACGTTTTGCTTGCTGACGAGATGCGCAGCAAGGCGGCAGGGCAGCAGTCTCCTTATAAGGATAACGAGTTGGTTAATGTAGTCACCGTGTGTAGAATGTCAGATAAGGCTAAGGGCTTATTTAGAATGCTTGAGGTATATGACAGGCTATATAAGCAGGGCGTTGTTTTTAACTGGTATCTGGTTGGAAATGGACCGGATTTACCTAAGGTTAAAGAAAAAGTTGAACAGATGGGGTATGTAGACCATATTTACATTGAGGGAGAACAGTCTAATCCGTTCCCTTATTATAAATATGCTGATTTAGTTGCAATACTGTCGTATTATGAAGGGTTATGCGGCGTGGTAAACGAGGCAAAGGTAAGCGGTGCTGCTGTTATTGCAACTGAGTTTTCGGGAATCCATGAGCAGATTACGCATGGTCAGAACGGATGGATAGTCGATAATGATACGGAAGCTATTGTTGAGGGTATGAAAAAGCTTATTACTGATGATAAGCTTCGCAAGAGCTTACAGAACACCGATTATCCGGAGATAATACTTAATGATCAGTATAAATATGAAAGTATATTAAAGGCTTTGCATATCGATAACTGATAACTGTTGAGGTGTATTATATGAAAAAAGTTTTGATAATTCATCATAGCGGTGTGCTTGGCGGAGCCGGCACAAGCCTAATGCATGTAATTGAATCTTTGCAGGACAAATATGATGTTACTTTATATATTTCTGCTGCGCCAAGAGATATGGTGGAGAAGATATATTCAAAAAATCTTAAAGTAACAGTTAAAGAGTATACCGAAAGAATTGGTGCACTTACATATTATGAGGGAGGGGATAATGCAGTTTCACCTCGTTTTATGTACCGCACATTACTGATTGCAAAGCAGAGGAAGTATTGGCAAGGCGTTATCGACAGCGAAAAGCCGGATATATTTATTGTAAATTCTAAAATACTAAGCTGGTTTGGAAGTCTTGATTTTCCAGAGAACTGCAAAACTGTGTGTTTTGTAAGAGAATCATTAAAAGGTAATAAGGATTCATGGTTGAATAAACGAATACGCAGATATCTGGATATGTTTACACAAGTTTTTTTCCTTTCCGAATATGATACACAGCAGATTAAACTGGAGAAGGCAGAGACTGTTGTAGTTCCTAATTTTATATCACCTGAAAATTACAATCTGGACATTACAAAAGAAGAGGCATATGATAAGCTTAATATTCCTTCGGAGGATAAGGAATTTAATGTTTTGTATGCCGGCGGCGTAAATCATCTCAAAGGCTTTGATGTGGCAGTCAAGGCAGCATCGTTACTTAAAAATGATAATATTAAATTTACTGTTGCGGGTAACGGCTTTGGCGAGCTTAGTAATCCGAAGAATTTCAAAGAGAAGATATCAAGACGCGGTCAGGTGAAATTTGAGCAGGATATGAAAGAAATCATATCGCAGCAGGGTCTGGAGAGCAAGTTCAATTTTATCGGCAGACAGTCAAATATGTCTTATGCATATACGGCATGTGATGCGTTAATATTTCCAATGACAAAACCGCATCAGGCAAGACCTGTTTTTGAAGCGGGATATTACCACAAGCCGGCTATTATTTCGGATTTCCCTAATATCAAGGAATATGTTCATGACGATATTAATGGCAAGACCTTTGATGTAAATGATGTTGAAGAGCTGGTTAAGGTGCTTAAGGAAATGGCTGATAACAAAGAAAAGACAGACGCCATGGGAGAAGCAAATTATGAGCAGACAATGCGCCTGCATTATAAGGACAACAATATGGCGTATATAATTAAGAAGCTGGAAGAGTAGAGGTATTTATTATATGAAGATTTTACATATTAGTATGAATGCAAATTATACCGAAGGATATGGATATCAGGATAATCTTCTTCCAAAATATCAGGTAAAACTCGGACATGATGTTCATTTGATTACATCCGTGCTAAGACATGGAAAAGATGGTATAGAAACAGTTGAAGAATGTGAATATGTTAATGATTATGGGGTTCATATATACAGACTTAAGAATAAAGGATATACAGCAAAGTTAAAAAATATTTTAGGCGTTTATAATTTGAAAAAATATATAAATAATATACAGCCGGATGTGATAATGATTCATGGATTATGCAACATGCTTTTGGGACAGGCAGTGAAGTATAAGAAAAAAAGAGGCTGCCATATTATTATGGATAATCATCAGGATGGCAATACCACAAAAATTAATAACATAGTATTAAAAACTGCAAGAAGAATTCATAGGGCGTATTTAAAGAAATATATTTCTGAGGTCGACAGGGTGTATGGCGTTACATCATGGAGAGTGGATTATGCTGTCAAGGAATATGGCATTCCAAAAGAAAAGATGGATATGCTTCTTATGGGTTATGATACAGATAAGATAGATTTTGATGCAAGTGAAGCAATAAGAACTGAAATTCGTGAAAGACACGGAATAAGAGAGGATAATTTTGTTTTAATTATAGGCGGAAAGCTTGCGAAGAATAAAAATATTATAGAGACTCTGAGAGCATTTAGCAGAATAGAAGATAAGAATATGAGATTGGTTGTATTCGGACCGGTATATGAGGATGTAAAGGAAGATTTCTTTAAGCTTACAGAGGCTGACAAACGTATTGTTTACATCGGAGAGCTTCAGGCAAGTGAAATAAATAATTACTTTATTGCTTCTGATTTGGGAGTGTTTCCTGGAAGACATTCTGTTGTCTGGGAGCAGGCCGTAGGAATGGGACTTCCTTGTATATTCAGAGATTACGGGGAAGACAGCCATTTAAATATAGGCGGAAACTGCTTCGCACTGAAGAATTGTGATGAAGATGGTATATATGAGGCAATCACAAATTGTATATCAAATTCCGATGTTTATGAAACAATGCGTAAATGTGCGGTAGAAAAGGGAAGGAAGCAATTTTCGTACTTTGAAATTGCAAAGAAATCTCTTGAATGTACAGAGACGAAGGAGAGTTAGATGTCTAATAACATATCATCAAAGAAAAGAGTTGAATATTTTGATATATTCAGAGGCATCGGTATAGTGTTTATGCTGATGGGGCATGTTGATTTCGGCATGAAGTTCAATATATATATTCATGCGTTCCATATGCCTATATTTTTCTTCGTTTCGGGTTATTTTTATAACCCGGATAAGTTTAAGAGCGCAAAAGAATACATTATACATGAGTTGAAAGCTTTAATAGTTCCGTATACTGTATTTGTGCTGCTGTGCCAGCCGTTACATTACTTATATACGCATGAGTTTGATTTTAAATACTTTATATTATCGTATTTCAGCAGTAACCATAACCGTATTGATGTTGCCGGAGCTTACTGGTTTTTGCTTTGCCTGTTTTCAGCTAAAATCATTTTTTATTTTATTGACAAATATACTGACGGAATACTCGAAGCGGTTCTGATTTTGCTGCTTACGCTTGCAGGCAACATAATGACTATTCATCTTCCGCTGTGTATTGACAGCGCATTATCGTGTCTGCTTATTATATACGTCGGATATATTTTGAAGAAAAACAAGGACAATGAGATAGTAAAAAAAATATTTGCTATACCATGGTGGATATTGATAATACTGTTTGTTGTAAACATGATAGGTATATTCTATAATGGATATGTTACGGTTCGTACAAACCGATATGAAATCATTCCGTTATACTGGATTAATTGCTTTACTGCAATTTTGATATATATCAATTTGTCAAAAATACTTGAAAACATAAAATTTAAACCTGTACAGATTGTATGTGGATGGCTTAAATATTTCGGAAAGAATTCGATAGTGTATCTTGTTTTAAATGAACTGGTTATATTTGCTGTAAGTATTGTCCTGAATAGTGTTGTGAAGATGGCAGGCATCGGCATGGAAAATGCTTTTGTAAGCTATTCGGCGAAGGTTTTAATACTTATAGCGACTATGATTGTGTTGGCGTTATTTACTGAACTGTTCAACAGGACGAAATTAAAGGTGCTTTTGGGAAGATTTTAGGTCAATAACTATTGGGATGAAGGGAAGAAAAGCATGGCTAATATATTGGTTGTTTCGGGTTCATATTTTCCTTATGCAAGTGCAAATGCAGTTTGCATGAAAAAGTTTGAGGATGCATTAAAGGATAGGGGACACAATGTTATATATGCAATAAAAAAGAGAGACATTTCACAGCCTGAAAAGGAAAGAATAAATGATTGCGATGTCTATCATATACCGAAAACCTCTGATTTGTTTTTCCAGACAATTAAAAAGCTGAGAGAATTAAAGCTTCCGGGTAAAATGAATAAGGCATTTGAATTGTCTTTTAAGTTTTTCAGATTGATAAATAAAATATTTGCTAAATTTTCGCGTAAGGACATGCATAAAGAAGCAAATGAACTTTATTGGAATGATTACGCAAAAAAGATAAAGGAAATCATTGATTCCGAGAAAATTGACTTGGTGATTTCAATTTCGGTGCCTTTTGATTCGCATATCGCTGTCCTTAGGGCTTTTAATATGATGAAATCGGAACAGCGTCCAAAGTGGCTGGTTTATTGTATTGATGCATATTCCACAAAGATTAATATAACTGAAAAGGATATGCTGGCAAAGAGGGCACAGGAGTACGAGGTATACTCCGCATGTGACAGGATTTTATATCTTGATGTTGTTGAACAGAATTATATGACAGAAGAATTTGCAGACTTCCATCATAAGATGAGCGCACTTCCGCTTCCTACACTTGATTTAAGCGAGCTGGAAGAGTCAAAGGGAGATTTTAAGAAGACAGAAGGAAAAGTTAATATTGTATTTGTAGGCTCAATGCTTGACGGCACAAGGGATGCAGGATATTTTGTGAAGATGATGGATGCTTTGGATGATGAGAATTTAAGTATTCATATAATGGGCAACATTCATAAGCATAATCTGGAGCAGCTTAAGGCGCTGGCAGACAGAAGCAAGTCTGAAATACACATTTCAGGAAGAGTGCCGTATGAGTACGGTATGAGCGCCGTACAGAACGCTGATATCACATTTAATATCGGCGATATTGAT
>JAFRXK010000047.1 GCA_017442865.1 Lachnospiraceae bacterium | reverse complement strand
TTTTAGTAAACTCGGCCAGTTCCCTGCACCATCAGACAGCATTACCGGATTATTGTTGCAGTAAGCAAACATATTGTATCCCAGCACTCCGCCGCCTGTTGATACGCAGTTATCAGCATTCAAAAACCTTCCCGTCACCGCGTCATAGTACCTGCTGTTAAGGTAATACAGCCAGCTCTCCTCATCCCAGTAGTAGCCCCTGTACCTGAACGGGTTGATGGCTCCTATGGTACTGCTCTGTGTACCCGTCACGCTTATGAGGTTGCCCCACGCATCATACCGGTACTCTGTGATAAGCGTGCCGGCGCTGTTTCTTATGCCGGTTATGTCGCCCTGAAGGTTCTTTCGGTAGAAGTAGATGTTTCCGTTGTACTTAAAGCCTAAGATGCTTCCGTCCTAATACCTTTTGACTCCAACCCCGTTTAACTAAATTATATATTGTAATATCTTGTATTGTCAATATTTATCATTGGAACATATTGATTTTTGTCATTGTGTACCATTAATAGTAATTGTGTCGAATGTTAATTTGTGTAATATGTATATAATCTACATGGAAGATTCTATATTACAGCACCCGGGCAGAGGCGAAGCTTTTGGGGAAAGCTTTGCCTCTGCCCGGGTGTTTTTTAATATTTAATTCATGCTTTCTATCACTACCCCGTGAGCAATTCCTGGAACACTTTCGCCCTCATTAAAGCTTACCTTTGACAAAAGTGCGCCGGTCGGAACAAATAATACCCTCTTCCACTCGCCGCTCTTAAGCTTTGGCAGTACATACGCTGAAAGAGTTACCGCCGAGCAGCCACAGCCGCTTCCGCCTGCGTGAGTATCCTGCCTGTCGTCATTGAATATTTCCACGCCGCAGTCCATGTGACAGCCCGAAATATTCATGCCCTTATCCTTTAGCAAATCTATCAATATCTTTGAACCGATTGTGCCCAGATCCCCGGTAATTATGCGGTCATAATCCTGTGGCGCTCTTTCAAAATCCTGCAGATTCTGATAGATGGTATCTGCCGCCGCAGGTGCCATGCAGGCGCCCATATTCATGGAATCCTTAAGCCCCCAGTCAACGATTTTTCCGGGAGTTATGCCGGAAATCCTTGCAATTCCGGGAGTACTGCTCACTATAACAGCCCCGCAGCCCGTAACCGTCCATGAGGCGGAATATGGTCTTTGATTACCATATTCCAAAGGAAATCTGAACTCCTTTTCCACGCTGGCAAAATGACTTGACGCCATTGCAAGCGCATAGTCCGCAAACCCGCCCGACACGCACATCCCGGCAAGGCACAGCGACTCTCCCATTGTCGAGCATGCGCCGTACAGACCAAACAAAGGTATTTCCAGCTCAACCGCACTAAATGATGTGGCAATAAGCTGCGCAAGCAGGTCTCCGCCAAACATGTATCTTAATCTGCTTTTTGTAATATCCGCCTTGTCAAGCACAAGCTGTACCGCCTTTTTCTGGCATTCGCTCTCTGCCTGCTCCCACGTCTTCATTCCAAACATAGGGTCCTTCTCAACATTATCAAACAATGCCCCTAACGGGCCGTTCCCCTCCTTATCGCCCACTACTGATGCTGATTCCAGTATATACGGTTCATTATCAAACTTAATACTCTGCTTTCCTATTTGCTGTGTCATATTTTCTCCATTCTGCCACCGGCATTTATATAATCGCTGATATCTCAATCTTTCTGCCACTGCTCGCGGCAGTCGCCAAATAGACGAGCAAGCTCATCCGCCTGGCTCGTTGCAGGCGGCAATAAATTCTCCACTGTCTTTTTAATAGGTTGTGCATTTATCCACATAATATACGTCGCATTTAAAGATACTTATGACAATGCTTTTGAAAACAGGCTGCTGCCGTATTTGCATGGCTTTGATGCTTTATTTAAGTATAAAAGCAAATCACCTATAGACAAAATCGCTTTAAAGTGATAAACTATTTAAAGCATAAAAGTACGGACTAATCATGCCGTCCGGATAAAATGATTCGGGCGGTAAATTCATTAAGGTGATAATTTTACGAAATTACCTATACAAATTTACATTCAGAAAGGAACTATTATTATGCCTATTACAGATTATCTTGAGAGGAACTCCAGACTATATCCAAATGATGTATGTCTTGTGGAGATAAATCCGTCAAAGCAGCCGGAGCGCCACGTTACCTGGCGTGAATTTAATTTGATTGAAACTGCCGAATCAGACAAGTACCGCCGTGAAATGACATGGCGCGAGTTTGATTTAAAGGCTAACAGATTCGCAAATCTTTTATTTACGCGTGGAATTAAGAAGGGTGACAAGGTTGCGATTCTTCTTATGAACTGCCTTGAATGGCTGCCGATTTACTTCGGTATTCTTAAGACAGGCGCACTCGCAGTGCCTATGAACTATCGTTTTTCAGCAGATGAAATCAAGTACTGTCTCGACCTTTCGGACTCAAAGATGCTTGTATTCGGTCCTGAGTTTACTGAGCGAATCGACCAGATTATGCCTGAGCTCGGCGCTATAAAGGACTTCTTCTTTGTTGGCGAGAATACTCCTTCATACGCGGACAATTATTCAGAAATGATAACATACTGTTCAACAAGCGTTCCGCCTGTTGAGATAAAGGACGAGGATGACGGTGCAATTTATTTTTCATCAGGTACAACAGGATTTCCTAAGGCAATCCTGCACGCCCACAAGGCGCTTATGTGTGCGGCTCGCACAGAGCAGCACCATCATTCACAGACAAGGGATGACGTATTCTTATGCATCCCGCCATTGTATCACACAGGCGCAAAGATGCACTGGTTCGGAAGCCTCGTATCAGGCAGCAAGGCTGTACTGCTTCGCGGTGTAAGCCCTGAGTGGATTCTTCAGGCAGTTTCAGAGGAGAAGGCGACCATCGTATGGCTGCTCGTTCCGTGGGCACAGGACATTCTCGATGCAATAGACCGCGGCGATATCAAGCTTGCTGATTACAGGACAGACCAGTGGAGACTCATGCACATCGGCGCACAGCCTGTTCCGCCAAGCCTTGTTGAGAGATGGAAGAAAGTATTCCCTAAGCACCAGTATGACACAAACTATGGTCTTTCAGAGTCCATCGGACCAGGCTGCGTTCACTTAGGCGTTGAAAATATTCACAAGGTTGGCGCAATCGGCATTCCGGGATATATGTGGGAAGCAAAGATTATTGATGAAAATGGCAACGAAGTTAAGCAGGGTGAAGTCGGCGAGCTTGCCGTTAAGGGCGACGGCGTTATGAAGTGCTATTACAAGAACCCTGAGGCAACAGACGAAATTCTTCATGGCGAGTGGTTAAGCACAGGAGACATGGCAAAGCAGGACGAGGATGGCTTCATCTACCTTGTAGACCGCAAGAAGGACGTAATCATCAGCGGTGGTGAGAACCTCTACCCTGTTCAGATTGAAGACTTCCTACGTGCATACGACAAGATAAAGGACGTGGCAGTAATCGGTCTTCCTCACGACCGCCTTGGTGAAATTGCCGCTGCCATCATAGAAATCAAGCCTGATATGGAATGTACAGAAGAAGAAATCAATGAATTCTGCATGGACCTTCCAAGATACAAAAGGCCTAAGAAAATCATTTTCGCAAAGGTTCCGCGTAACGCAACCGGCAAGATAGAAAAGCCGCTGCTGCGCCAGATTTACTGCGGCGGAAGCCTTGTAGAAGCACAGACAACAAAATAAAAAGTATCTTGCACCGCCCGAATGGGCGGTGCAAATTATTTATTTGCATTCGTTGTTTTACTGTTTGTAATAATACTTCAATCCATATGAAAACACCTTGGCGTCATTAGGCACAAATCTCAGTGTTACCCATATCGCACCTATATCCGATATGCATATGAATATCATATATATATCTGCAACAAGCAGTATATATGCCATTTCAGCCGAAAGCACAGGAAGAACTGCCATCCATACTACAAATGGAAGTAATCCAAGCACTATCAAAGGCATTGCAAGTATCAACACCATTCTTCGCCGACTGGCTTCAGCTTCACAATAGACTAAGTATGAACCCTGTCGCTTCCATACTGTCTTATCAGCTTTTGCAGGATAAAGAATCGCATGTATAAATTCGTGAATATACGGAAACAGGAGAAAACACATCGCAAATACTCCAATAGCTTCTACCGCAAATTTAATATTAGTCTCAGGGGCAGCCTTGCCGTTTAATTTTATTATAAAATGACCTATAAATAATGCCACCGTTATAAACGCAGCTGTGATAATTACCTCCGGCAGCAAACGATGCATGAGCGAACCTGCCTCAACTACTTCTGTTGCATTATCAATAATATTATTCTCGCTTTTCAACTGCGACTCGTCCGTGAATCGCTCTTTACTAAATACTATATTTCTCATTGTTTTTACACCATTTACTCAATACATTTTAGTTACTATTGCAAAACAAGTCTCATAAACAAACATCCATATAGCACCTATATAAATCAAAAAATTAAACAAACATGCCACCCTAAATATAATGCTTTTTTGTATATGTTCTATTTTACTTTGATATATATCTATTTCCAAACAAGTTTTAATTAATATATAACCTCCAACTAAAAAGCAAAAAAGAGTCCTAAGATAAAGAAATTACAGATACCTGTTTTATCCGTTTTGCTTAGCAATGGTTGCAAGACAGACAGGCAGCACCACAATCTGTGATGTCGTGTTGTTTTATGCAGTAGTATTTCATAATTTTCTTTCTTTTTAATTTAAAATAAAATACAAAAATTCTCCAAATCTTTTTCCCATTCCAAAAATCAAAAATGCTGCTACTAAAATAATAGCTATTGTTAATATATATTTTATATATATATTACTCGAAATAATCTTATATAATTTTTCAAACATAATATTTATCCTCCTAAAAATTAGTGACTTACAGTATAAATAAATTTCCCTAAGTTTTTACCAGCATCATTAACTGTGTTAACCGCCGCTCCAACAGCTGCTGCAGCGCTCATTAATACCCACCATTTTTGCACCTATCTGAAAAAGTAATATTATTTACCTAAGTACTTTTTCTTAAAGTGCTTTTTACCTAGACTACAATTGTCTTCGTAAATTTTATTGGAGTATTCTTTCTTTATCAGACATTAAATAAAAGCCCCAAAAAGCTAAAGAAACAAATCCCATAAATATATTTGCCAAAATGTGTAATGTGTCACCATGATTAATCTCATAACTCACTTCGATGGCAGCAACAAGCAAAGTGATAACCGGAATGCTTATATACAAATATCTGCCATAAAATTCATTTATTTTGTTCAATACTTTCACCATACAGCACTCCTCTAGAAGTAAAAGCTAAGAATTTCTCTGCTCTCACAACAAAATACCAGCTTCTCAATCGTCCTGTCATTTCCAACATTTCAATCCAAGCATACTTCTCCAGAATTCAGTGTATTTCAATTAAACTGTTTTATGTTTATTTTTGATTTGATTTTAACATATAAATACCAAATAATATAGCACCTATACCTAATCCAATAAACGAACCGCCTGTAATCCTCTGAGAAGCAATAGTCGGGTTTATAAAGGTAATTATCTGCCCTAAAACAATTCCTATTGAAGACATTATTATTAATATAAGCGATACTTTTTTCATCTTATTCCTCCTTGTATTATTTTAAAGCACTAGAATCCTAGCAGATTCTAATCTGCTTCATTTTATAGCATCACATTTTTGCGCAATGATTCATCTCTGCACAAAAGACTCTTCTCTACTCAATAATTATGGTAACAACATCGCTACTCTGGCTGCTATGTCACAGCAACCACCTATTAATGTATTAACAAACTCTTGTAAAGTATACATGTCAATTATCCGCTACACAGTTTTAGTGCTTTTTCAAGCCGTATTTTTCTTATCTTTTTTTGCAAATACAAGTTAGCAACCACCACTTCAAGTGGTGGTTTATTTTTAGCCCTCATAAAGGCTATGTTACCGCGCGCCCAAAAGGGCGATGTCGCAAGCGTTCTACTAGTCCGCTATAAAGCGGTACTCGATAATGCTCCTGCTAAAGTAACACTTGCAAATCCACCTATTGAACTGTCTAATATTGTAATTCCACCATCAATTGACAGCATATCCTCAAAAGTTAATAATCCAACTTTCCAACTACTAATTAACAGACTCTTCACCATTAGCAGATATTCTGTTTAACTGTCCGACATGTCCAAGCATAATATGTATCAACTCATAAAAAGGAACTTACGATTTATCCCTAATGTTTTTTATATATATACTCACATATTATAATACCTACAAGAACTAAAAATATATTAATGACAATGTCTACGGTAAAGCCACCATTGTTAATTGTATTTGGTACCAGGCCAACCATCTGTCCCTGAATAGTATGTGACGATACAATATTTCCTACTTTCAGGACATCTTCTATCACACCTGTTAACAGCCCCAAAACATTTACTGTAAGCCATCCCAAAACAAATGTAACATAATCATTGTGCCACAAATTTGTAAATATATTTATCACCATAAGTGTTCTAAGCAAAATAAAATAATAACTAAACATGATTATAATAATCGCATCCTGTCCTATCATTTCTCTTTTAGAAAAACCCAAAAATAGCACAGTTGGTATCGCGACGACCAAGTAATTCAAAGTTACAAGCACAATTTGAACAAAAAGTTTTCCTCTAAATAATTTTTTCAGATTACCAAATATCCACATATGGTTTTTATGAACATCATATGTAAAATCCTCCTGAAAAATATAATTATAAATAGCTGTTAGCACAAGTATCATTCCATATATTTTATCAAAATAAACTAAAAGATATTCCAGAGAATCAACTTTTTTACATATAAAAAAATAAACATTAGCCAGTGTTATCACAACGATACTTGCAAATACAATTTTTTGATATTTTTTTCTTATAGTTAATTTATAAATTTCACTGTTTATTATGTCCTTCATTTTATTTACCATCATATTTCTTTTGCCAATTTCGAAAAAATCGGTGCGAAAAAATTTTCATATTTTAATTAATACTATTTTTATCTAATTGCTTTGTCAAAGCAAGCAACGCCACAAACAAATAAGCAATTCCTGTCACACAAGATATTGCTCCACTTTGCAGACTTAACTTCTCACTGAATAATCTAGACATCTGCATTGGAAGAACGCATGCACTCAGAATTACGTTATCTGTATTTGTTGCCACAAATACCATCAGTGCAAACACTTGAATATACCCATAATAATATGCAAGACATATTATTATCTCATTTCTGATTAAAAGTGCAAGATAATCAGCTACCAAAAGGCTTGTCACATAACATGGTATTGCTAATAATATCTTATATATCAGTTCAAACAATGCGTCTGGTTCGTATCCGTTTCCTGTTGGTAATGCCGTAACAATTATTATTAGCAATGGTAAAAATATAGTCAATAATATCAACGCACTAATAGCCTGAACTATAATTTTCCCCAAAAAAACATTTTTTATTTTCAAATCTGTTGTGATTAAATTTTTCATAGTCCCATTCTTAATATCATCGGTAAAAATAGGAATAAACAAAAGTATTAACGCGTTGATCCCAATTAAAATCAGATACGAGAAATCAATCACCGTTTTCCCGGTAATACCTAGCACTTCAAGTTGTTCACCAGCAACTGATATCCCTATTCTCATCAAAACAAGAAGGATTACCATGCTCAAATAGATTGTAATAACCACTTTCCTTCGAAGCAATTTGTAAAATTCCGCCTTTATGTAATTCATCATATTTAAAGCCCTCTAATCGTTTCCAAAAAATAAGTTTCCAAATCAGTAGTCAATTCGCTACTTTTTATTTCATCCAATATTTTCCCTTTATGAACCACTCCATATTTCGTTGCAAGCTGCGACAATTCACTAAGTATGTGACTTGAAATAAAAATAGTAGTGCCATATTTACTATTTCGTTCTATGAGTAAATCCCTGATTTCCTTAATTCCTTCAGGATCAAGACCGTTTATAGGCTCATCCAAAACAAGAAATTCCGGATCACCTAGTAGTGCAAGTGCAATACCAAGTCGCTGCTTCATACCCAAAGAAAAATTTTTATATTTTTTATTTTCTGCTTCTTCTAATCCTACTTCTTTAATAAGCTTATTTATGTCGATATTTGATGGCAAGCCCTTCGCTCTTCTATAATATTCCAAATTTTCTGTAGCACTAAAAAATGGATAGAATGCCGGATTATCAATCAACGCTCCAATTCTATTATTAATGCCTGACATTTCTGACACATCTTCTCCAAATAAAACAATAGAACCCTCACTAGGCTTAACCATCGACAAAATCAACTTCATTACAGTTGTTTTACCTGCACCATTTTTTCCTATAAGACCATATATGTCGCCTTTATTTATTGTAATGTCAACATGATCCACCACCTTTGCGGTTCCATAATATTTTGTCAAATTCCGCGTTTCTAATATACTGTTCATCTATCTCTCCTTCTACTCCAAACACTGTTATTTTTCTTTTTTCTTTATATATTTTTTACATTTCGAAATATCAAAAAAGCACCATATGCCTATAACCAATTCTATTGTTGCAATCCATGGGGAGACCACTATAAATATGGCCACAAAAACCATTGCAAAAAGCATAGTTTTTGTTTTCATATTTATCTTTTCTCTAAACTCAGTAATAACACAGTTGACATCTGATTCCAAAAAGTCAAGCTTCTTCTTATCGTCCGTGTATAAATACATAACTATTTTATTTTCTTTCTTTATCCAAGCCTCTACCCTCTCAATTTCCTCGTTCTCAACGAAAGTATTTATCTTCTCAATTAATTCGAAATTACTATCATGAATTAAAATTACCTTGCAAACAGTATTGTTACTTTTGTTTTCTTCAAATGTATACAAATTGTGATTTACTTTTTGTAGAACATATCCTCGTCTCAACAAATCAGAAATGTATCTCTGCTCTTTTTCAATGTTTAAATAATTGTGATTCATCTGCTTCATAAATGTCACTAATCTCCTCATTTTTAAATCTCAATCTCTAATATAGATGAAATCTCTGAGTTGTTCCAACGCAACAGCTCATAGCCCATTCCAGATAAACCAAGCATAAAAGAATAATCTTCAATAATTTCCTTGTCACCGAAAAGTATTTGATTCTCAACAAAATCTGTTATAATCCTGCTACGTAAGTACTTCATTTTATTTGCTAGCATTGTGTCGTTATAATGATTATTATATAAACTCAATACAGAATAATTACCAATCAATCCATGGCATAATGAATGATTTGCCGGCAAATCATTTTCCTTACACTTAATAAAAATTCTCTTACACCTTTCTACATCTCTTTTAATTATCTCATTTGAGTTAATTTCCATCATTTTTAATCGGGAAATACCAATACCAAAGGCTCCGTAGCACCAGTAATATCCATTCGCCTCTTCAGATCTTCTATCCATCCAGTTATTTGATTTATGATTAAAATGCAAGTTTTCTAATGTAACACATTTTATGGCTGCATCAATATATGGCTGTTCATCAACCAAATATCCATATTTATATAACGCCCATGCTACTCCCGCATATCCATGAGCCAATCCGGTATTCATATCATAATTTTTCTCTTCAAGAATAACTAATAAACGTTGTGCGAGATTTGATGCAATCTTTAAAATTCTCTCTTCTTTTTCTTGTTCATACATTTGAGATACTAGAATCAATGTTCCTGCAATTCCTGTTACTAGGTCATACTCCTGCTCTTGATCACATAAGCTGTCTATCTTTTCTAAATATTCATATGCACTATCTAAATACTGCTTATCCTTCAAATACCTATAACATTCCATATTAATATATAATGCTGATCCCATTCCCGAAAAAACGCCTATCCCATTATGGCTTGCCTCCAACTTCAATTCATCACAAGCTGCTAACAACCCTTTTGCTATCGACTTATACTTTTTATTTCCAGTAGTTCTATATAATGCAAGATTAAATAAAATAATGCCACCAAAATAATATAAGCTTCCATCCATTATTGAATATTTTCTCTTATTACCATCAACAATATTTGCAAGCATAAAGCACTTATCCTTCATCTTATTCCATACAAGTCTATCTGCCAAAGCATCACCTATTCTAGTCGCAATATTTATCTCAATGGTTCTGTCAGCATAATTATTTAAACCATCTATTTTGTCTACTAATTTGTATACACTTGGCAAGCGATACATATTACCTTTCTTGTCATCACTTTTCTGTGTAGACAGAGCAAGATTAATATAGTATGTCTGTTTTTTTTTATCTTTCTCTGTCATATGCTTAATATTATGTTTAATTATGTCTATAATAGTGTATTTATAAAAATTATTAACTTCTCCATATATAGAATACAAGTTGCCATTGTTAATGTTGCAATAGAAATAAGGAACATCTCCATTTAACAACGCTTGTATTTCATACTCACTTTTCAATTCATCTGTAACATTTCCCAAGGTACGAAGTTTCTCGAACAACATCTTATATTTTTTTTCATCCATAAGATATTCTGGATAAGTACTTGCCTCTAAAAATTTAGTATATATTGCAGTTGCTCTAACTACCTGTCGTACTTTTGCTTCGCTTTTTTCAAATAAAATAACAATCTGATTCTGCATATCACGAATAACATCGAAAGCATCACAAAATCCCTTGATTATCTCTGTATTATATTCTCTAGCTAATGTATTCTTACCATTATATATTAATATATTGTCACTTTTATTTGAAACATACTTACTGACTTTCACAAAACGCATACTATCTGTTCCTATATCTTGAAAATCCAGGCCTTCCCATTTGTCCGTTACTATATTTTCCGTTCCTGATATGCCACCAATATCGTAATCAAATACTCCAAATGTTGAATTCAATGGCAATAACATGGTGCCAAGAACTGACCTTATATTTTCATCCAAGACTTGTTCTATTAATGTTGCATTTTCATTATATAACTGCAGCTTACAATTTGTAAGTGTTTCCATGTCAATTATTATTGGTGTATCATCCTGAGCAATTATGTTTTCTCGATGAATATCCTCGCAAGAAAGCAAGTTAAGTACTCCAAGATAAACACCTATCTTATAATAGTATTTCAACACATTTTCATATTTTTTGCTTTCTTTTTTTTCTATATACTCTTGCCATGAATGATCGTTAACTGAAACGCTTTTTACTATTGATAATTTATGCAATATCCTGTCATCTTCATTTATCAATGCAACAATACTATTAAATAAATTTTCTGATGACAAATCATGTGGCTTATACAGTAGCTTATCTGTAGCTGTATTTACAATAATTACCTTTTTACCATTATTGTGCGAGTCACCGGATGATATATCCAGACTTGTAATTATATAATCACTAATATTTAATTCATTTTTTATTTGTTCAATATCAGCAACATAATTATCCAGACATTCTTGTAGCAAGTTAATTCTATAGTCAATCTGTCTCATTAGTATTTCATGTAAAACAGGATACTGTTGTTTCAGATTTTCCTTATACTCTGTTGTCTTTATCAATTCAACATAACTTAAATATCTGTCACGACCAGAATCTCCGCTTAATATCCCATCATCTCTATTTTTATATAATTCATACATAAGTGTTCTAGCACTTAAATTAAAAAAAGTTGAACATATTTTCTGAAGTTGTTCCATAACAAATTCGTCTGATACTAAAACAACTTCTCTATATTTATCATTTAAAGTCTCTAATAATCTTGTATTAAATTTTTCTAAATATTCCCTAAAAAATTCTCCAAAATAATTTTCCAAATTATCAATTACTGTATTAATCATAATTTAACCTATTTCATTTTCTTATTTTATTAATGACCTTAGCGGTCGCTTATCTACCGCTAAGGACATTGACTTCATGCTTTTAATTAGAACTATTACTTATTCCATGGACAATCCTTTGAGCATGCAGATGTTGGACAAATACCAGCTGATAATGTAATTCCAACAATGGCAATGACACATGGCCAAGTAGATGCTGCAGGTGTAGCACCACCAACTGATTTCTCTGCAACTAAGTCTGTCAATTCTGATTCAGAAATAAAACCCAGTTCTTCTTCATAACGCTTTGTCATAACAATTTCTCCTTTCTCATAATTAAAAAGTTTTATGTATAAGAATAATAATTCTTAATACCAATTTCTAATGCAGCAATCAGTTCGATTATTAACGCATTTTCCCTTTATTGTATAAGTTCGCATATTCCCCGTTTTTGTCCATCAGTGCTATATGAGAACCTGACTCAACTAGTCTTCCATTTTTCAATACATATATCATGTCTGAATCTATAACTGTAGATAACCGATGTGCAATGATAATTCTTGTGCATCCGATTTGTGACAAATAATCTGATATTTTCTTTTCATTTACGTTATCAAGGCTACTTGTTGCTTCATCTAATACAAGAATTTTGGGATTAGTAACAAGTGCTCTTGCCAAAAGGATTCTTTGACGTTGCCCTCCCGAAAGGTTCATACCCATTTCTGAAACCATTGTATTGTATTTCATTGGCATGGCTTCAATCTCTTCATCTATGCATGCTAAACGAGCATATTCCTTTACCTTCTCAATTGACACTTCCTTATTTCCCATTGTTATATTTTCATATATTGTCTTGTTAAATAACATGGAATCCTGTGGTACTATACTGATTTGATTACACAAACTATTGTGATCATATTCATTTATATCCTTGCCATCATATATGATTTGCCCCATTGAAGGCTCATATAATCTCACTAATATCTTGCATAATGAACTCTTTCCCGATCCAGATGCTCCTACAATTGCGACCTTACTTCCACCTTTTATCTTCAAAGAAATATCATCTAGCACCGTTGCTGAATTCTTCGAATATGAAAATGAAATATTTCTTAGTTCTATATCTCCCTTAAGCTTTGACTTTTTCTCGCCATTTATTTTATTTTCAAAGGTCTGTCCCCATATATCAGTCAATCGGTCCAAATACTGAGTTGTTTGGACAAAATTTGGATATGTATTCACAATTGAAACTCCTAATGAAAAGAAAGTTGCCGCTATAGACTGAAACGCCACAACCTCTCCCAGTGAAACATTCCCCTCGAAATATTCCTTTATTCCCAAGCACAAAAGAATTATAGGAGAAAATGTTTGTAGCACGCCTGTCAAGTTTGAATACATCATTGAAATAACCATCCTCTTTTTAAAGATATTAATTACTCCACTGTATATTTTATGCCAATTTGAGTAGACTTTATCCTCCATGCCACTTATCTTTATCTGCATAATTGTATATAAGGATTCTATCTGCGCTGTCTGAGATTTTGACTGCTCCATAATTTCACTGTTTACAGCTTGGGTTAATAATGGCTGTAACACAAGAATAACCATTATGTTTAAAGTAAACAAAATAAGTGCCATTACGGACATAATGATCGATTTATTAAACATATAGAAAACTATTACCACACAACTACCAATATTTATCACAGTGCTAATAATGTTAGTTGAAATCATTTCTTTAATAGCAGTTGCACTTTGAATACGATGCATCAAATCCCCCGTAGCTCTTGTTTCAAAATACTTATATGGCAATCCCAACAACCTTTCATATGTGCCTGCTTCAAGTCGTATTCCAAGGAAAACATTTAGTGTCACTGTCCGTATTCCTTCTAACATCAAAATGAAAAAATACATAATGGAGCAAACTGCAATTATTATTGCAAAAGATTTTAGATATCCAGGAGAAGTAGTTGTAATTGTTTTATCTAGAATCTTCTGAATCAATATTGGCATAGCCAATGAAATTCCATATGAAATTCCTGCCATCACCATAATCTCAAGTATCAATACTTTTCGTTCTGTTATCATGTTCCAGATGAATTTCCAAGGGCTGTATGTTCTTGTCTTTTTAGGAACAAACTTTTCTGTGGAGGTCATTACTAGTATTGTTCCAGAAAATACTTCCTTAAATTTTTCAAAAGAGTATATCTGTTTACCTTGTGCCGGATCTAAAACATATATCTTTTTGTCCTTTACTTTTTCTATTATAACAAAATGGCAATCATTGATAAAACAAATAAATGGGCCATCTGTTTTGCTAAAAACATTAATATCTTTAATACTAAAAACCTTTGATTCAATCCCTCTTCCACGTAAATACTTCTTAATACTAAGTAAAGAAATACCGTCTCTTCCAGTGTCGAAATACTCTTGTAATTCTTGAACTGATTCTTTACTTTTCAAATATCTTAAAAGCATCAAGCAACAACACAGACCACACTCACTCTCTGTCACCGGCCTGACTAAAGGCACTTTACCAGACATTTTCTTTTATCCTTTCTGCTATCCATTACTCGTTGTTTTCCCCACATATTCTGTCAGCTAAGTTATTCTAAAGCTAAAAAATTACTAGTGTCGACTCTACGACAAAATCTAAGAAGCGACATTCCGATTCCAGATAGTCCCATCATTATGCCCATGCATTTTGATGCAGAAAAACCATCATCGTTCCAATATCTCTTTATAACATCTTCATACAGAGTGTTATATGTTACTCTGCACATTTCTTCCAAGTCACTGTTCTCTATAACCTGTGCAGCAAACAGTAATATATCGAGATTTCCCATGTCACCATGACAATACACAAGATTATTGCCAATACATTCATCTATAACCTTTGTTATAGCCAAATTAATCTCATTATCTAAGAGCGTATCGCTGTATCCCATTTGCTTTAACATTATTTTCTCTAGTAAAATACCTGGAAAGCCATGACACCAAGCCTTTGAATATCCGTCTTTGCCAAGCTCTGTTAACCAAATCTGCCTATTATTGTCAAACATTACATTTCTTTCGTAATTTAATAATTTTTTGAAAATTTCATAAACTCTTTGGTTGCGATTTACACAATATAGCTTGTATAAAATTGCAATGCATCCTGCTACCCCATGTGCAAATCCAGAATATTTCAAAATTTTATTTGATTTACTAATTGCATTTTCGATTTTTTCACAAATAAGTTGCATTAAGTTTTCCAGCTTTCCTTTAATTGCTTTATCATCTAATATTTGATAATTTTTGATAAGTGCTGCTAGCATTCCTGCATTTCCTGCAATTATATCCATCTCTTCTGTTTCATTTATCTTGTCTGGAATAAGATCCAGCATTTTATTTATTGTGTCATAATACAGTTTACTTTTAGTCTTTTCATAAAACTTTGCCATAACATACAAATAAGATCCAACACCATCAAATGCACCGACCAACTGATTGTAATTAAGCGTCTTGTTATCTACTACATTAATAATTGGCACTATTGCTCTTTGTGCCATAAACAAGTATTCACTATTCTTTGTCGCATTCCACAATGTGAGTAAATACAGTGCAATTCCTGCATTACCATTATATAGTTCTAAAGGCGACACTTCCAATGACCAGTCATTGATATCAACCTTTGATATGTTACTTCCAATCCATACAGCATCTTCATTTCCGTTTTCATTATGTCCTATTACAGCATTTTTACACAACCAGTCACCAATTTCCCTGGCAGTATTTAAATAAGCGCTGCTATCAACAAAAAACCTTTGCTTATTAAAGGAAAGTCCAGTCCTTAAGTCGCAACTTTCTATTTTAAAAAAAGAACTTTTAATTACTCTTTTTTGAAATTCCATATCTTTTTCAGAGGCATTATTGATTTTCTCAGTCACAACTTCCATCGGAGACTTTGCTAAAGATGTCTCCATTTTATTATTCATGTCATCATAGATACTTCTCTCTTCAAATCTTGCATAAAAATATGGTATCTCTCCATAATTCAATGTTTTGATTTCAGATTTTGTAATATCTTCATTTCGGGAATACACTCCTATCCTTGCAACGAACATCTCATGATTCTTTTTGGAAGTAAGGAACATAGGATGTCGAGCAAATAAACTAATCTGTGCATATAAAAAAGTAGGTTTTAATACTATTCTTGTTTTTGTCTGAGCAAATTCCTTATTAATTATATCCGCAAATAATTCCTTGTTTTCAATAACCCACTTATATACACTCTCAAATCCGCTTATCAACTCCGATTTGTAACCTGAAGCATTAATCTGATTGCCATTGATGTTGGGTAAATTATCGCATTTATCTATGTAAGTATTTACCATCTTGAGTTTAATTTCATCTGTCCCGTCATCTATTACAGCCATAGATTTAACTGGTGATAACTGCTTACTATTGTCACCTATTCCACTAACATCAAACCCCTCTTTGTTTTGTCCAATATGCAATTTACTTGGTAAAATTCCTATGGCACTTACACTATCTCTAATTTTATCTATTGCTCTGTAAAATCCACTATTCTCATTAAACACCTGTTGTTTTATGTGTGCTCCTATAATAGACTCTAAATCAATCACTACGGGATCAGAACACGCTGCAATAATATTTTCATAATGAAGATCTGTCGCCCCAAAGAAATACATTATTGCCATTATTTCGCCAATCTTTTTATAATAACTGACTAGCTGTTCTTCACTTTCACAAGCTCCATACTTAATGTTTTCAAACCATCCACAGTTACACCCACAAACCACTTTCATTGTTCTGAGGTTCATGTCATTCAGCACGCCAGTATTATTTAATAATTCCAACACCTTCTGATATGCTCTATCAATTCTGCAATCTCGTGGCTTGTAATATATAATTTGATTGCTAGAAAAAACTAGTTTAGTAGCACTCTTGCCTCTGAAATGAGCGTCACCCATTGAAAGATCCATAGAGACGAGTTTATCCTCATCCTTTGACTCAAACAGTTCCTCCTTAATCAGTTCTAAATATGATTCTGTGTTGCCAATTATTTCCTTAACATATTTAACAAAGTCTTCTGAGGTTTCTACCATCATCTCCATCAAATAATTATACTTTCGATATAATTTCTTCCTGTATCGGTTATCTCTTAAAAGATAATTCGTATAATAAACATATCTTTGCTCTGATGTCTTTCCAACAAGCTGTCCCGCTTTTCTTTCATTATTTATTTCATAAACTATTACTTGGAAAGCCAAGTCATTTAATTTATTAAGTAACTGAACTGCGAGTTCTTTAAGTATACTCTTGCTTATTGGCATTTTGCATATACAGATAAAGCTATTAATTTTCAGCATGTATTCAGATAATATAGGCTGGTAAAAATAGTAAAATCTGATATTACCTCTTTCCTCTTCACTAAATATAGAATCAGAAAACATCTCATTAAATATGAATTCCTTATCAATTTCTGCCTCACAAAGCTTTTCTTCTAAAGACTTATCAAAGCAAATTTTCATATAATCGTCCAATTCATTTATGTCTTTTTTCTCAGGGTATATTTTCAACCAATAATCAAATATTTCTTTTGTCTGATTACTCTCCATATATGTATCCATCTATTTTTTCTTATAATTCTTTTTTCAGTTTAATCGAGTAGGAGGCGGTGACTAACCGCCGTCCTCTCACAGCACCGTACGTCAGACTGTCTAACAAATCCGTTTTTACCACGACTTATTAGGCTCGAGACAACCTAACAGTGAATATTTCATTAAAATGATTCATGTATAACGGTCATTAGCTGATATGTTTTGTGATAACTCACCTGTCCTTTTGGTTTTTTAACTGAATTTTTCTATTAATTCTTTCGTTGAAAACATGCTTAATAATCGCTTAAAGTTATAAGCGATAAACATGGATGACGCCTCGGCATCAACATTTTCTGTCCTTTTGCGCAAGAAAAAGCTATATCCCAAAGACCTTTTTATGGTTCCAAAAGGATGCTCGACTATGCACCTTCTTTTCTTATATGTTTCGTTTTTATCCAGAGTCTCTTTGCAAACGGCTTCGAGCACGGCTTCATGCTCCCATCTTTGGAGTGTTCTTCCGTTTTTAGAAGAAGTACATTTGGCCCTGTATTTGCAGTCGCTACAGGCCCCGCATTTGTACTTCCTATATTTCATCCCATTTTTAGACGTGTTCTCAAAAAATTCCAATTGCTGTCCTGCTGGGCAAATATAAATATCTTCCACGGAATCATACCTAAATTTTTCCTTTCGAAATTCATTGTCTTTTGTGCTATTGTTTGCCCTAGCTTTTTTTATAAGTACCGTCATCCCGTCATCTGTGCAGCTTTTTATTCCAGTGACATTATAGTATCCGGTATCAGCGATGACAGTGCATTCCTCTGGAACCAGCAGATCTGTTGCATCTTTTGCCATTGCATAAAGCTGGTTTTGATCATTTATATCATTTGTGGTTGAAATGTCTACGACAAAGTGGTTCTTTGCATCCACAACGGACTGGACGTTATAGCATATATCTAAGGCGCCGTTATTTTTCATTCTTTTTGAATCTGGATCAATAAGACTCTTTTGTTCAATGCCTTCATCATGCAGTTCCTGCTTTTGCTGAATGTACTGCTTTTTTAGTTCCTGATAGGCCTCTAGTTTTTCCTTTAGCTCCGGCTCGTTATGAGTCTCTTTTTCAATAGCCATGAGATACGCATTTATCTGTTCATCAGCATATGCAATCTTTTTTTCCAGTCCACTTTTTGTTATGCAATTATGTTTGCTGTTCTGTGCCCTGATTTTAGTGCCATCAATAGCTATAAGCCTGCCATAAACTAGACCCCATCCTTTGAGTATGAGGGTTAAATTGCGCAGAGTCTCATGAAAAGCCTTTCGATTATCTTTTACAAATCCGGCTATAGTCCCATGATCTGGCATTATCGTATTAACCAGCCACATAAGTTCAAGGTTTCGCTTGCACTCAATTTCCAAAGCCCGGCTTGACCTGACCTTATTGAGATATCCATAAATATGGAGCTTTAGCAAGTCAGAACGCCGATAAGGAGCCTGACCCCTGTTAGTCCCGCTGTATTCCTTAAAGCCCAATTCTATCAAATCTAAGGAATCAACGTATGCATCTATCACACGCACAGAATTGTCCTCATCTATAAGCGAATCTAATGATGTGGTAACCATCTTGATTTGATTTCTATCTGCTCCAACAATATATGCCATAACAGGACCCTCCTTGGTTCAATATCTTGTGATTCAATTATAACATTTATTTCATTTGTTAGACAGTCTGACGTACCGTTCGGTATACGGCGCTTTCAATAGTTGATGTGCACAGACTGATAGGCTGCGGCTAAGTCATAAAAGCCACTGCTTATCAGTCTTTCTTTTGTCATTGCCATATTTATGGCTACTGTATGCGTTGTGAACCAATAGCCTCTGTGGCTGTTGCCAGCCTGCCATGCCAAATCTTTGGGCACACCCATCTTAATTAGATTTCGCACTTTTGTCTTTGGTTTCTTCCACTGCTTCCAAATACACATACGTATCCTGTGATAGAGCCATCCGTTGATGTCCTCTATGTTGTTCTTCATGCTTGCTATTCCGTAATAGTTAAGCCATCCTCTTGCGTACACCTTGATTTTCTCAAGGCTTAGCTTGATAGACTGTACCGACCTTCGGGAAGAGAGGTCTTTCAGCTTTGACTTAAACTTCTTCCATGACTTTGGATGAACCCGGATATATATTCCGCTTCCGTTCCTCCCCAATGCAAAGCCAAGGAATTTAAAATTTCGGATTGCATATACACTAGCAGTATGGCTTTTCTCTCGGTTCACTGTCAGTTTAAGTTTTCCTTCAAGAAATCTTGTACTGCTTTCCAAGAGCCTCTCTGACGCCCGCTTACTCTTAGCAAGAAGTACAATGTCGTCTGCATACCGAATACATGGTACCCCTCTCTTTAAGAACTCTTGGTCAAACTCATTAAGATAGATGTTTGCTAACAACGGTGACAAATTGCCCCCTTGTGGTGAGCCTTCCTCAGTATCTGTGACCACTCCATTTTCCATTACCCCACTTTTCAGATAGCGCTTTATCAGTTGCACCACCCGCTCATCCTTTACATTCTCGCGAAGAAGATTGATAAGAATTTCGTGATTAATGGTATCAAAGTATTTCGATATATCAAGAACTACAGCATATATGTAGCCTTGTTCTGCGTACTCCTTGACTTTCAGAATCGCATCCTTTGCACTTCTGTTTGGACGATAGCCGAAGCTACCTTCTGCAAACAGTGGTTCATAGATGGCATTAGCTGCTGTGCTATTGCCTGTTGAAGTGTACGGTCTATCACTGTTGGTATGCCAAGCTTTCGTATACCATCGTCTGGCTTGGGAATCTCGACTCGTCTAACTGGTGACGGAGTATACTTTCCCCGATATATACGGTCAGTTAACTCCTGTTGATGTTCCCGAAGATACACAAGTGCCTCTTCGATAGTCATGCCATCAATTCCCGGCGCTCCTTTGTTTGCCTTAACTCTTTTATACGCTCTGTTAAAGTTGTCCTTATACAGTATCGCTTCCAAGAGCTTCGGCTGTGCACTGTCTCTTTCTTTCCATATCCGATTGAATAACCTACGCGCTTTCGCATACCCTTCATGTTCCGCACTATCTCTTTGCGAACAGCTATTATTATCAATGTTTTCTGCCATAAACGGTCATTCCTCATTTCTCGGTCATACTAAAGACTCCTACTGATTCGGTCCTTCGCCTTTCGGCTACTATGACCTCTGCTGAATTCTGTGCGTTCAGCATTACTTTAGGTAATGGTTGCTTCTTTCAAGGCGTACCGCACAGACCTCCCTGGGTACCACACGTCTCTTTCCCTCCATCCATCTGCCTCATTTATCACGCATGATTCCGTGTAGTTATTGGGCTTCAACTTGGCTGGCAGCCTTACCCTCATGCGTAACCTTATATGAGACTTCTGTTCGTCAGACCAGAGGTTTGCCCATGGGTTAGTATGTTCCCCATATCCGGCTTCCTTCAGATTCCACCTCACGGTGGACACCCTTGCCTTCGGCTATATCCTTCCCACTACCGGGCGGATTCAGGACTTTCACCTGTTAGAGACGTGCGCCGCCAGGCGCACCAGATAATAAGGTGTCGATTGATAAATCGAACACCTTATACAGCCCGTTTTCTCAGTACATCTAATTATCTGCAGTTACTCATGCATTCGTTTGTTATAGTGCAACCAAATCCTTTGTTGCCTAAAAGATAGCTTGCTCCACATGTTAATAAGCCCTGTGCTACTGTACAAACTACTGTGTGATACCAAGCACCACCATAAAGATCTTCCTGCAATGAAGCATTCTCAGCTACTTCCTGAAATAATTCTTCACACTCAAACTCTGTCATTTGTTTTTCTCCTTTCTTAATGCACCAAAAACTGTATACTTATCCTAGGCATTTTTATTAAGTGCATATATAATTTGCATTATTCTAATAATTTCAAAAAATTATTATTAGAATCTTATTTATATAAAACAATTTTATTTTTTTGTAAAATTGCTTTATCTCTTTTTCAAATAATGATTTGTATCTTTTTCATTTCAGATATTTAATTACAAAAAAGCATTGTATCTTTTTTACATATCAAATTTATTAATTTATTTTTTTTCTGCATTATACTTTAAATAAACATTTCTTTTACAAATCATTTAACTATTTTTATGTTACATCATATATAAAACATATTATCTGATTAAAATCAATAGGTTCACGGTAAACGGCCGGTGAAACTGATTATTCGGTATTCCAATTATAAATCATATATTTTTATCCAAAAAACCAGCCCCAAAATCCTGACCAAAGCAAAATATTCATTTTCCTCACCTCCCGACTACATTATGCCATTGGCAGCTCATTCCGCACGCTGCAACATATAAAAAAGACTTAACTTATGTAATAATAGTTAAAACATATGTTAAGTCTTAATTCAATATTTTTACGGTTTTCGGTCGGTGAAACCGATTATTCGGTATTTTTGCTATTTTACTACATTAGGGAGCACTATTTCGACACTAAAAATCTTGTCGTCATAGTTATATTCTATACTTCCTCCATTAGCATGAACACATGAACGCACATTCATAGTTCCAAAGCCATGATTTTCTTTATCTTCTTTCTTTGTTATAAATATACCTTTAGATTCCCTTATAGGCTCAATAAAATCATTTTCAACACTAAACGTAAGACTATCCGCAAGAGACCTTGCAGTAACTTTTACGTTTCCTTGCTCTATGCAGCCATCCGCTGCCTGAAAAGCGTTTTCTAAAACGTTTGAAAAGATAGTACATAAGTCCATATTTGATAGTTTAAGGTTTTCCGGAACAACTCCGGTCCATATGAGCTTAACATTATTATATCTACCGGCAATATCATTTATTATAGCATTAACTAACATGTTTCCTGTCTGATACTTTGGTTTAAGCTCTGATACGGAATCTCTCATATTTTCAAGATACTCTTCGGCATCTATATACTTTCCATCCTTTATTAATGCGTCCAAACACAAGATATGATTAGATATATCATGTCTGAACTTTCGTGTCTCTGTTTCTTTTTCTCGAAGCAACTGATAATAATTCTGCTGGGTTTTCAGTAACTTATTGTTTATCTCTGCAACCTGTTTATAATATTTCTTTGAATTATTATTATAAATTAATAGAACACCTACCACAACAAATACAATCATAAACAAAGCCACAACGAGTGCAACCATTCTGGTATTCTTTACAGTATCTTTATAAATTGCTGTGTTAAATGATGTTAAATATATAGAGGATGCTGATATACCTAATATAAATAATACCAAATAAAATATACTTGAATTATCTATAAAGCTTTTTTCTGCACGCTTTCTTTTATAATAAAAATGCTGAAGAAGTATGGCTGTAACTGATATTATGAAAAGGCTGAAAAAATTGGTAATGGCCAAAATCTCGACATTATTAATGGCATCTGTATCCGACACATTCATAAATGTCTTTACTATAAGCGATAATATGTCATCTATACCACAGATTACAAAAAAAGACAATAGTGACAGTAACCACTTCACTATTCGTTTTTCACTTTCAACAAATAGTGCACATATAAAAACTACGACAATTATTTCTATAGATATCTTGTATTCGTTATTTTTTATTCCCATAACAATCAAGAAAAGAATACTAATTGAAAGAGCTATTACCCCTGATATAGATTTCTTAAATTTATAATTCAGTACGCCACACAAAACCAGCATTAACTTCATACACTCTACAACTAATCCAATAATATTTGCGACCAT
The DNA here is from genome assembly GCA_017442865.1 of Lachnospiraceae bacterium. Lineage (GTDB taxonomy): Bacteria > Bacillota > Clostridia > Lachnospirales > Lachnospiraceae > JAFRXK01. The sequence continues at coordinate 40,361 of JAFRXK010000047.1, read as the reverse complement.
CTTATCCTCCGGTTTAAATTATATGTGCATTTTTCTTTATGAACTCAATATATGCTTCCTTAAATTCCGTCACATTTCTTCTCGATACCGGCAAAGTATTATTCGTGCTTTTTAGTGTGACAGAGTTGTCCTCCCTGCTTTCAACATATGCCAGTGACACTATATATGACTTATGTATCTTAAAAAAGCCTTTATCTTTAAGCTTTTCATCCCATGTCTTTAACTGCTCAAAGCTCTCGTAATGCCTGCCAAACCTGTCATAGATATATGTACCATCGCCAAATGCCTCAAGGTATACTATATCACTTAAATTAAGTTCATACACCTTGCCCTTTTGGTTTATTACAATCCTCTCTCTGCTTGAAATTCGTGTTTCAGCTGCCTGCATCGCCTCTTTTAAATCTGACAGATTTGTTTTGCGAATATATCTGAAAGCATCAACTTTATAAGCGTCAAACACAAATTCTTCATAAGATGTTAAAAAAATAATTATAGATTCGATTTTATTTTCTCTAAGCTTTTTAGCCGTTTTCATGCCATCCATACCAGGCATTTCAATATCCAGAAAGATTATATCAAAGCTCTTGTCTGAATTTAATAGTTCTCTTCCTCTTTTAAATTGAACTATCTGAATTGACTTATCATATTCCTTTATATATTTAATAAGTTTTGCTCGAAAATTTTCCTCATCATCACAAACCGCTATGTTCATAATGTTCCTCCGGTAAAATCATAATATATATTAATTTATTTTATAACCTAAAAAATCTAATATTTTTATACACCAAACAGCTAATATTATAACATCTTTCCAGTATATTGTAAAGTGTATGCCTTTGTTATATATTATGTTTTATTCTAAATATGTTATAAATGTTCAATACATAATTTAGCAATCCTATTCTTTGCATTATCTGACACGGCAATATCTTTTTAAACCAGATGTCCAATAAAGCACTTACACTTATGGACGGATTGGAAAAGCGATTATATAGTTTTCGGGCTGCTATAGTATATAGCAGCCCGAAATACATCACATCATATATTAAACTATCACATTCTTTTCCCCACCCTGCAGCAGTTCTTTTGTGTGCTGTCAAGGGTGGCGGTAATTTACCTCAACCTAAAATATCTGCAATTTTAAGAGTTCATCTGAGCCTTTTTGTTTTGACTCAATTTTTCATAGCTCATTTGACACTATCTTTGGCAACCCCCTAAAATTTTGATTAGCCACATTATGGATGAAATTACTGCATTGAAGCATCATAATTAACTCCATATCAATCTCGTTATTTTCATTCATTATCGTTCTTGTGTACTGAATAAGAGGACCTATTTGTACTGCTCCTTTAACCTTTATGTAGGACTGCATCTTTTGTATTGACATGTCTATGTTAATATCTTCATCATCTAAAGGTATTTTGTAGCATAGTACATTTGTTAATTTTAGGGTTTTGTTATCATTCATTTGTATTTTGTTCATATTTGATTAACTCCATATTATTAATTGCACAACATACATCTAAATTCTATTTTACCAGAATTCATTATTTCCTTTCACTATTTATTAAACCACATACACCAAAAGCAACCTTATTGCATCCCCAAACTGTATAAATAACAGAACTTAAAATATATACTACCTTAATCATTTCACTATAGAGTAATTTCCATGCAATATTTGTATGTGGTATTATTAATATAAGTATACCAATTAATATGTCCAAATACATTTCTATATTAGTTTTCTTTTCTCTCTTTTTTCTAAATATATAGCTATTTTGTATAATAGCCACAACTACACCACCAACTAATATAAAAGATAAATAAGGATCAACTTTATCAATGCACAATTTTACTGAAACAATTAAACTTAAAATCATAATTATTCCATCAATAATCCAATGTTTTCTTCCTTTTATTTTGCATTCTTTGATATAATCTCCAACCAAAAAATTAATTGGTATCAAAACCGAAAAAAGACAACTTTTCTGTAAATCTAAATATTCCATCATACCCTCCAATTCATATTACCAAATTATATATCAATGACATATTACTTTTATAAAAGCACCTAACTTTTATGTTGTAAAACAATAATAAAGAAAGGTGCTTATTCTTATAATTACAACCTATAACGACTCATCAAATAGTTTTATAACTAAAAATTAAAATAACCATTGTTTGGTTTTGAGTCATTGCTGTCAATATAGCTTGCTAACGAGCCACCTGGATCCAAAGCCCATGATAAAATAGTAACTCCAATTGCTGCTATAGTGCAAATTCATGCCGCAAATCCTGTCGCTATTCCTTTAGCAATTAATTTCTTCTTTAATGTCCTACTAAAAATTAATCCTGTTGCTTTTGCGCCATACTTTTTCATCTGACTTGTAAAAAATCCAGCTGCTGCCCTTACTCCACCAATTACCAAAACATCAATGGCCAAATTGATTACTCCTCCAACAAGCCAATTTGGAATTGCAATACCGCCTTCTAGATACGTCATCTCATCTTCACTCATCAGTGCATAACTACTCGGCATCACTAATGCACCATCATAACACATTTCCATGAAATATACCTCCTTAATAATTTTATTTTTTTCTGTCACTGTTTGCAACCAGTTTCAGTATTTATGTAAAAGCTTTTTACATCTATCTTATGTATAACTCATTACCCCCTCTGAATCTTCTTCAAAAAATTCAAGTTCTTTATTATCAGTGTCCTTCTTTTCTTTAATTTTGAAGTTACCTTGCTGCATTTCCCATAGCCTGTAATACTGCCCTTCTGCATTAAGGAGCTCCTCGTGTGTTCCCTGTTCGATAATCCTGCCTTTATCTAAAACTATGATTTGATCACAATTCTTTATGGTTGCAAGTCGGTGTGCAATTATAAGCATGGTTTTCTTTCTAAATTTGTTATATATCATGTCAAAGATATTATTCTCTGTAGCAAAATCAAGATTACTTGTACTTTCATCCATGATATAAAATTCATTCTCTTTCAGGAAAGCTCTTGCAAGTGCTATCCTCTGCTTTTCTCCACCACTCAGCCCATTTCCCGCTTCCTCAAGATATGTGTAGTACTGCATAGGAAGCTTTCTTATAAAATCGTGAGCATCTGCAGCTTTTGATTCTACGATGATAATAGTCAGATTAAAAATTTTTCAGTGCTTTTTCACATTCTCTTATTTTATAATTATTAGGATATATTAATTTATTTTATAACCTAAAAAATCTAACATTTTTATACGTCAAACAGCAAATATTATAACATTTTTTCATTATATTGTAAAGTATTCGCCTTTATTTCACGTAATATTTTAATCTAAATATGTTATAAAAATGCAATACAAAATTTATCAGTCTCATTCTTTGCATTATCTGACATGGCAATATCTTTATATTGCTGCAAAATTTAATGTTGAAACTTATGCTGAATTTGATATAATATAAGCATCAAAATATACACGAAAGGAACGAAAACAGATGCCAAATATTAAGCCAATATCCGACTTAAGAAATTACTCTGATGTTCTGCGTGACGTATCAATTGAATAGATTATATAGTTTTCGGGCTGCTATAGTATATAGCAGCCCGAAATACATCACATCATATTTAAACAATCACATTTTTCTTCCCGCCATGTAAATATGCCTCGAAGCAATCCACCACTATACCTAACAGCCTCTGCCTTGTTTCTTTTGCTGCCCATGCGATGTGCGGCGTCAATATTATGTTTGGCACATGCATTAACGGACTGTCTTGCGGCAGCGGTTCAACCTCGAATACATCAAGGGCGGCGCCTTTTAGCCTGCCGCTTTTCAGTGCTCTGCAAAGCGCCGCCTCGTCTACTATCGGGCCTCTGGCGGTGTTTACTAGGAATGCTCCCTCCCTGCATTTTGCAAAGGCTGCATCATCAAAGAGCTTGTATGAAGCTTCGTTGAGCGGGCAGTGTATTGTGATGATGTCGGAGCGCTCAAGCAGCTCGTCAAAGGACACGTATGTATATCTGTCAGGAAATCTTACGGTTCTGGAATATACTATTACTCTCATGTCAAAGGCTTCGGCAATCCTTGCGACGGTCTGTCCTATGCTGCCTGCGCCTATGATACCGATTGTCTTTCCCGCAAGCTCTTCAAGCCCGTACTCAAAGGATGAAAAGAAATTATTCCTTGCATATCCGCCGTCCTTTATGAAGCTGTCATACTGCGCGGTCTTGTTAAAAAAGCCAAGTATCAGTGCAAATGTGTGCTGTGCAACAGCATTTGTAGAGTAGCTGCCGGCGTTGCACACTCTTATGCCGCGTGCTTTCGCATATTCTATGTCCACGTTGTTGTAGCCTGTTGCAAACAGACCTATATATTTTAAATTGTCCGCATACCTTAATGTTTCAGGATTTAACGGGGTTTTGTTGCAGAATATAACATCAGCATCCTTTAATATTTCAGGAAGCTGCTCGTATTCAAGGCGCTCGTAATATTTTACGTCGCCATATTTTTTAAATATGTCCAGCGAAATGTCACCGTCCGTGATGGTTTTGTAATCAGGCAATATGATGTTCATTTTAATATCCTCCGTTTTTATTCAGTCGCAGCCGTCCGTTTATAAAGCGGACGGCTGCGTGTCAACCTAACCCTTATATATAATTGATGCCGGGGTCAAAACCCGATATCCGGATTGTTGTGTGCCTCGCACTCCCACAATCCTCACTCATATCATATAAAATTAATCTTACATCTTGTTCTCGCCTTCAAGAACCTCTCTTATATCATTTAAGTCCTTAACGCCTCTTGTAAACTTAAATTTGATGTCCTTTAACTGAAGGCCGCCCTCGCCGAAATACAATGAAATCACTTCGTATTTTGCAGCAATTAACTGCTTATTTCTCATGGATACCCACTCTCCGCCGGTACCGTTCCATGTAAACATGCATGCTGGAACTCCGCCTCGTGATATTGTCACAGGCATCTGCGCAAGCTCGCCAAGGTCTGATTTTGCGGTGAGCTCTATTTCATATACGCCAAACTGGCTTAAATGCACGCCGAATACATATAAAGCACCCTTTGAGGTATCTATGTCGTCAAGCGGAATCTCAAGATAATCATCAAGCTTGTGGTAAACTATCTTTGACGGGTCAAACGAACCCTTTTCCTCCTCGCGGTTTACTATTGTTATATCAGCCCGGATACCGTTTAATCTGTCAAATGCATGTGTGTTCATTAAGAAGCGGCAGATGTTTGCAGCGCTTCTGGTAAGCTGTGAACGCTTAAGGCTGCCATTTTCCAGAGACTCCATTACATTGTCGCCCATGCCCTCCAAAGCGTCAGGACATACCATATACAAATCATTCTGGGCGCGAACCATTGCAGCGTAGTTTGTTCTCTGCGGCTCAGTACCTCTCTCATTCATGCTTGCCCACCAGTCTGTCATTACTATGCCGGTGTAGCCCCACTCATTTCTAAGCACCTGTGTGTTAAGGTCGTAACGGCTCGCCGTCCAGATGCCGTTTATAGCGCCGTAGGTGGTCATAATTGACCTTGCATTGCCTTCCTTTACGGCAATCTCAAAGCCCTTAAGATAAATCTCTCTTAAGGCTCTTTCTGATACTGCATCATCCACGGTAAATCTGCCTGTCTCCTGATTGTTTCCACAGAAATGCTTGATTGTGCCGGTAACGTTTGATTTGTGGAAGCCTCTTAACTGTGCGGCAGCCATCTTTCCCGTAAGCAGAGGGTCTTCTGAGAAGTACTCGAAGTTTCTGCCGTTTAACGGATGTCTGTGAATGTTCATGCCAGGTCCCAAAAGTGTCTCAACTTTATTGTATGCAAGCTCCATGCCGGTAAATGTACATAACTGCTCGATAAGCTCTGCGTTGAATGTACATGCTAAAAGTGTGCCGTTTGGAAGGCTGAACGCCTTTGTGCCGCAGTCCATTCTGATGCCCGAAGGTCCGTCTGCACAGCAGCCGCAAGGAATTCCAAAGGCTGCAAGCTCAGGAGACATTGCTCCAAAGGCTGCCGCCGTTCCCGGCGTTACCTTAGGACTGCCCATACCCTCGCCTCTTATAATGTGGTTTAAATCATTGTCAGAAAGCTGCCCGAGAAATTCATTCATAGAGGCTCTGCCTTCCTTTACATCTATAAGTTTGATGCCCTTATCGACCGTATAAGGTATATCCTCCGGAATATCTGCAGCAATGCGTTCGCTTTCGTCTATCGTGCAAAGTGACACATCCTCATAATCCATCTTCCATTCGCCGCCGTCACATACCGGCTTCATCTTCTTAAACGGAATCACAGGGGCCATGACCTCTGACAGTCTCTCAACAACTATTGTCTCATCCAGTGCAAACTCTCCTGCCGCCACAACGTCTCTTACGCTGCTTCCGGCATACAGCTTATATTCGCCCGCCTCTAACACATAGCAGGATTTATTTCCTGAAGCGCCGCTGTCGTCATATGAGGCAAGAACGGCATCCCCTATTTCAAAGGTAAGCATCTGCGTCTGTTGCGGCATTAATTCTTCTGTCTTATCAAATGCAACAAGCTCCTTAAGCGGTTTTCCAAGCGCGCCCTGCGGTGCATTTAAATAAATCTGTACAACCTCTTTTCCCTTGACCGCACCGGTATTCTTTACCTCAACGCTCAATTTAACTGATTTTTCGCATCTTACAAAATCCACTGGTCTGATTTCAAACGTTGTGTATGAAAGTCCGAAACCGAAAGGATATCTTACCTTGTCCTTTGCAGCAGTTTCAAAATAGCGGTAGCCTACATATATGTCTTCTGCATAGAAATTGCGTACCGTATCTCCGAAATTTGCATATGCAGGATAATCGCTTATATTGTACGCTATTGTATCGGCAAGCTTTCCTGAAGGTGAAACCCTTCCTGTCAGCACATCTGCAACACCATAGCCGCCAATCATACCGCCCTGCCATACATAAAGTACCGCTTCAGGGTCGTATTCATCCACAAATGACATATCAATAACATTGCCGACGTTTAATATTACAACTACCTTGTCAAATGCGGCTCTTACTATACCAAACATCTCTTTCTCGGCATCGGTGAGTCTGTATGAGCCCGGTCCGTCCACATGGTCCTTGTCCTCTCCTGCCTGTCTTCCAATGATAATTATGGCAGTATCAGACTCCTTCGCCGCCTTATCTGCAAGCTCCTTTGTAACCGGCATCTCAACCTGTGCCCAAGGCTCATTACCCCAGCCAACGCCCTTGTCAAAAGGATTCTTTTCCTCCCACTGCGTGTAAATCTCCCTAAGCTCCTTATTTATTTCGATATCCTCACACTCAAGCAATGCATCAACAATCCCCACAACTCTTGATACATTTACAAGGCCGCCCGAGCCGGTGCCGCTCTTATAATAGTTATTCTGTATTCTTCCGAATACTGCAACCTTGCGTCCCTTATTAAGCGGCAGAGCATTCTTATCATTCTTTAACAAAACAACACCCTCTGCTGCCGCACATCTTGCTGTCTTACGATATTCATTCCAATCAAGTATCATATTAATCTCCTCCTGTTTTTATAAGGTAAAATCCTTTGCTGCCGTCATTCTTTCGGTTCATTCCCCGTGGAAAAATATAAAACGATTTATATTAATATAATAACAAAATCATGCATTATAATATATAATTTTTATTGTTTTTATGTAATATTTGTGATATAAAATTTACATGGCTGCAACGTTTTATTATTGATGAGCCTTTACGCAAAACGCATGCTTTTATGCGCAGTTTTCACGGTCAGCCAAGTCAAATACCCCGCAGCAAGGAGAATTTTATGGACGGAAAAATTAATTATAAGGACTATTTATCTAAGGATTATGAAATAAAGCATGCTCCTTATGAACAGGAGCTTGAATTTTTTGAAGCGGTAAAACGCGGTGATTTGAATTTTTTAAAGAAGAATCCGGCACAGGTAATATCAGATAATGAAGGACTTGGCGTATTGTCTGACAACAAATATAAAAACCAGCTTTACCATTTTATAATAGGTACTGCGCTCTCCACACGCTTCTGCGTCGAGGGCGGCATGGAGCATGACGCTGCTTATTCACTAAGCGACTATTATATAAGGAAGGCCGACAGTCTTTCTTCAGCGGAGGAGATAAGCAGACTATACCAGACCATGGTGCTGGATTTTGCTAAGCGGATGCAGAGCATTAACCGTAAGAGAGTGTATTCAAAGCCGGTTATTCAAAGCCTTGACTACATTTACAATCATCTGCATGAGAAGATAAATGTAACTGATGTTGCAGAGCATGTGCATCTGAACCCTTCATATTTTTCTAAGCTTTTCAAGAATGAATGCGGCATCTGCATCAGCGAATATATAAGCAGACAGCGGCTTATCGCCGCTGAAAATATGCTTAAATATTCTGATTATACATACTCCGAGATTGCAAACACGCTTATGTTTGCATCCCAGAGCTATTTTATAAAGGTGTTTAAGGAACACACCGGCATCACGCCTAAAAAATACCGTAATAAATACTACAGAAAACGCTTTGACAGTGAATGATTATTTTGAATAAATAATTCTCTCGCTGTTAAACATCCTTGCAAGTATAAATACTCCAATTGCAGAGTAGATTAAATTGCTTATAACAGTCACTGCCACAAACATAGGATTGATAGTAAATGAGAATATGCCTACCATGCACTGTACGCTGTTGTACAACGGTATAAGATAGTAGAACAGTTCAGTCTTCGCACCACTTCCAAACATTGCTGTGATTCCGACTAACATTCCGACAATCATGACAGGTGTAACAAAGGTCTGCGCTTCCTTTATTGTCTTTGCAAATGTTGATATTATTGAAATAGCAGTAACAATAACAAGCACTGTTGAAAGCACTACTACAGCAAGCAGCATATAATCCGATACCGTATATACATTGCTTGAAATTTCATCTGACGCCGCACCCATAAGCTTCGGAAGCGAAAGCACAAGACCTATAGTGCTTGAGATTCCCGATAACAGCGCAATTATTGATAATGCAGTAATCTTTCCAACCGCAATATCGCTTCTCTTTACAGGAGTTATAAGCATTGTGGCAATTGTGCCTCTCTCCTTTTCTCCGGCAATAGACTCTGTGGCAACGGCCATGCTTCCCGTAAACAGGAATATTATAAGAAGCATAGGCAGCATCGCGGCAAATACGCTTCCTGTTGTGTCTTCCTTTGTCGCCAAGTCAAACTTCGTCTCACCGGCATTTACATCAAATTTGTTTGCCATCATGGACTCCATCTGGTCTAACATGCCCGTCATCATTGCAAATGCGCCGCTTGATTCCTTTGACGCTGAATTATAATATATCTCAACATTCGGCGCAGCCTTACCCATATACGGCTCATATGCAGCTACCTCTTCTGAGAAATTCTCAGGGAAAATAACAAATAAATCACACGCCTTATTTTCAATCGCCTGCTTTATATTGTCAGCATTCTTTGCATCCGTCTCCATAAAATCAACCGGCATCTCACCTGAAAGACTCTTTACAGACTCTGGAAGATTAACTACATTTACACTGTATTTATAAGTCTCATCAACCTTAACCATGTCGCCGATGGCACTGCCCATGAAATTATACATGAAGTAAATCATAAGTCCCGGCAGCAATATAGTCGTGAATGCCATACGCTTGTCGCCAAAAAATCTGGCAAGTTCTTTTTTCATAATTGTCAATATACCATTTCTCATATTGCATCCCCCGCTACTTCAACATATATTTCAAAAAATCTGTCTTCGAGTGACATGCCGTTCTTTACATTGTCCAATGTATCGCAGACTACCATCTTACCGTCAATAATAATACCTACCCTGTCGCATATCTTCTCAACAAGGCTGAAAATATGTGTGGATACGATAATAGTCTTGCCCTGGCTTCTAAGATCCATAAGGAAATCGGTAACTACCTTCGCGGTAATTACATCCAGACCATTTGTAGGCTCGTCAAATATAATAATATCAGGGTCATGTACAAGTGAAACAACCAGCGAAACCTTCTGCTTCATACCGGTTGAAAGATTTGCAACCTTTACCTCAGCAAATTCGCTGATACCGAATTTGTCAAACAGCTCCTTCTTTCTTGCATCCCTTACCTGCGGCTCCACCTTGTGAAGATCAGAGAAAAAGTCAAATAAATAATTCGGCGTAAAAAAGTCCTCCAGCTTTAATTCGCTTGTAAGAAAGCCTATCTTGCTTCTTACCTTATCCGGCTCGCTTATAATACTGCTGCCATCTACGATTGCATCACCGCTGTCAGGCTTTATCAGTGTTGCAAGCATCCTTAATGTAGTTGTCTTTCCGGCGCCGTTTGGTCCGAGTACTCCGAATATCTCTCCCTGATATGCAGAAAAAGAAATATTATCAACAGCAACCTTTATCTTCTGCTTTGTCTTTTCAAGCTTTTGCTGTTTAGCGGATAGTTTAAAAGTCTTTTTAAGACCATTTACTGTAAGTATCTCGCTCATAACTTCCCTCCGTAATATTTTTCTTGTAATTATAGCACAATCAAACGCAAATGTAAATACAGTTTACTCTGTTATTTTATCTGCTTTGTTTTAAACTGAATTTTATTCCTGAATTATATAATAATTATTCAATTATGTGTCCTTAACGTTATGTAAATTAATGACTTAATATTTTTTTTATAATTTTTCTTTAAAAAAACTATTTACATATGCAATATTTCGTGGTAGACTTTAACCATAGCAAATGAAACGTTTTACTCACATAATTAAACGTTTTTCTATAATAAAGATTATTTCATTAAATTGTTTATATATTTTAACCTTTTTTTATTTTTTTCATTCCTAACCCCTAATACAAAAGCAATCGTCATTGGCGATTGCTTTTGTATTTTTTATTAATTATTCAAGTTTTATAAACGTTTAAGTTTTAACGCCTAAATTAATAAGTCATTAGCACGAAATGGCATGACCAAACGATCATGCCATTTCTTTTATGCTATATTGTGAGCTGCCAAACTTTGTGCTGCTCATTATTTCAATTTGTTAATCTTCCCAGACTATCTCGTCTTCTACAAAGCCTGCCTTCTTCTTCTTTGCGATAACGACCTTTGCAATAAAACCGCTTGCAAATACAAGAACTGATATTGCCCATCCTGCTACAACCTGCGCCCAGATTGGATATCCGCCATAGCTGCCGTCGTTGTATGCGAAAAGGTTAACCATGTTCCAGATGAAGAGTCCTGACAAAAGAACAGGAGATACATACTTAACGGATGTTGCAAACCATACAAATGGCATTTTGAAGCGCTTTGCATTTCTGTTTACCTCGTTAAGTACCTTTCTAAGACTGAAGGTCCATCCGATAGCGATACACTCAAGAACACCTACAAGAATAAGGTTAACAATATTTGCCCAGTTATCAACGATATCGAGCCATGCAAGACCTGCACGTGTAACAAATATCATAGAAATCACGCCACTGATTGCACATACAACGATAGTCACAGTCTTTGGCTTGATATGGAACTTATCCGAAATTGATGCTGAAATACCCTCAACAATTGAGAATGCTGAATCGACAGCAAGTGTAATAAGCATCAGGTAGAAAATCGCGCCGAAAATTGCATTGAATACTCCGCTTCCGGTAAGGTTAACGATTGCCATAGGATATACAAAGAATGCTGTACCGATACCACTTGCCGTAATATTATCAAGCATGCCTGTACCGCCCATAGTCGTAAACATAACAACACCTGAAAGAATACTTACTGCCATATCAGAGAACGCAATAATCATTGCATCTGCGGCAATATCAGCATCATCTCCAAGATATGAGCCATAAGCAAACATAATAGCCATCATGATTGACAGACTGTAGAACACCTGACCGATTGCATCAACCCATAATGTAGGATCTGATAACGCCTTTAAATCAGGAATAAAGAACATCTTAAGTCCGTCCATGGCACCCGGCATAGTACATCCCTTGACTGCCATGATAAGCAAAAGAACTACAGGCGCAAATACTGTGAACTTTACAACCTTACCTACCGACTTTGCACCATTACGAATGCAGTAGAAGATAAGTCCCCATGCAATCATAAGGCAAAGTAATACTATTCCAGGAATCTCATAGCCTTCAACTGTACCTGTTATCTGTGTGAGATTTGAAAACAGGTTTGATGCACTCTCATTATCGCCTGTCATATTTGCAAACTGCCATGAATTCACAAACATTAAAATAACCCATGCGAAAACAACTGAATAGTAGCTTACTATAACAAATGCATTTGATGTAGCTGCCCAGCCGACAAACTCCCACTTTTTGCCGATTCCACGCATAGATTCAATAGCACCTCGACGGAACTTTCTTGCGACTGATATCTCCATCATTAAAAGCGGAATACCCATAACCAGCATAGCAAGAAGATAAACAACTAAAAATGTACCGCCGCCATGCTTTGCGGCAAGTCCCGGGAATCTCCACGCATTACCAAGACCTACTGCCGAACCGATAGCAGCAAGAATGAATGTAAGACGCGAGCTCCACATACCTCTTTTTTCCATAACATTTCTCTCCTTTGTTTTTAGTGATTTTTATTAGTAAAAATCAAATTTTCCTTTGTATTATATCACAAATGCCCTATAAGATGCAAGATTTGTCACACATTTTGTTTATAAAGTTTATAATGGTTTTATATTTTATATTTAAGTTTAATACTATAGAATAGCCCTTTGATACAAAAGAAGCGCCGCATAATAAGAGTTATATTAACGCTTATTATGTGACGCTTCTTCGTGATTATATATAATCAATACTCCCCCGTGAAATAATGCACTAACTGTATTATGTTAAATAGTACACTTAATATAATAACGTTTAAACACATAATTGTCAACACAAAAATATAATTTCATATGTTATTCCACGGTAAAAGCATTAAATTTAAGTGCAGCTAATTACCATACCAGCCAACTCCTTCATTAATCCATCCCAGATTGACGAGATAATCTCTCTCCATTTCTGATGATGTGTAAAAATGTGTCCCCGTGACAGCATTCGGGTTGTACAGCCTGTAAACAGCCTTTTCGCCACCGTCATACCATGCAATGCCCTCGTTTCTCCAGCCTATCATGACAAGCGCAGCTGCCTCTGCTGAATCTCCGGTAAAATGATGGTCTCCCGAATTAGGATTGTAAAATCTGTAGACCGGATTGCCGCCCGGTGCTGAAAGCCACGCAACGCCCTCACCCGTCCAGCCATTCTTTGCCAGTTCCTTCTTTTCCGTTATCCATGTCGTAAAAAAATGCTCACCCGTATCAGGATTGTACATTCGGTACACCGAACCATCCGCTGCCTGTGCTTTTGCCGGAGCCGCCGCCTCATAATCCGGAATTCCATAGCCATATATATACGGCGCATCCGCTGCATGAATTGTAACATTTACCGCATCATCATTATTGCCCTCTATACAATATATCTGTGAGTCATCGGTTAATGTAACAATGCCGACATGATTTGCCACCTTGCTGTTGTAGTTGAAAAAAATGATATCTCCGGCTTTAGGTACATATTCTTCAGGCTCTCTCCATCTGTCAATATCCTTAAACCACTCAACCTCATTTGCACATCTGAAGAACGGATTTATGACAGCCTCGCTGACACCTGCCTGATTTGCACACCAGCTTACAAACATTGCACACCACGCATCCTCAGGATAACCATACCAGATACCATACTTTGTGTTGGTATCCTCCTGTCTGTAGTAGCCTACCTGACCATAAGCAACCTCAATTAAATCATCAACTATATTGCCCGTGTTAATATGTGTGTTCGGATATGCAAATACATCAGATACAGGACCCTGATTACTGTAAGTACGTGTTTTATATGAAGCACCCTCTCTGCCTACCTGGCTAATCTCTTGTACCGGCTGTGCAATTACAATGGTAATAAAAAGAACAACTGCCAAAATGCACACCCCTGAAAATTCTTTAAAATTTGTCATTTTACATCACTCCTAAATAATCTTGCTTACAATGACATCTATGCGTTATTGCAATATAGATTCTACCCAATTTCATTATCTTTACACACATATTTTAAAAAATTTAAATATAAACAGCGGCGGAGTGGCAAAAAAATGTCCATGTAAATACGCATTGCCATAAACCTGTGCATCCACAACGGCTTTTGACTATCTTATTTCCTGTTCCGTAATACATTTTATATAGTACGTTTTTTTTCAAGATAAAATACTGCCAGCTGTGTCCTGTCCCTTAGCTGCAGCTTTTCAAGTATTGTACTTATGTAATTTCTTACTGTTCCCTCGCTTAAAAACAGTTCATCAGCAATCTCCCTGTTGTTAAGTCCCTTTGCAACAAGTTCAATTACATTTTCCTCTTTTTCATTGATATCGTATGCCTCTCTGTCAAAGCCCGCGCTTTCAATCATAAGCCTCGGCAGCTTCGTCACTATCTCGCTTCCGAACACGCTCTGCCCCGACATAACTGCCTTAAGCGCCGGCGGGATTGCCTCAACATTCTGCTTGATAATATACCCCTTCGCGCCGATACGAAGTGCCTTTATGATATATTCATTATCCGAAAATGTAGTTAAAAACAATATATTTGCGTCCGCATGCTCTGCCAGTATCTTCTCCCCTGCTTCAAGCCCGCTCATTCCCTGCATCTGAATGTCCATGAGCATTATATCAGGAAGGTATTGCTTATAAAGTCTTACCGCCTCCCCGCCGCTCGTACCGACGCCCACAACCTCAATATCACCATCAGCCTGCAATATGGTCTTAAGCGACAGGCACACAAATTTATCATCATCAATTATTACTACTCTCATTGCCCTTCTCCTTTGGGATTGAAATAAATATTCTAAAGCCTTTATTTCTGTCAACTCTGAATGTTCCGTTAAATGCGTCCACTCTGTCCTTCATATTCTGAAGTCCGATGCCGTCCGATTTGCCGCCCCGGCTCTCCTTAGGATAAAAACCTCCTGCCGATGAATTGTCAGCACCTATCCTCTTCGATTTATTATCTTCTTTGTCCGTTCCAATGCGCTTTCCTGAGCTGTAGCCTTTGTCCGCTCCCGCACGCCTTTTATCTTCTTCGTCCGTTCCCGCGCGTCTCGCATCTTCTTTTTCCGCTCTGATACGCCTTTTATCTTCTTTGTCCGCTCCCACGCGCCTTGTGCCGTTGTCCTCTACAATAAGCTGATAAAACGCCGGATGCTCAAGCAGCGAAATCCTTGCCTGTGTAGCGTTGCTGTGCTTCGCAATATTCGACAGGGCTTCCTTTATAATAGAAATAAAACTGTATTTAATGTCCTTCGGCGGATTGTCCATATCATAATTCAATTTGACCGGGCAGAATGTAAATTCGTCAATAAGCATACAGACGCTTATCCTCAAATCCACAGACTCATCATGCAGATCATGCACGCTGCTCCTGATATTATCCATCGCATCAGAAAGAGTATCCTTTACCGCCGACAGATACTCTCCCGTCTCCTCATTATCCCTGCACATTATCTGCAGCGCGCCGACCTGCAGCAGTGCCCTCGTCAGCAGATGCCCTACATTGTCATGTATCTCCCTTGCAATCCTGTTTCGCTCTCCAAGCGTCGCAAGCCTCACCTCATAATCCTGCTTCTCCATAAGCTCGCGGTTCTTTCTCTCAAGCGCCATTGCATTTTCCTTCGTCTCATCCTCCAGCGTATAATATCTGTTTTCAATCTCATCATAAATACCGCTTCTGCTGCTGAGCCACATTGCCAGCATACTAAGCAGCGCAACCGAAATAATCTGCTGCGGCTCCCTGCTCAGAAGCGACAGTAAAACCGGCGCGGCAAATGAATACCTTACAATGCTGTTTTTACTTTTGAAGCAATCATAAACTATCAAAGGCAGAAACATAAACAAATCAGAACTAAATACACATGCCGCAGCATAGGCAAGGCATATCCACATCGATATCTTATCTTCAAAATAACTGCTCAATGCGCTTACCGATATGGCAACAAGCATTCCGGCAATCGTCCATGCCTGAACCGGCCTTAGAAATGCACAGAAAACACACAAAAGAATAACTAAACCCTTATCCACAAATTTGTTCACCATATCACCGCCCTTCACCTTTTCAAATAAATATATCCCTGCCGGCTGTGCATCAGTTTTGAATCATATGGTAAATTTGTATTTATGTAAGCCGGACACGCTCCCGCTTCGCAAAATGCGCAGCGGATGCTAAATTCGTTGTTCGCCTCCGCTCACACTCATTAAGCACCGGCGCATTTTGAGAGTCCGCTTTTACATAAATACAAATTTACCATGCCAGAGTCTATTATAAAAGCCTGACACTTTATATCTTACGCTCCTTTGCAGCCTGCCACACGCTTCGCACTCCCGTAATCTGCACTGAATACGGCAGCTGCATATCAATAGACGCACAACAAAAATTGTACTTCACTCTCCCGCAATCTGCACTGAGGTTTCATCCGCACTTCCTTTGGGACTGCCCTCTAATATTCGTGGCTGGTCAAAGCCTTGTACAACCTCTTATTATAATTATATTGAGTTCAGTGGGGATTTTCAATTAGAATTTTACAAATGCATATGACATTTGTCATTTAAGATGTGACCCTGTTCACTTACGCCCACGGCAAAAACAAACTAAAATAAAACCATAAGCGTATTGCAGACGTTTACGTCTGAATTCTAGCTTGCGTGGAAAAACAAAAAATCAATTCATAAAATAAAAACAAAAATTATAAATCGGGAGGTAATTATGATAGAGGTTTCAAACCTGGTAAAGCGTTACGGCAGCCTTGTTGCGCTGGACCACTTCAATTTAAATGTACAAAACGGTGAGATTTTCGGTCTGCTCGGTCCAAACGGAAGCGGCAAGACCACAGCTATTAACTGCATGCTCTCGCTTCTGACCTATGATAAGGGCGAGATTAAGCTGTTCGGTGAGGAAATGTCCCCGACCAGATATGATTTGAAGAAGCGCATAGGCGTGGTTATGCAGAATGTGGCGGTATTTAATGAGCTGACCGTTTATGAAAATATTGATTATTTCTGTGGGCTTTATGAGGCTGACAAGGCTAAAAGAAGGCAGCTCGTCGATGAGGCGATTGATTTCGTCGGACTCAATGATTTCAGAAAATTCCTGCCGAAAAAGCTCAGCGGAGGTCTGCTTCGGAGGCTTAATATTGCCTGTGGAATCGCACACAAGCCGGAGCTTATATTCTTTGACGAACCGACCGTTGCAGTTGACCCGCAGAGCAGAAACGCTATTCTTGAGGGTATTAAAAAGCTTAACCAGGACGGTGCAACCATTATTTACACCTCGCACTATATGGAGGAGGTCGAGCAGCTCTGCTCACGTATTATGATAATGGATAAGGGCAAGGAAATTGCAACGGGCACCAAGGATGAATTAAAAACAATGATTCGCACCGGTGAAAAGATTACAATAGAAATATATGACCTTCCTGAGGACATTCTTGCAAAAATAAACGATATTGATGATATTGTGAATGCAGAATATGATGACAACAGACTCACCGCAAGCTGCAGGATAAACGGTCACGCTCTCATTTCCATACTGGATATACTGCGTAAAAACAATTTGAGCTTTGGGCGTGTATTTTCAGAGCCGCCGACATTAAATGATGTGTTCCTTGAGATTACCGGCAGGCAGTTAAGGGACTAGATTGGAGGCAGTTATGTTTTGGAATATGTATAAATGCAAATTACTACGCATAGTAAGGAATCGTTATCTGCTCATCTGGACATTTGTTTTTCCTTTCATACTTTCGACATTATTTTATTTTACATTTTCATCGCTTGACGCCGATAATCAGTTTCAGGCTATCAGGCTTGGCGTGGTAAATGATGAGGCTTTTCAAAATGACGCAATGTTTAAAAATACTATAGAGGCGCTCTCTGCCGAGGGCGACGAGCAGATGTTTATTACAAGTTATGCAGACAGGGCGGCGGTTGACGATATGCTTCGCGACAATGAAATCAGCGGCTATATTCAGATTGTTGACGGCAGCCCTAAGCTTTTTGTGAAAGAAAACGGTCTTAAACAGACCATAATGAAATGCTTCCTCGACCAGTATTCTCAGACGAAAAGCAGCATTGCAGCCATTATTAAGACCAGTCCCGACGCGGTACAAAATATTTCCGGATTGTTTGACAGAAGAGAGTTTACAAAGAAGGTATCACTGACCAAAAATCCTCAGACCGACAGAGTGTGCTATTTCTATGCGCTGCTTGCGATGGTCTGCTTTTACGGTGGATTTATGGGTATGGAGATTGTTGAGGAGCTTCAGGCAAATCTTACCGGCGTAGGCGCAAGGCGCACAGTATCATCTGCCAGAAGATACAAGCTGGTTGCGGCAGATATGCTTGCAGGCCTAACCTCTCAGTTTATTATAATGGTTGTGCTCTGTGTGTATCTTGAATTTGCCCTTGACGTAAGCTTAGGCTCAAACATTTGGGCGGTACTGCTTATCTGCCTTGTCGGAAGCCTTGCGGGCATATCCTTTGGTGCAATGATAACGGTAAGCAATAAGCTCAAAGCTTCCACCAAGTCCGCAATATTAATTACTGTAACTATGATAATGTCGTTTATGTCGGGACTTATGGTCGAAGGCATCAACTATATAATAATGCAGAAAGCGCCTGTAGTGGCATGGTTAAATCCTGCCGCGCGAATCGCGGACGCATTTTACTGCCTGTACTATTTTGATTCATACAACCGCTATTTTACCAATATAATAATACTTCTTTTGATGACGGCTGTAATGTTTTCAATAACCGTTGTATTTTTAAGGAGGCAGCGATATGAGAGTATTTAATACATGCATGCTTATAATGAAGCGTAATCTCGGGGCAATGTTAATGTATATTATAATATTTATCCCCCTGATGATTGTCATGTCCATCCTGTCAACAGAAAAGTATAATTTAAGCTTTGAAGAGTCAAAGCCGGAATATACGATAATAAATCACGATATCACAACTCCGATTACAGAGGGTCTTGAGCGGTATTTAAGCGATAAGGGCAGCGAGGTTAAACTGGAAGATGATATACAGGTGCTGCAGGATGCAAATTTCTTTCACGAAACAGAATATATTATTATGATTCCTGAAGGCTTTTCGGCTGCATTGTTCACTGATGCGCCAATGAAGCTTGAGACGGTGCAGACGCCGGATTCGACAGACAGTTACTACATGCGCCTTTTGGTTGACCAGTATTTTAATCTTGTAACCGGTTATCATAAGGCGGCCCCTGAGCTTGGCGAGGCTGAAATTGCCGCCCGCACACTAAATGATTTATCAATAGAAACTGCCGTAGAAAAAATAAATTACACCGGAAGCACTCCTGTAAGTGAAAAGCTTAGAACATTCTTCAGATTTGTTCCTTACATTCTGCTGATGATTATAATACTCTGCACCAGCACAATTATGATGGCATTTTCAAAGCCGCAGCTTCGTATGCGCAATATGAGCAGCCCGCTAAGGCCATTCAGCCTCAGCATGCAGCTTATACTTTATTACTGCATCATCAGTTTAATCTGCTGGGTTTTAATATGCCTGCTCGGATTAATCGTAAATATTAATTCACTGTCCGGCATGGATCCTAGGATTCTTGCGCTGCTGTTTTTAAATACATTTATATACATGATAGTGTCGATAGCGGTTTCATCAATGGTATGCTCCTTCATTAAAAACGAAACTGTCCAGAATGCTGTTGCAAATATTCTTTCGCTGGTGTTCTGCTTCCTTGGCGGTATATTTGTTCCGCTCGAAATGTTTGACAGTACTCTTTCGGCTGTTGGAAAATTCATACCGACCTACTGGTACTCCATGACGCTTGACAGCATCTGTTCATTATCAGTCTTTACCAGAGAATCAATCACTCCGATAATGACCTATATGCTGCTCCAGCTCGGATTTGCCGCCACCTTCATCTGCATCGCACTGGTTATCAACAAAAAGAATCAGTCCGCCGAGGAATCGTTCGGAAGCGTGAAGACGGAGATTGAAGGGTAAGATATAATTAATAATGCGGGGCATCACACAACAAATTATTTTAGTCAATTTGTTGTGTGATGCCCCTGTAATTTTACTCTGCATCATCTTCAAACAATTTATCCCTCTCCGGTGCCTCCACATACGTCACACATGAAAGATATTTCGCTCTTGTACGTGTAAATGCAACATATCTTCTCTGCGTCGACCAGCCGTCCGCTGTTATAAGGAATGTATACTCCTTACCCGTGCGTTCATTTTTGTAGACCTCGTACCCGCAGACGACGATTGTTTGATTAAAATACACACCGTTTGCCAGAGAAAAGATAAACGGCCGTCCTTTGTCAATTTCATCGGTAAGGCGTTTGTGCCTCCAGATGTAGCGGCTTCTTGCACTGCCGGATGTGTAGCCCAGGCCCCTGTGCCATGTATCTCTTACAAGGTTGTCAATTTTAAAAAGTCCTATACCATTTTGATCATTGTAGCCGAGCCTTTTTGCCTGCTCCATTATAAGCTTATACAATTCCTCATCATTTTCAGGAATTTTATCAAATCCCTGCTGCCTGTAGAACTGCATAATGTTGTAGGTTGCGGTAAGTGTACAGTTGTTGCCGCCGTTAAGGTCACTGCAGCTTGTACTGCCCACATTTGGGATAATATTTGACCTTACAAGCGTATATTTGTCCTTGTCTGCCGGCACGCTCCTTTTGCGCGACTTTTTATTGTTCATATAAGCAGACGGATTTGTTACTACCGAATATTTTTGAGCTCTCTTTTCAAGTCTTTTAATAATTTTATTAATCATATACTGCCCTCACACTTCTCTTAAAAACAAAATGTTCATATACCTTTTATCCCAATAATACAAATGTCACAGATGATTTTGACTCCGGCATTGTATTTGTCATTTAATAAACTTTACTGCCTCTAAAAATTTATTAATCATCTTCGACGGCTCCTTTGAATACAGAAGTCCGTATGGAATCCTGTAATCCCAGTCAACCTGACGCATGACAAGCGACGGATGTATGTCAGCCCAGCACTCCGGAATGGAAAGTATGCTTCCGCTCTTCTCACAATAATTAAAGACCTCAATATCGTAGAAATTCGGTGTGTCCTCAATCTTTATCTGCGGATGATTATTTATAATATCCTCCCTTATTGCATCATTTACCTGCGAATCTCCCTTTTTAACCATCAAAATATTCTCGCCGTATAAATCAGTGATTTTCAGGCTCTTCTTTGCAGCAAGCGGATGATTCACCGGCACCGCCATACTTATCCTGTAGTCACCCAGCTTGTAAAAGCTGCACATCTCAAGCCATTTTAACGAATCACAGACTCCTACAATGAAGTCAAACCGCTCGCCCACGGAGCCTATAACCGAAAGGATATTATTATTGTCGTCATCAAAAGGAATAATGTGTATCTTAAATTCCGGGAAGCTGCTGCTCACCTGATACCACAGGTCCATGAACACCTTGCACGGATTTAACATAGAGGTACCTACACGTATTGTATAATTCTCTGTCTGTTTGAGCTTTTCCGCCCTTTTGATAGCTTTCTCCGAATATGATATCATGAATTTAGCGTCCTTATAAACGCTCTCTCCGCAAGCAGTCATCCTGACGCCCTGATTTGTACGTTCAAAAAGCTTCACGCCCAGTTCATTTTCCAGCAGGTTCATCTGCTTCATCACTGCGGTAGAGGAAATAAAAAGCTTCTCTGCCGCTTTTGAAAAGCTTCCGCAGTCTGCAACACATATAAAAGCATCAAGCTGATGATTATACATAATACTCCCCCTTCGCATAAACTTTTAGTTAATACTATTCTAACATATCAATAATTCTACGTCAACGTAGTCTCCATTATAATAATAGCATCAGATTATGTTTCGGTAAAATTTCAGAACACTTTATTTATCTTAAAAATTTAAGCCTTTTACAATTAAAATTTCATAAGGGGGTATGTATTATGGCAATCAAACAGACCGCAGGAAGAAATGCACTTGGAGAATTTGCTCCAAAGTTCGCAGAATTAAATGATGACGTTTTATTCGGTGAAATATGGAACAGAGAAGACAAGCTTTCCGCACACGACAGAAGCATGATAACCATTTCCGCATTCATGGGAAGGGGACTCGTTGACAGCTCGTTAAAGCATCACCTTTTGTTTGCAAAGACCAATGGCGTTACCAAGACTGAAATCGTTGAGCTTATTACTCATCTGGCTTTTTATATTGGCTGGCCTATGGGATGGGCAGTATTTAATCTTGCCAAGGAGGTGTGGAATGACGAGGCAGAAGGAAATGATGAAAAGACTAAATATCAAAACTCTATCTTTTTCCCAATCGGCGCGCCAAATGATGCTTTTGCACAGTATTTTGCAGGACAAAGCTATCTTGCTCCTTTATCAACAACACAGGTTCCGGTTTTCAATGTAACCTTTGAACCGGGCTGCAGAAACAACTGGCATATCCATCATGCCGACAAGGGCGGCGGACAGATGCTTATATGTGTAGGCGGCCGCGGCTACTATCAGGAATGGGGCTGCGAGGCTGTGGAAATGACCCCGGGTACAGTTATAAATATCCTTGAGGGCGTTAAGCACTGGCATGGTGCCGCACCTGATTCATGGTTCAGTCATCTTGCAATTGAGGTTCCGGGTGAGAATGGCAGGGCAGAATGGTTAGAGCCTGTGTCAGACGAAGATTACGGTAAATTAAAATAACAATTTGGTATAGCAATGCCCGCGGGGAAATCCTCGCGGGCATCTTTATATGGGGGTATATCGGGTCAACTGTTCAATTAACCTTCTATTGCAATGTACTTCTTCTGCTCTACTTGTTCCTTATCCTTCTTAGGTACTGCAATCTTTAAGATGCCGTCCTCGAACTTCGCATGAACATCCTCTTCTGTAATGTTCTCGCCAACATAAAAGCTTCTGCTCATGCTGCCTGAATAACGCTCACGTCTGATGTATTTTCCTTCGTCGTTCTTCTCATCCTTTGCAAGAGCCTTCTGCGCTGCTACTGTAATATAACCATTGTTCAGCTGAATCTTAACCTCGTCCTTCTTAAATCCAGGCAGGTCAATGTCAAGCTCATAACCATCGGCAACCTCTCTCACATCAGTCTTCATAACATTCTTTGCATGCTTTCCGTAAAGTGCTCTATCTACATCCGGAAACTGAAAATCAAAAAAGTCATCAAATAAATTATCTCTAAAAATACTAGGTCTCAACATAAGTCATTCCTCCTTCTTTCTGCGACAATGCATGCCGTAAATACAAAATTAAAAATTTCCTGACAAAGGACTTTTAAAAATATCTTTCCTTTGTTCTATCTGTAATATAACACTCATTATTAGCACTGTCAAGAGGTGAGTGCTAATAAAATTGTGAATTATCTGTGAAGTATATAAATAACTTTTGTCTAATTTGTATTTTAGAAATCAATACCCTCGTACTCTATAAATTCAGCCGGACTCATACCTTGTCCTTTCCATAACGCACATCGTTAACTAAATCCTGAACATCTTCATCACTATAAACGCCCATTTCTTCAGCGACGCCTTCAAACGCTTTCTGTGCTTTATAGATTGCCTTTGCAGATGCAACTGCCCTATTAAGTCTCTCCGTCATCAGTATCATGCAGACCGCTATCACCAGCAGAAATACCGGATAAAAGCCTATTGAAATATTGTCCGCAACCAGTCCGAACAACGGCGGCATAAATGTTGTTCCGACATATGCGCTTGCCATCTGCACACCTATGACTGCCTGAGACTTATCTGCGCCGAAATTATTCGGCGTAGCATGTATTATGCTTGGATATATCGGTGCACAGCCAAGACCTGCCATCAGCAGGCCAATTAACGAAAAAATATCTCCGGCAGGAATAAACATGACCAGAATTCCCGTTATACATACGCACTCGCCAAGCCTTATCATGTTACGGTCGCCAATTCTGTCTGACACAAATCCACAGATAAACCTTCCGCCTGTCATTCCGAGGAAGAAAAGTGACGCCCACTTTGCGGCTGTCTGTGAATCAATGCCCTTGTACAGCACCATGTAACTGCTCGCCCACAATCCGGCCGTTGCCTCTAACGCACAATAGCAGAAAAATGCAATCAGCACATATTTCACTCCGTGTATTTTTACTATCTGCGGCAGCTTCATCCCCTTTTTACGTGTTTCGTCTGCGCTGTCAGCAGCCTGCGCGCCACTCTGCCCCTTCCACATAAATAATGTTGAAATAATTATAGCCGCAAGCATTACCTGAAGTATGCCAATCACCTTGTAGCTTACATTCCATTTCAGGTTTCTTGCAAGGCACATACTCACAATGTACGGACCTGCAGTTGCGCCGATTCCCCAGAAGCAGTGCAGCCAGCTCATGTGCCTTGATTTGTAATGAAGGGCAACATAATTATTGAGTGCCGCATCCACACTTCCTGCGCCGAGGCCATAAGGAATGCCCCATAGGCACAGCATATAAAATGAATTTGATACCGAAAATCCAAGCAGTGCCGCGGCGGTCATTGCAACGCTTGCCGCTGTTACCACACCGGTACCGAACCTTGATATCAGTTTATCTGAGTTGATGCTTGACACTATTGTTCCGCCTGCAATAATCATTGTGATAACTCCCGCATACGAAACCGGCACATTTAACTCTCCGTACATGCTCGGCCATGCCGCACCCAGAATAGAATCAGGCAGTCCCAGTGAAATAAATGCAATATATATGATTACCAATAATAATGAATACATACCAAACCTCCGCTTATTTTATATAATATCTTTAATCTAAAAATATCATAGCAAAACAAGCGTCAGTATTATATAATTTTTATTGTTTTTATATCATATTTACGTCTTGACAGCTATCTTTTTCATTTACACAGCAATTATAAACAACCTGAGGTCTCAGCATAAAAACAGTACTGCCATAAAGAAATCTGCAGGCATTCTCAAAAGCTTCATTTGTATTATCTGCCTGACTTATTTACATTTAATATGACTAAACAAAAAATATGTGCTATACTGTTTTTAAGAAAACGTTTAACCGACCTCATATAAAAATATTATACATGGAGGAGAAGAACATGAATTTTGAAAGTTTAGAAAAAAGAGCACTGCACCTTGGAATCCTCGGCATTAAGGTTTCACAGGATAATGTCCTTATAGGCGAAAAGCTTTGGGATGATGAAATGCGACGTAATCTCTATTCTGCTTCAAAAAGCTTTACATCCTGTGCTGTAGGCTTTGCAGTACAGGAGGGTCTTTTAAGTCTTGATGAGAAGCTTACTGATGCATTCAGCGGGGATATGCCGGCAGTCATAAGCGACAATCTTGCAAAGGCGACCGTAAGGGATCTGCTTACAATGCATTTAGGACAGGAGGGCGCACACCTTATGGGCGAGCAGCGTCCGTTCTATGATGAGGATGACTGGGTGAAGCTTTCCTTTGAAATTCCGTTAAAATATGAGCCGGGCACTCATTTTCAGTACAGCAATGTCGGACCGTATCTTGCAGGAGTTCTGGTTCAGCGCCGCTGCGGCTGTAATCTTGTATCTTATTTAACTCCAAGGTTATTTAATCATCTTGGAATCAAATGCCCTACATGGGAGGTTGACCCTCTCGGCTATACCTTCGGCGCAGGCGGTCTTATGCTCACACTGTCAGAGCTGCACAAGTTCGGTCTTTTCTACCTTAACAAGGGTAAATGGAACGGAAAACAGCTGCTTTCGCCTGAATGGATAGAAGAAAGCACCAGACAATACGCCGAAGCACCTTACGCATACCTGTTCTGGCGCGGCGAACACAATTCATACAGAGCAGTCGGCAGATATGACCAGACTTCAATGATATTCCCTGATACTAATACTGTTATCACCTTTGTATCTGAATGCAGGGACAGTGAAAGCTTAACAAAGGCCGTAATCGAAGAAGTATACGAGAAGCTGTAAAGTGATTATATTCTTCATCCCAAGATTCAGGAAATATACTATAAAATAATAAAACCTGTGGCTGCTATGATTCTTTAGTCACAGGTTTTTATCGTTATCAGTTGTACCCCGGCATCATATAATAAAATATCAGTTATTTATTTATCATGCACCTTTCTTTTGCGGCAGCTGCGCTATTATTATTGCGGCAAACACCAGCGCACAGCCGCACATTTCCTTTAAGCTTAATCTCTGGTTTAAAATCACCCAGCCGGCAAGCGCAGATATGACTGACTCAAGGCTCATAATAAGTGATGCTATCGTCGGATTCATGCCCCTTTGTCCTATAATCTGAAGGGTGTAGGCCACGCCGCAGGACAGCACGCCCGCGTATAATATCGGCTTCCATGCAGCCAGAATCAGACCTGTGTCCGGGCTTTCAAATAAAAACATTAAAACTGAGCAGAGCAGACCGCACACAAAAAACTGGATGCAGGACATCTTCACGCCATCAACCTTCGGTGCAAAATAATCGACAGCCATTATATGCAGGGAAAAACCAAATGCACACAACAGCACCAGCAAATCGCCCACTTCAAGCACGAGATTTTCTGAAATGCAGAGCAGATAAAAACCGATGACGGCAATTACAACACCCAGCCATACCTTAAAGCCGGCTTTTTTATGAAGAAAGATACTTAGTATCGGCACTATTATAATGTACAGGGCGGTAACAAATCCCGCCTTTCCTACCGTTGTATATTTAATGCCGACCTGCTGCAGGGTGCTTGCAACACACAAAATAATTCCGCAGATTACGCCTCCTGTCAGAAGCAGGCTTCGGGATTTATTTGCATCTTTAATTCCGGAATTATCACCAGTGGCTTCGTCTGAGTAATTTACGTCTGAATTTTGCCTGTCCGGCTTACCGGTTTCCTCAGCGGTATTGATTTTCCTAAGGATAAATATACAGGGTATCAGCACGATGCCGCCTATCACTGACCTTACCGCATTAAATGTGAATGGTCCGACATATTCCATGCCGGCGCTCTGCGCCACAAACGCCACTCCCCATATCACTGCAGTAAGCAGCAATAGAAGCGATTGTCTCAATTTAAGCTTTTTCATAACACCCTCCTATTGTAAACCTTCGCTTTTAACACATAAGACTATCCTAATCATTTAAAGATTGCCTTTCCTGTCACATATAATTTTCATATGTAAAAAGCACCTTTACAAGTATAACGCTTAAAAGGTGCTCTGTAAATATCATTCATTCTTATCAGATAACGATGAATCTATTCAATTTATTTATATATAAGCCGGTTCGCCTCTACTCTCTGTCATCCTTCAGTGCCTCTATCATATCCATCTTATCGACTTTTCTGCGCAGTAAAAGCAGTGATATTACATAGCTTAACACAGTTATAATCGCAGTATACAATATACTTTTCGGGTAAAGAGTTGCCGGAATCATAATATGCTCAACCTCCACAAACTCCTTGCAATACCACGCCATCACCGCATATGCTGAGGCAATTCCAAGCACAACGCCCGGAATCAGCAGAATGTGATTTGATGAAATAATCATCGAATTAATGCGTCCGTTTTCCAGTCCCAGAACCTTAAGCATAGAAATATTATGGCTGTTTTCAGACAATATTGTATCTATCATTGCGTATAAGGCGGCAATGCATACAATCATTCCTATAATCATAAGAGCAGATATTAAGGCACCCATTGCCGTCATCATATTTTCCATCTGGGTCTTATAAGTTGTATCTGAAATAATCTCTGTAATCTCTTCACTGCTGTAATCAAGCGCTCTGTCTGCCAGCACTGCATTGTAAGCGTCCTTCTCAAGACCTGACAAATCCGCGGCATTTTTTCTTGAAGAAATAAGATAGCTTTGATAGCCGTTTTTGATTACGCCGTCAATTTTTACGGTATACTCCTCCAGTGTCGCTATGTTTCGGAATGTAAAATCATCACCCTTATGTATATCATAAATTGCTTCGCACAGTGTGCTTATATAAAAACCGCGCTCTATATCTGCCGGCTGTCCGTCTACTGTAGTAAGATTCCACAGTGAAGCGTCCGAATCCAGTCCCATCAATGAAAAGCGTCTGCTCTTTTTATCCTCGTACGGCAGAACCAGTACCGCTTCACCATCCTCCGGAGCACCGTTTTTAAGGAAATTTAAAATATACTCATACTTAAAGCTTCCGAATTCATCATGCGCCTGCTCCCCAACAGCCTTAACAGAATCAATAAATGAAAACGCAAATGCAACTATCATCGCACCAAGAAAAATGCCGAGGAATATCACAAAGCTTCGCCCGGGATTTCCAATCAGCTGTCTTAATGCAAACTTACTTTTTACCGATGCCTTTTTATGCGAAAGCACCCGGCGGCTTCTATGATTATTGCCTATCTGTCCTGCGAGCAGCTTCACGGTATCTTCTTTAAGAAGCTTTCTTACCCTGAGCATTGCAGCTATATAATAAATCAGTGTAGGTATAACAACGCCTGCAACCGCTACCCATACAGGCAGTGTAAATCTTGGCTTCATAGGCTCATAATCTGCAAGTCCCAGACTGCCAAAAGGCTTTGCGAGCAAAAGCGCCGCAACAGATGTTAAAACTCCTCCGCATATACCAGGTATAACCGCATAAACCGAATAATGACGCATAAGCTTTTTCTTCTCATAACCCATTGCCGAGAGCGTTCCTATAAGCTTCTGCTCTGCCCTGATTCTTCGTCCAAGCAGTATACACACAAGTGCAACTGTCAAAAGAGGAAATGTAACCAGAATAAACCATGAAGACATTACAAACATATCAGCCTGTTCATGCACAAAGGTAATACGCATATTATTATCTGCCGACAAATAATCAGACATAAAATACTTTTCATTTATTTCGCGCCTGAAACCGGCTTCATCAGCTGCTTCACTATAAACGACCTTATTATTAATGCTTCCGCTGCCAAACTGATTTTCAAATTCCTCCGGAGTCATATATGCAAGGAAAAACGTCGTTACATTCTTATAATCATCACTAAGATTTTCCACCATATAAAGATAATCAGGGCGAAGGAATGTACCTGCAACACTGTACTGCCTGCCATGTATCAGATACTTATCTCCTATCTGCACATTATTTTCTTCAGCATATCCGGCAGAAATAATTATTTCATCATCAGATATCGGCTCGCGTCCGCTCTGCAGCTCATATAAATCAATTTTTTTATTTGGAGAGAAAACACGAACTCTGAAATTCTCCTCTTCCACACCGGCAAAATGCTCTTTTTCAAGCGTTAATCCATAGTCTTTTTCAAGTCTGGCTATATCCTCATCAGGTATTTCTGCAAATGTTGAAAATGCCGCATCCTCAACATTATATTTTGAAAAAAACTCATCTCCATATCTGTTTATTCCTACGCCGGCAATATAAAAAAGATAAAACATTAAAAGTGTAACCATCGTAAGCACGGACGCCGATATGTAAAACGGCAGATTTGCCCTTATACTTCTTAAATAACGTTTGTTTAACTTCATCGCATCCACCTCACAGTTTTATTTCATCTGCTGTGCTCTTTTTAGCGTTTTCGACCACACTTGCAATCTTACCGTCCTTTATACGAACCACCGTGTCGGCAAGCTCTGCTATCGCTTCATTGTGCGTTATTATTAGTATTGTCGTCTTATATTCACGATTAAGCTGCTCGATGAATTTTAAAACCATTCGTGATGACTTAGTATCAAGCGCACCTGTCAACTCATCACAAAGCAGAAGGTCGGGGTTCTTTACCATTGCTCTCGCAATTGCCACGCGCTGCTGCTGTCCTCCTGAAAGCTCCTTAGGAAAACGGTAACGGTATTTTTCTATGTCAAGTGCTTTAAGGATTTCATCGATGCTAAGAGGATTTTGTGCAGTCTCCTCAACCACCTGCACATTTTCTTCTACAGTCAAATCCGGAATCAGATTATAAAACTGAAATACAAAACCGATGCTTTTCTTTCGGTATTCCGTAAGTGCCTTTTTTGACAGGCCGGTAATTTTTCTGCCATCCACCTCAATATACCCTGAGTCAAGACTGTCAAGACCGCCAAGCATATTGAGCAATGTACTTTTTCCCGAGCCTGACGGACCAAGAATAACACATATTTTACCCTTATCAAGTGAAAAATTCACGTTATCGAGAGCATAAACTGCCGCTTCCCCTGTTCCATACTGCTTTTTTGCATTTACAACATTAATAAACATATTTATTTACCTCCACTTAGGCCTCGAACATTAATTAGTTTTGTCTAACCAAATATTATGGTTAGATTTCACTAACTACTTTATCACTCCCCTTCACAAAAATCAAGAGCAATGTTAAGCGGCGGTCAATTTACATTTCCCGCCGCCTTCTACTCTCCGTATTCAATTAAAAACTACTGCAAAACAGCCTTATGGAATACCTTCTTGCCTTTTCTGATCTTTGCTCCTGCCTTTAATACATCAGCGGTTACCGGGAAGTTTACATCTGTAATCTTCTCATCATTTAATGTAACGCCGCCCTGTAAAATCAGACGTCTGATTTCGCTCTTTGAAGCTCCGAGCTTGCAAAGCATCATTAAATCAATGATTCCGATGCTGCCGTCTGTAAGGTCAGCCTCCGTTACATTTGTTGTAGGCATGTTGCTGTCGTCACTTCCGCCCGCAAAAAGTGCAAGTGAAGCCTCCTTTGCCTTGTTTGCCTCTTCCACGCCATGCACGAGTGAAGTAAGCTCAAATGCCAGGATTTCCTTTGCCTTGTTAAGCTGTGCGCCCTCCCAGTCATTCATTGCATTGATTTCCTCAAGCGGAATGAATGTGAGCATTCTGATGCAGTTGAGTACATCCGCATCATCAACATTTCTCCAGTACTGGTAAAACTCAAATGGTGAGGTCTTGTTCGGGTCAAGCCATACCGCTCCGTTTGCAGTCTTACCCATCTTCTTGCCCTCTGAGTTAAGAAGAAGTGTAATTGTCATAGCGTATGCATCCTTGCCAAGCTTCTTTCTGATAAGCTCGGTTCCACCGAGCATATTGCTCCACTGGTCATCGCCTCCAAACTGCATGTTGCAGCCGTATTCCTTGAACAAATGATAGAAATCGTAGGACTGCATAATCATGTAGTTGAACTCAAGGAATGAAAGTCCCTTTTCCATACGCTGCTTGTAGCACTCTGCCCTGAGCATATTGTTTACTGAAAAGCATGCACCAACCTCGCGAAGCACCTCAATATAATTCAGCTTCAAAAGCCAGTCGGCGTTGTTTACTGCTATCGCAGCATTCTCGCCCTCAAAATCAATGAATCTCTCCATCTGCTTTCTGAAGCACTCACAGTTGTGCTCAATAGTTTCCGGTGTCAGCATTGAACGCATGTCGGTTCTTCCTGACGGGTCACCGATGTAGCCTGTACCGCCGCCAAGCAGTACAACAGGCTGGTTTCCTGCCATCTGAAGTCTCTTCATAAGGCAAAGAGCCATGAAATGTCCTACATGAAGTGAATCTGCAGTCGGGTCAAAGCCGATATAAAACTTAGCCTTGCCGCTGTTAATAAGCTCTCTGATTTCTTCTTCGTCCGTAACCTGGGCAATAAGTCCTCTTGCCACTAATTCTTCGTAAATCTGCATTATAATTTCCTCCTTAAAATGCTCTTTTCGTGTTTGCAAATCTACTTCTTAATATAAATCGGATGAATTATTATCCTCACAAGCTCCGCTTAGGCTACCGCCTGCGAAGTCGCTTGCCAAGGATAATAATTCATCCAATTTAGCAAACAACAGAGAAGCAAACACCTATAAATTTTAATATGGTCACATCCATGCAAAACAAACTATAATTAGTTGTTTTTGTTTTGTATAGATGTCAAATACCCCGCAGCAGGCTCGTCCATTTGGCTCGTTGCTCGCGGAAATAAAAAAACCTCCACAGCCGATGCTGCAGAGGGCATAAAATGCGGTACCACCTCTAAACAAATATTCCTCACGGAATATTCCTCATCAAGTGTCAATCAACACTCTTACGCTGTATCGGGCGTCCCCGTCTTACCCTACTTTAAGGTTCAGGAAGCTGCTCCAAAGTGTATTCATACAGCCGCTTTTGCGCCCTTTCACCAACCGGGTGCTCTCTGTAAAAAACAATTCTGTACTACTGGTCTTTTTCAACGCATTTTCTTATACAACTATATTTCTACCATAATAAATTAAATACGTCAATATGCAAAAACTTAATTTTATCAGGCTGATATAAAATTTACTCAATTAACCCGGCTTTCGTCAAATTATAATAAAAATCGTTGAATTGAAAAAGTAAAGGGCATGCCCATAGAATGGTGGAATTTAAAATTTCATTTTGCAAAATGCGATTTTGCAAGAAAAACCACTTTAAAAAAATGCGATTTTAGGGTAAAATTATAAAATAAAAAATGCGATTTTGTGAGGCGGTTTTATGTTTAAAAGAAAAATATATGATAAATAACTATACTTTTTGATGCAATCCCTGCACAGCTTAATAAGAATGCCTCCAGATATCAGGTCTCAAGTGTTTTAGAAAATGAGAGGGCGGACAGTATTCTAGAATTGATTGCAGAGCTTAAAGATTCGAAAACAGTTCTAGTTTCCTATCATGCAAATGACCCGGGTATTGGAATGGCTAACAATAAGAATCTTATGAAGCTATCCGATGAGTTTATGGAATGGAAAGATGAATATTCGAAGATTTTAGCAAAAACAGAATAATGCGCTGTATATGGGATTTGTAAGAAGTAAAAGGACTTTGAAAGCACAGTATTCTTGAAATTAAAGGTCAATTTGAGAATGAAATACTATATCACTATGATGAGAACTGTAATCTTCTTGATAAATATAGTTTAGGAGCTAACAGATTAACATACAGAGCTTAATTTGAAAATTAAAGGTGGAGAGTATGCAGTTAGAAACTGATAGACTAATTTTAAGAGAATTAACAACTGACGATTTTAATGCACTTTATGATGTGCTGGCTGATTCTGATATAATGCAGCATTACCCTTATATTTTTGATGAGGCAAGAGTGCTGAATTGGATTACAAAGAATATAGAAAGATATAAGGTATTTGGATTCGGTCTTTGGGCGGTGGTACTGAAATCAACAGGTGAGGTGATTGGCGATTGTGGTATAACAATGCAAAATATCAATGGAAGTATCAAGCCTGAAATTGGATATCATATTGGCAAAAAGTATCAGCGGCAGGGATATGCTAAGGAAGCGGCATGTAAATGCAGGGACTGGGCATTTGAGAACACACCATTTAACATATTGTATTCTTATATGAAGAAGGTAAATGTTGCTTCATCGGCAACAGCAGTGGCAAATGGAATGAGCAAGGTTGACGAATTTATTGATGAGGAGAATGCATTAACTGTGGTTTATGCAATTACCCGGGACGAATGGAATATTATTAATTTTATACTATAATCCAAATACGGCATACAGATGTCGTGTTTAATTTGATAATATGGTACCGGTAAGCAAGTATCGGTTCGAAGGTGCAGGTATCATAGTTTCAAAATATCTTTTGTATATAAGCATAATTCGAGGAGTGTTAAAATGCGCAAAATAAATTATCCTGCCGAACTGGCAATTGAGAAATTAAAAGAAGGAAATAAAAAATATTTAAATGCAGATACCGGATTTGGAAATATTTCTATAGATATTAGGCAGAAGACATTAAAAGAGGGACAGAAACCATATGCGGTTATTGTAACCTGCTCAGACTCCAGAGTTATTCCAGAGGAAATATTTTCAGCAGATATAGGAGACCTGTTTGTTGTCCGGGTTGCCGGAAATGTGATTGATGACCATCAGTTAGGGAGTATTGAATATGCAGCAGAACATTTAGGGTGTAATCTGGTCGTTGTTATGGGACATAATCACTGTGGCGCTGTGGACGCGGCAATTAATCATAATCCGGATGGATATATTAAGTTTATTACAGACGAAATAGTAAAAGCAATAGGTGATGAAAGAGATGAATATAAAGCATGCTGTTTAAATGCTAAGTATAGCTGTAGGCAGATTGAGAGCAGTATTCAGATTCAGAAGGATGAAAAGGAGGACGGATTATTAGTTGTTGCTGCATTATACCATTTAGAAGACGGACAGGTTGAGTTTATTTAAAATTTCTTTTTTCATATAATAAAAATCTGCACATTATGTATTGATTATTCTGATTTAAAGTGCTAATATAGCAAAGACAAAATTAAATAATTCAGCTAGGGGAGCCTTTTAAGGCTGAGAGTACATTTATGTTAACCCTCAATACTTGATCCGGATTATGCCGGCGTAAGGAAGCTATACCTTTCAGTACTCCCCTCCCGAATTACACTATTCAAGGAGGTTTTTTTATGTCATTTTTTGTTTCACTTGTTGACGGTGAGTACCAGCTCACCACTGCCGGATATGTTGCCGGTGCAGTTATACTTGCTGCTTTTCTTGTAGTTGCCGCACTTTTTGCAAATAAGAAAGAGCACATGTCTATGAACGCAAAGCAGATTGCCTTCTGTGCAATGTGTATTGCGCTTGCAACCGTAACATCCATGATAAAGGTCTATGAGTTTCCTTTCGGCGGCTCAATCACCTTATTCAGCATGCTTTTTGCCTGCCTTCCGGGTTATTTTTATGGTTTAAGGACGGGTGTTCTTACAGCAGCTGCCTATGGAGTTTTACAGTTCCTGCTCGGACCATACATTCTCTTCCCTATTCAGGTAATCGTAGACTATCTGCTTGCTTTTGCTGCTCTGGGTCTGTCAGGACTGTTCTACAAATCAAAGAATGGTCTTGTTAAAGGATACATTGCAGGTATTTTAGGCAGATACTTCTTTGCAGTAATTTCAGGCTGGATTTTCTTCGGAGAATATGCATGGGAAGGCTGGTCAGCACTTCCGTACTCACTTGCCTACAACGGAGCTTATATCTTCGCTGAAGGTATCGTTACTATTATAGTATTGCTTATTCCTGCAGTTGCAAAGGCTTTTGCAAGAGTAAAGGAAGCCGCCGTTTAAGTACCGGTTCAAAATGTAAGGCCGCTGTTTAAGCACCGGTTCAAAATGTAAAGCCACTGTTTAAGCGGCAGAAAGACACGGGGAGCCTTCAGGCTCCCCGTAAATATTTAAATTCTCAACAAACATTTTGCCAAAAAGACATTATTGCTCAATAAAAAATCCATTTTTCTGTGTAAGCTCGCAAAAGCTGCCCTGTTCGACAATGCGTCCATCCTTCAAAACAATGATTTTATCAAGTCTTTCAAGCACTCTTGCATCCAAATCATGAAGCACCATAACCTCTGTTATGCCCTCAATACTTATCAGCGAATCCATTACCCTGTAAGCGGTTTCCGTATCAAGCGCCGCCGTAATCTCGTCGGCAACCAGAAGCTTCGTCCTTCTTAACAGGCTGCGGGCGATGCTTATCCTCTGCTTTTCGCCGCCCGACAAAGCCGCTCCGTTCTCACCGCAATTATAATCCATGCCCTTTTCATCCACAAGCTGCTTTAAGCCCGACTTCTCGATTGCACGATCTATCTCCTCTTCTTCGTACTCCTTGAAAAGCGTTATATTATCATACAGACTTCCGTCAAATATGAATACCTCCTGCTGGATATATGCCGCCTGCCGGAATATTTCACTCTCGTCCGCCTCTGAAATATCATTATCGCCAAAATATACTGCACCGCTCTCAGGCTTTAATATACCCATTATAAGCTTTAAAATTGTAGACTTGCCGCTGCCGGATGCTCCGATTATTGCTGCCTTTTCACCCGGCCTGATGCTAAAGCTCACATCCCTTAGTGCCTGACTGTCATCAGAATAGCGGTAATTTATATTGCACAGCCTTACGCCTCCGTCAAATAAAAGTTCTTTTATGTCATTCGGCGACTCATCATTCACATCATCTTTTATTTTCTCCCAGAACTTATCGGCTGCCTCGCAGGACGCCTTCGCATTTGCAAGCATTGCCGGCAGCTCCGTAACCGGGTCAATTATGTAGCTGATAAGCTGTGAAAATGCTATTACGGCACCAACTGTTATCAGCCCGTATTTTTTTGCTGCTAGCGCGCATACCAGCAGCACCGAAAATCTTGTTATGTAGCCTGAAACTGCAGCGAAATAATTCACCTTTTCAGTAAGCTTTTCACGCCTTAGCATTACTTTTTCAACCTCAGCACAATGCTCCCTGTGCAGCCTCGAAAAAATATTTTCTACGCGATAGCTTTTTATAATTGTAAAGCCTACCGAAAAGTCCTTTAAAAATGAAAGATATTCGGCGTTTTTCTCTGAAAGACGCTTCTCTGCCTCAGGCATTTTCCGTCCGGCAATAATCGCGGTGCCAAACGGAATCATTGAAATCACACAGGAGGCTATTGTCAGCAGTACATTGTATCTAAGCATTACAATTACTGCGCCGACGCCGCAGATTATAATCTGTGATATAATCGGGAGCTGGTCTAAGAGGTTCTCCTTTATCCTCAGGATATCGTTTGTCATTGCAGACATATACATGCCCGTCTTCTGCGCGTAAAAATCAGACACCTTCTTTTGTGACAGATAGTCGCAGGAAAACTGACGGTATTGTGCGACTGCCCTCGCGCTGAATACAGTTCTGAAATGATAGGTGCATACGCCTGAAAAAATGACCATAAAAAGCACTCCCGCCGCCATCAAAACCAGCTTCTGCACTCCGATATCAGACACGCCCGCAAGATAATCCACAAGCCTCTGCGTAAACTGCGGAACGCATAATATAGCCATAGATAAAACCGTCGTGCCGAGAACCGACATAAAAAGATTGAACTTATTGTTTTGAAACAGGCTTTTTATCAAAGGATTTTTCGGTTCTGACGCTGTATGCAGCCTTTTATTCCTGCAGCACGGCAGAAATATTAAAAATGCCGCCACCGTTGTAGCCGCCATCATTGAGAGGGTTGATGCAATCCAGCCGACATTTTCGTAAATATCATCAAGTATTATCATACACGGATATGTCGGTCCGATAAAAAACATGTTAATTGTGCCATTTGAAATATTATTAAACACTGCATTTAAAATGACCGCCACGCCTGCAAGCGAAAGGTACAGCCCTGCCACAGGAATAAATTTCAAAGGCGAACTGATTTTCCTCCAATGGTTTATAAGAAGGTATATGCCTATAAAAACAAGCAGTGCATGCCACAACACCGAATGAACGGTCAGCAGCACATAATCCACAAAGAGGCTGTCAGGCACTATAACCGCCGCCACAGCTCCAAGGAAATTATATGTCATCAAAAAATATTCTATAATTCTTCTGCTCTTGTCCTTAAACAACGGATACAAAAGGCACAGATAAATAGGCATGCTGCAGAGCTGGAAAGGGAAATCCGACCATGAATAGTCCCAGCCTCTTGTATATGTTAAAAACAGCTGCTTGAACACCTCCAGCAGTGCAAGAAATATTCCCAAAGCAAGCAGTATATTTTTTTTATTAAACTTAAGTCTGTTGAAAATATAACCAAGTACAAATGAACCGCCGAAAATCAATGCCATCAGTATAAAATGTGTCGCCTTATACTGTTCTATAATGTCCATCCGCCATGATATCTTTTCAAATAATCCGGTCAGTAATTCCATACAAAGCTTCTCCTTTTTTATGCATTAAAGCATTTATCCTGCACCACGTCAAGGTCTGCACAAAACAGGCTGAACCTTATGGTCCAGCCTGTCTATGTAATAATTACATTAAATGATATTGTAGTCAAAAGGTATTTTGACCACATGTGCCGAACAGTTCCTTGCTTACTTTAATAAGTTTGTAAAGAACTCAGCAATCTTTCCGAAGCCGCTTAATGGCTTCTCTTCTTCAATCTGCTGAACTACAGGTTCCGGAGCAGGTGCTGCTGCGCCGCCGCCAAGAATACCTGATACGAGGCTGCCTAAATCTGCGCCGCCAAGTAATGTGCCGATAATGCTTCCAACGTTAAGTGAAGAATTCTGCTGCTGTGCAGCGTTTGTCTGCTTGCCGAGAAGACTCATTAACAATGGAGCTATTGCAGCGATAATGTTTGCTGTTGTGCCAAGGCTTAAGCCTGACTTTGTAGCAATGTCCTTTGTAGTGTCCTGTGTCTTTGCGCCAAGAAGATGTCCAACGATCTTTGCGCCATCCGCAAGGTCTACGCCGCCGAGGAATGATGCTATATTAGATGTATCATCCTTTGAATGGCTTGCAAGTGCCTGTGCAAATCCTGCTGCTGTGTCCTCACCCTGTGACTGCTCGCTTACGCCGTTGAGCAGAAGAGGAAGTGCCGAACCGAGAACACTCTTTACATCTGCATTTGATGAGCCGGTAACTTTACCAATGTTATCAAGGCTGTCACCGCTAAGCATTGTACTAACTAAAGAATTAAGATCCATATTTCATTCTCCAATCTGTATTATTATATTATTATTATCTATCTATAATCATAAAATGTCAAGAAATTTCGTAAAATTAAACAATGCTATTGAAAAAAAGCTGATATTTTGTATAATGGAATTATAAAAACAAACTTGATACATACGCAAAGGGTACGTGCTTTCGACATATATACATATATTTGAAACTGTATGTCTGTTTTGAGCTTATGGTGCATTATATATTATATCTGCGAACGCCGCAGCTAAAGCATTTGTATCAAAATAAAAATATTTAGGGAGAACGACTATGGCAGAAAAAAAACAACACACTTATGTATCAGCTGATACAAATAAGCCGACAAGCAAGCCAAAGGCAAAGAAAACAACAACTACACCATCAGGCAAGACAGCTAAGGAAGCTGCTCCTGTAGGCAACGCAACAGCATTTCGTGTTGCAGCAGTTGGATTATGGATTGTAGCTATCGTTTGTGAAATCCTTGCAGTCCTTTTATTCACAGGCAAGCTCAACTGGACATTCATGAACACGCTTACACTTATCATCATCTTACTTGTAGTTGACCTTGCATGTGTAATCGCAGGTGCACAGTTCTGGAAGAAGGCAAACCACATAGACCCGGCTTCCGAGAAGAACCCACTTAAGTTCTGGCTCTGGAACAACATGGGCGTTATCGTTTGTGCGTTTGCATTTATCCCATTTATCATTTTTGCACTTACAGATAAGAATGCAGATAAGCAGACCAAAACCATCGCTGTAATAGCTGCTGCTGTTGCACTTCTCATCGGCGGAGCAGCCGGCATTGACTATCATCCGGTTTCTCAGGAGCAGAAGCAGGAGGCTATGAGCGTACTTGGTGACGAGCAGGTTTACTGGACAACCTTCGGTAAGGTTTACCACACTCATGATGACTGTCAGGCACTCAACAACAGCGACGCTCTTACCTATGGTAATGTAGAGCAGGCTATCGCAGCACATCGTACACGTCTCTGTGCATTCTGTGCAAAGCGTGATGATATCACAGGCGTTGCAACAGACAAGGCTGTTGACGAGATTGGAGAGATAGTTCAGGATGCTGTAGATGATGCAGCATAAAAGATTTGTATCTGATATAAGTCTTTTGCATTTGATTAAAACTTAATATGATTGTTAAAGCCACACCGTATTAAGCTATGGTGTGGCTTTATTTATAAGCTTCTTACACCACTCTCATCACTCTAAGCCCCCAATAAACCAGCCCGAGAATCCAGCTTGTAAGCACGCCGTAAAGTATTACCGGCCCTGCAATCGTAAATATCTTTACGCCTATGCCGAATACCTGCCCCTCTTTTTTATATTCTATCGCCGGCGAAGCAATTCCGTTTGCAAAGCCTGTTATCGGCACAAGCGCACCTGCGCCGCCAAACTTCACTATTCTTCCGAATATATTTAAGCCCGTCAGAATGACTGTTATTAATATAACAATAATAAGCGTCCATGCCGCCGCGCTTATTTCATCAAATCCATTGCTTTCAAACAAATTATAAATGCCCTGCGCCGCTGTACAGATTATTCCTCCCGTAAAAAATGCCTTCAGCATCTGCAGCCACAGGTTAAATGTCGGTGTAACCGATTTAACGTATTTCTCGTATTCCTTCTGCTTTCTTTCATCCATTAAAATATACCTCCAAAATCCAAGCCTTATGCTTCCGAAGTCTAAAAATGCTCTGATACACTTATTCTGCCTTATTATTTAATTATTATTCATAATAATTTATATTTACAGTTTTTCCTGATATGTCCTGAAAGGGTATGCCACAGCTACACTGAATAAAATGCAGCAAAGCTGACATAAATACAAATGCAAGGCAGGCAAAATCAGACTTGGAAAATACAGTTTTTAAAA
>JAFRXK010000046.1 GCA_017442865.1 Lachnospiraceae bacterium | reverse complement strand
TAGCAAGCGCCTCGCAGACACAGTCTGCGCTTGTGCTTTGCACACTACAATTTAACCTATAAACTTTTATATTAAAATACAGGTATTATATCCTTAGCAAGCGCCTTGCAGGCGGCGTAGCCGCCGGAACGAAGCTTGCGGTGGATATAACACCTGTATTTTAATTTCAAAAATTTATCGGTTACTCAACACTTTGTTGCGGTATTCATTGGCGGAAATTCCGGTCTGTTTCTTAAACACCCTCGAAAAATGCGCCATGTCGAGGAAGCCGACGGTGTCGGCGATGTCGCCTATACGAAGCGACGGGTCCTCAAGAAGTAATTTTGCCTTCTCTATTCTGATGCCGTTTAAAATTTCGGAGAAGTTCTGTCCGGTCTGACGGTTTAAAAGCTTGCTTAAATGCCACTGGCTTACGAACACCTTGTCGGCAACGTCGGAGAGCTTCAGCTTCTCGCTGTAATGCTCTTCGATGTACTTCATGGCGTTGTGGACTATGAAGTTGCCTGCTTCACTATTTACGGAGGCTGTACCTTCATCATCCGCACAGGCATCACCATCTGACGCCATGCAGGCTGCCTCGTCAGCTTTATCAAGCGGCTCCTTTGTGGCTGCCATGCCGGCTGCGCCTGATGCATCAGGCTGTAAGGACATACGCTTTGCATCAAGGTTTGCGGTCATCGCGGTGATTGCCTCCTTAAGCTCGTCCATCTTCGACGGCTTGAGCAAAAATCTTGTGACGCCAAGCTTGATTGCCTGATATGCGTAATCAAAATCACGAAAGCCCGTTAAAATTGTAATTTCAATGTCTTTAAATTCGGACTTAATGGCGGCAATCATCAGAAGTCCATCCATGTTTGGCATGCAGATGTCCGAAAAAATGATGTCCGGCTTTTCTCTTCTGATAACCTCAAGCCCCTCCACGCCGTTTCCTGCGGTGCCAACGACCTGACAGTTGTACTCGTCCCATTTTATGCTTCTGCTGATTCCTTCTACAATAATCGGTTCATCGTCAATTATTACAACCTTGTACATAGTTCCTCCCATACCAAATGCCACTCCTGCTCATACAGAGTTTGTTTGATTTTTCACGCCAAATGCCACTCCTGCTCATACGGAGTTTATTTGTTTTTTCTCGCCAAATGCTGCTCCTGCCCCATACGGAGTTTATTTTATTTTCACGCCACATGCCGCTCGCCCCTTGCGGCAGTCACCATATGGACAAGCAAGCCCGTTCGCTTGGCTCGTTGCTCGCGTGAATAAATATTATTCGCAAATCCACTATATATTAATTTAACACATTTTTTATATAAATTCAACTTTTTAAGCTATATTATTATGTAAATAATAGTGATATAATGTTTTTGTTGACTGTAACGCAAATGAAGCTGCATTTGCATTTTTGAAAGGATTATTAATGAAGAAATTACTTATTATAATTTTGGCGGCAGTACTGTTTTTTAGCGGCTGCGGTGCTTTTTCATTTGAGAACATTAAAGATAACCTTAGCTATCTGACAGAGGAATTATTTGAAAATGGCGAGGCGGCGGATCCGTCAGACGACGGAAGGTCCGATTTGGATTCGTCAGGAAGCTCTTACGGCGAGGATGACAGCATTTCAACCGGTGATTCTTTTGGCGGTGCCGATGATATACCGGGCAGTGACGCCGGAGGCGCTTCATCCGATATGCCGGGCGATGACGACGGCGGCAGCCAGACAATTAATTATGATGCCGGGCTTTATGAAAATAATTATTATTTCGGGCAGCTTGATGATGACGAAAAACACGTTTACCTGCAGCTGGCGGCAGGATGCAGTGAATTCAAAAATAAAATAAACGTAAAATCACTTCCTTCAGATTCATTTTACAAGGTGCAGTGTGCATTTTATAATGACTTTCCTGAGTACTTCTGGACCGGTAAATTTGAAGTGATGCTTATTAACAGGAAGGTTACCGCGGTGAAATACAGCATTCCCGATAACATTGCAGAGATTTCGGCACAGCTTGACGGCATTGCAAATGATATTATTTCGGTGATTCCCGCAGAGGCTTCAGACTATGACAAAGTTAAATATTTTTATGAGTGGATTATAGACAATACCGGGTACAATTTCGGAGAGGTTGACCAGGATATCCGCAGCGTGTTTTTCAATCATGAGTCGGTGTGCGCAGGCTACTCACATGCATTTCAGTTTTTGTGCAAAAAAGCAGGAATTCCATGTGCTTACGTGTACGGCCACACGGGTTCAAATGACAGCCATGCATGGAATTTAATCAGGATTGGCGGCGCTTACTATTGGGTGGATGTCACATGGGGCGACCCGGTTTACCTTGGAGAGCAGAACGAAAACAGTGCGTTAAATTATAATTATCTTTGTGTTACGGACAGAGAAATATTTGAAACACATACTATAGACAGAACCATTTCAAGCATTGAGCAATCCGACACGGAGGTGTTTTCATTTCCGGAATGTACTGATGATTCCTACAATTATTACAGGCTGACAGGAGCTTATTTTGAGGTTTATGACCGCGAAACAGTTAAAAACTATATTAGGGCAAAGCTTGATGCAGGACAGTACAGTAATATTGAACTCAAGTTTGACTCCCACGGGCAGTATCAGGCGGCGGTTAATGATATGTTCTCCGAGGACTCATATCTTTTCAATATTGTTTTTGATGCCAACCCTGAGTTTTACGGCAGAGCCTCATATAATTACACATATGATGAAAAGACAAATTATATATGCATGAGCATCGCTCTTGAAAGTGAGTGAACACAGGCGTCCGGTCTTAC
>JAFRXK010000045.1 GCA_017442865.1 Lachnospiraceae bacterium | reverse complement strand
GTCGAGCTGCTTTCAAAGTGCAACTATTCGCTGCCAATATACTCTGCCTCATCGAAAGAATTTTTCGTCAGGCAAGGCGCACCGCAGAAAGCAAAGCGAAGGCGTAGTTAAACCTACGTCGAGCTGCTTTCGAGGAGTAACGCCGCATGACGGAAAATTATTCGATGAACTATCGGATGAACATAGCATCTCCAAAGCTAAAAAACCTATACTCAGCCTCCACCGCCTGCCTATACGCCTCCAGCACACTCTCCCTGCCGGCAA
Organism: Lachnospiraceae bacterium; assembly: GCA_017442865.1. GTDB lineage: Bacteria > Bacillota > Clostridia > Lachnospirales > Lachnospiraceae > JAFRXK01. Next base: position 23,493 of record JAFRXK010000045.1, on the reverse strand, counting down.
ATGCGCTTACAAGCATAATAAGCGTCGATTGTGGAAGGTGAAAGTTTGTAATAAGTGCATCTATCATCTTGAACTCATAGCCGGGATAAATAAATATATCCGTCCAGCCGCTGCCGCTCTTAATATGTCCTTTTGCGTCTGCCGCGGATTCAAGAGTTCTGCAGCTTGTTGTTCCGACAGCAATTACCCTGCCGCCTCTTTGCTTTGTGTCATTTATTTTCCTTGCTTCTTCCTCTTCAATTATATAAAACTCCGAATGCATATGATGCTCGGTAATCTCCTCAACCTTGACCGGTCTGAAGGTGCCAAGTCCAACGTGAAGTGTTACATGTGCAATCGTAACGCCCTTTGCCTCAATCTGCGCCAGCAGCTCCTTTGTAAAATGAAGTCCCGCTGTCGGTGCTGCGGCTGAGCCGTCATGCTTTGCATATACCGTCTGGTAACGGTTCTTATCCTTAAGAGGATGCGTGATGTATGGCGGAAGCGGCATCTGTCCGAGCTTGTCAAGTATTTCTTCAAATATACCCTCATAAAAAAACTGTATAAGCCTGTTGCCGTCCTCGACCACATCAACAACAGTGCCCTTTAAAAGTCCTCCGCCAAAGCTTATAACAGTGCCCGGCTTTGCCTTCTTTCCCGGCTTAACAAGCGTCTCCCAGACATCATTTGCCATACGCTTAAGCAAAAGCACCTCAATGCCTGCGCCGGTTCCTTCCCTCTCGCCAAAAAGCCTTGCCGGAATAACCTTAGTATCATTTATAACGAGGCAGTCGCCCTCCTTAAGCTCATCAATAATATTCTTAAATATACTGTGCTTAACTTCTCCGGTCTTCCTGTCAAGAAGCATCAGTCTTGAAGCACTTCTGTCCTCCAGCGGATCCTGCGCAATAAGCTCCTTTGGCAGTTCAAAATCAAAATCTTTTACATTCACCTTAATCAACCTCTATTCTGCGGTAAAAGGGGCGTTCTCACGCCCCTTCTGTAGTAGTAATCATATAATGCAAATTAAATGCATCACTGCATATCATAGCGCTTTATTAATCCTCAGGCTTTGCCGTCGTAAGGTAGCCCTTTCCTATGTAGCAGACCTCACCATCATACAGAACCTTGCTGTATTCATCATTATATCCGATTCGTTTAATTGACTCACCTTTTGATAATACGCCGGCGACCTCTGAATCCAGAGATGCATCCTTTCTGATTCTTACAGTCTCCTTGGCATATACTGTCTCGTTTACATAAATAAACTTCGTATCAAATATAAATGCATCATTTTTTACATAACCGGAAACGTTGTCGCTGTATTTTATGTACGACCACTGGTCGTTATATTTTGTTCTGGCAAATCTGGTTCCGGCGCTCACGCTTCCAACCTTGTCACTGTCTGCTGAAGCAGCGGCATAAACCGTAGTATCCTGCTTAGCATAAGCAGTATCATTTGTGTTTTTAAAATCAGAAACTGCCTGTTCTTTGGTCTCAGGCTCTGTCTCAGGCTCCGTCTCAGGTTCTGTCTCAGCCTGTGTTGTCTCTTCTGCAGTCTCCTCCGCTGAAATCTCCTCCTCAGTCTCGGCAACCGTATTCGCCTCTATGCCCTCTATAAGCTTTGTATAAAAGCCCTTTAAGTTCTCATCACTCTCTATTGCATTCTTAAGTCTGTTATCAGTATCATTGAAGAGGCTGACAACATCCTCCCCGCTATTAATCTCCTCCATGTAGCTTGCAACCTCGCCGTCAACGGAGTCATTGTAAATATATACATCACCGGATTCGTTGGTGCATATATACATGCGAATCATAGCAGGCGCAGTCGTATCTATATTGAGGAATTTATATTCATAATAAACATATGCAATATAAGTATCCTCTAACAGACCTCTCTTTGTATAGCACTTGATATTCTTATAATCCTCTATATATTCGCTTTCCTTTTTAAGCTTCTCCTCTGAAATCGAAGCAGTATTGGAAATAATCTTTGAAAGTGCCTCAGCGTCACATTCTTTCCTTGCGCGGAAATATTCCTTTACAAGCCTGTTAATATTCTGATAGCCATCCTCAACAAGCTCATTGCTCACTGTTGACTCCTGAGTAGTCTCCTCAGTGCTTTCAACATTGATAACCGGACCTACCGTCTCTTCATCAGGCGTGTTTCTGCTCGGAAAATGACCTCTTGCAAACAATATTGCAATAACCACTGCAATAACTGCCAGCACTGCCAGCATATAAATCCAGAACTTATTCTTGCGTATATTCTTTTTCTTATTTGACTTCTTTTTCTTATTTTTCACCGGTTTATCATTTGTCTTAAATTCATCTATGTTAATTATATCCATTATAAATTATCTCCCCACAATAAATGTAATTATTAATCTATCTATTAAAAAATGCTATACTCCTATATTAAAAATACTTAAATAGTTTATCAGATAACCCCGAAAAAAGCAACAATGTTTTTTTATTCTTGCTTGCCTATTCATGGTAAATGATGTACAATAGCATATAGACAAAACGCACCTGTAGCTCAGGGGATAGAGCGTTGGCCTCCGGAGCCAAGTGCGCAGGTTCGATTCCTGTCAGGTGCATTCTTTTTAGTATCTGCATATCTTTATAATTTCTGTTAGATTCTATATTTCCCCCGATATAATTTTATCGATGCTAAAAAGCAAATTAAATATTTGGAGGTTTCTATGGATTACAATGATTTTCTAAACTATCTCATCTCACACCTTAACGATTATTTCAAGGACAGTGCAACTATTGCCTGCCACAAAATCCTAAAGAATAATGATGTATATTATGATGCATTAATGGCTCGAAGCGATACCTCAAACATTTCCGCCACAATTTACGTCAACAGGTATTTTGAGCAGTATGGCAAGGGCAGGCATATAAACGAAATACTCAAAGAAATAAAAGAAATATTCGAAAAAAACATTAATCAGAAAATTGATTTGAGCTACCTGTCCGATTTTTCAAATCTGGAATCACAAATCGCGATAAAGCTTATAAATTACGAATCGAACGCCAAGCTTCTCTCCCTTGTCCCTCATATACTTTTCCACGACCTTGCGCTGGTTTTTTACATTATAATTAACACTCCTCCGTTTACAAACTCTACGGTTCTAATCCACAATTACCACCTTGATAAATGGCAAATCAATATAGATGTTCTTTACCATGCCGCGCGAAAAAACACGCCCTCGCTTCTCGGTTACGAAATCATCGACATGGATGATATTATAAAGGAATTTATGATACAGGATATTAAAGAAAGCATATACTCCAAGCGTTACAGGGCTGATTATATTATAAATAATGAGTTAATATCCAGATTTGCCGATGATGTGCTCCGGGATTTAAATGACTATATTCCAAAGAAAACAATCTTTGTCCTGACCGGCAAAAACCGCACTAACGGCGCCTGCTTTATTATTTACCCTGAAATTCTTGAACGGTTTGCCGCAAACTGGAACTGCGACATCTACATCCTGCCTTCAAGCATCCACGAGGTAATACTTATCCCCGCCACCTTAAGTCCTTCTGCTTCCGAGCTTGGCGAAATGGTCAGGGAAATAAATAAGACCGAGGTCGCTCCGACCGAAAGGCTCTCCGACAATGTTTATCTTTATTCATTTGCCGACAAGGCTGTAAATCTTGTGACTGAGGGCTGATAAAATATTTTCTATAGCCTGATTTACCGGTTCCTGCGCGCCTGCGGCGCGCAAATTCTCAGCCTGCTGATTCTGCATTATGAACCCGCGCCCTGCGGGCGCGCATAAATATTTTTCTGTCTGAATCTGCCGGACATTGCGCGCCGCAGGCGCGCAAAATAATCCCCTGTATGCCTCATTCACATACAGGGGATTTTAATTTTTAATTATTCAATATTTTCAGGCTGAATGTTTTTAACCTAAGCGCAGGATTTTATTCCTCAACGTCCTTAATACTTAAATTAATACGTCCCTGCTTGTCGATTTCGATTACCTTTACAGTAACCTCGTCGCCGATATTCACAACATCCTCAACCTTTGCAACTCTCTTCTTTGAAAGCTTTGAAATGTGAATCATACCATCCTTATTTGGAGCAAGCTCTACGAATGCGCCAAAGTTCATGATACGGACAACTGTACCAGTGAGCACCATGCCCTCCTCGATATCAGTTACTATTCTCTTGATGATATCAACAGCCTTATCAATCATATCCTGGTCTGTGCCGCATACTGATACAAAGCCGTCATCATTGATATCAATCTTAACGCCTGTCTCGTCGATAATCTTGTTGATTACCTTGCCCTGCTTACCAACTACATCGCCAATCTTTGATGGGTCGATTGTAAGCTGTGAAATCTTCGGCGCATACTTGCCGACTTCCTTTCTAGGCTCGGCAATAACAGGTGCCATAACCTCATCAAGAATATAGATTCTTGCTTCTCTTGTTCTTGCGATTGCTTCCTCGATAATAGGTCTTGTAAGACCATGAATCTTGATATCCATCTGGATAGCTGTGATACCCTTGTGTGTTCCGGCAACCTTAAAGTCCATATCTCCGAAGAAGTCCTCAAGTCCCTGAATATCAGTAAGCACGATATAATCATCATCTGTCTCGCCAGTTACAAGTCCACATGAGATACCTGCAACTGCTGACTTAATCGGCACACCTGCAGCCATAAGTGAAAGTGATGAAGCACAAACACTTGCCTGTGATGTAGAACCGTTTGACTCCATAGTTTCTGATACTGTACGAATAGCGTATGGGAACTCCTCCTCGCTAGGAAGCACCGGCACAAGCGCTCTCTCAGCTAAAGCACCATGTCCGATTTCACGGCGTCCCGGTCCTCTTGAAGGCTTCGTCTCACCTACTGAGTATGACGGGAAGTTGTAGTGGTGCATATATCTCTTAGATGTCTCAAATACATCAATACCATCAATCTTCTGTGCATCTGAAAGCGGAGCAAGCGTACAGATATTCATAATCTGTGTCTGTCCTCTTGTGAACATGCCCGAACCATGTGTTCTAGGTAAAATATCAATCTCTGCAGCAAGAGGTCTGATCTGCTTCATCTGTCTTCCGTCAGGACGCTTGTGATCCTTGAGAATCATCTTTCTTACTGTCTTCTTCTGATACTTATAAAGAGCCTCATCTATCCATGCAAGCCAGTCTGAATCATCCTCTTCATATCTCTGGATGAGTCTTTCCTTTAATGCCTTGATATTCTCTTCTCTTACCTGCTTAACATCAGTAAATACTGCCTCTTCCATCTCCTCGGCAGAAATAACTGATGTCATGTCATTCCAGAGGTCCTCCGGAATATCGATATGCTCATAATCATGCTTTGGCTTGCCGCACTCTGCAACAATTGTATCAATAAATTCAATAATCTTCTGATTAACATCATGTGCAACGAAGATAGCCTCAATCATCTTTGACTCTTCAACTTCATTTGCTCCTGCCTCAATCATGATAACCTTTTCCCTTGTTGATGCAACTGTAAGAGCAAGGTCTGATAAAAGCTTCTGCTCTGATGTAGGGTTAATAATGAACTCTCCATTAATCATACCTACATGTGTAGCTGCTGTCGGTCCATCGAAAGGAATGTCTGAAATAGCGGTTGCAATTGCTGAACCAAGCATAGCTGTAAGTTCAGGGCTGCAGTCAGGGTCAACACACAATACAAGGTTGTTGAGTGTTACGTCATTTCTATAGTCCTTCGGGAACAGCGGTCTCATAGGACGGTCAATAACTCTTGAGGTAAGGATAGCATTCTCAGATGCCTTGCCCTCTCTCTTGTTGAAGCCTCCCGGAATCTTTCCTACCGCATAAAGCTTCTCCTCATATTCAACGCTTAATGGGAAGAAATCAACGCCCTCCCTTGGCTTGTCTGATGCAGTCGCCGTTGAAAGTACAACTGTATCGCCATAATGCATAAGTGCAGCGCCGTTTGCCTGTGCTGCAACTCTTCCGACATCAACAGTAAGTGTTCTGCCGGCAAGTTCCATTGAAAAACTTTTGTACATACGAAATCTCCTTTCAAAAAAAATGCAGAAGATATCGAAACTACTGAAAAATTCACTTACAGTCAAATACTCCGCAGCAGGCTCGTCCGCCCGGTTCGTTGCTCGCGGGAATAAATCATGCGCGATGTCTGGCATCTGTACGAAAATGCCGTCTCACATTCTAAAATGAACTTTTCAGTGGTCCCGACTATCTTCTCTGCTAAAATACTTTCCGGTACTAAGAACAGGGTGGAAATAATCCACCCTGTATTCTGTGCCAAAATTACTTTCTGATTCCAAGACGAACAATAAGTGCACGGTATCCTTCGATATCCTTGCTCTTAAGGTAGTCGAGCATTCCACGTCTCTGACCAACCATCTTAAGAAGACCACGTCTTGAATGATGATCCTTTGGATTAGCCTTTAAATGCTCTGTAAGCTCGTTGATTCTTGCTGTAAGGATAGCAATCTGAACCTCAGGTGAACCTGTGTCCTCAGGTGTTCTGCCGTACTCTGCAATAATCTTAGCCTTAGCTTCCTTTGTAATCATGTCTTTTTACCTCCTATAATCAATTCTCACCTTATACTAAGCATCCGGTCGGAGTGTCCGCATACCGAGTATTGGCACATGTGCATTCGCACACTAGACTAGTCTATCATATAAAATACTAAATGTAAACAGTGAATTTTAATTTAATCACCCAAAACATTTACGCATTTTACAGGCGTTCTGTTATTGTATCTCGAAATAATAATTCCGGTTGTCTCGTCAGATGCATGTATAATCTGTCCGTTGCCGATATACATTGCAACGTGATTGATTGTGCCTGCACCGTAGAAAATCAAATCGCCCGGTCTTAACTGTGAACCGTCAATTGCACGGCCTTCATTTGCCTGTGCTCTTGAAGAATGTGAAAGTCTCACGCCGAACTTCTTGTAAATCTGCATCGTAAAGCCTGAGCAGTCACAGCCGTTTGTAAGGCTTGTGCCGCCCCATACGTAAGGGTTGCCTAAAAACTGAACTGCATAATTTACAATCTGGCTGCGGACAGATGACTGTGCAGGTGCCGGAGCTGGTGCAGGTGTTTTATTAGCACCGCTGCCATTTGCTTCTGCCGGCTTTGTCTCCTCAGCCTTTGGCACCTCAGGAGTAAACTCTACTGCCTCAAGGAATGCATATTTTACATCAACAAATTCACTTGATACATATCCGTCTGTTCCGTCAAGTGAAATCTTAATCCACTCGCCGTTATTCTCAAGCACGCTGTATTTCTCGTCATTGCCGACCCTTTCAACTACATTACATTCAGTGTTCGGCTCTTCACGTACATTTAACACATCAGTCTTTACTATTACTCTTGCCTTTGCAGCATCCACTGCAAGCTTCTTTGCATCATCACCTGTTGCTATGTATTCTGCGCTTACATATCCTTCTACACGGCCTGACTTAATGTGATACCAGCCGTCCTTGCCGTCGATAATCTCGCACACGCTCTTTCCAACCATCTTGCCGATAATCTTTCCTGAAACGTCTGCCTTATCACGCACATTCAGATAATTCTTAACTGTTGCAATGCCCGGATTGTTATATGCCTGTAACGCTTCAAGCTTGCCTGCCGTCTCCTCAGAAACAATTGCTTCAAGCTCAAGTGCAAGCGTATCAGAAACTGCGTCATTGTAAACCGCATCATAAAAATCTGTTACGGTAAGCGCCATGCCTGCAACGGCATCATTGCTTATATCAATGTTTACCTGCTCTTTAGCAGTAGCATCTGTATTCTCAGCTGAGACATTTGTTGTGTTTTCCGTTGTTTCAGCAGCAGGCACAACATCAAAATTAACCTGTGCCATATCAAATATATTCTTTGTACTGGCAGCCTCAGTCTTTAAGTCATAACCCGCAAATGCCGTCTGTCCTATAAATAAAACTGCTGTAAGTGCGGTAACTCCAAGTCTGCCGATAAATTTAAAACTCATGATAAATCCTACCCTCTCTGTATTTGTTACATAAATGTTACACAATTGTTACGCGCTTCGAGGTAGATTATACACATATGTTAAATGTTTGTCAAGTTTTAAATCTTAAAGCATTGTGAACTCTTTGTGTACAAAGTATTTAGCCGGATTTCATGCCTATCCTCTGAAAATCAGTATATTGTCACCCTGCCTTATTGTATTATAATAATTTGCTTCTGTTTGCTCAATCAACACAGCCTCATCATTATCCTTAATAATAAGAGCCATATTTTTTGCTTCCATTTTTCTCCCTTACCAGTTTATATAGTCCTGACTATAATCTGCAAATTCAACAGCAAATTCTCCGTTGCCCAAGTAACTCACATTGCAAACAAATTTAGATAACTCTTCAATATTACCGGTATACTCATAAACATGCATTATAATTTTAAAAGGCTTTCCATCATCCAGCGTTACTTCTTCCCAGCTTCCCCAGCTCACAGATGGCGCGCCTTCTTTATACAGTCTTCCCATGCACATTGCCGCTAATGAGTCAATGCCGCCGTCTGCTCCATCACTTATTTCTTCATATGTATATCCACTGTCATAATGCTTTGCTATAACTGAAGCAGCCATATCAGAAAAATCAGCAAACCTTAAGCAATACAAATCATACTCATCTTCCGCCTTATTGTAGTCAAATATCATCAGCTTTTCATTCATATATGCACTGCCGCGATCCATTATAAAAGCACATGCCAGCTCTATGTCACCGTCACCGTCAAAGTCGTCTTCTATATAATGAACAGGATCAACCAACGAATGTCCATATTGCTCATACTGCTCTATATCATCGATTATTTCATAAAACAATACTCTTTCATCATAAACAAAATACCTGTCATGAGCTTTTAAAATAATATTTTTATTAAAATTACCGGTATACTCATCCTTATATGTCAACAACTCTATATCTGTTTTCCGACATTCATATATGCTTATCAATTCATAATCCGGCTCGTCCATTACTCTGTCGATATCACACTTAAAGCCTTGTACTGTAAATGCAGCCTCATCCATTTTAGATGTATTTGCATCTGCACTTGCTATAATAGTTTCATTTATACTATTTTCATCTATTGTTTTTGTTGTCAATTGATCTGCACTATTATCCACAACCTGATTGTTATCGGTACATCCTGTCAATAAAAAGGCAAACAAAACAATTTTCCAGATTGTTTTTTTCATAATTAACAAGACAGGCGTTATTATATTGTTTAGTCTAATCATTATATCCACCTTTTTTACTCAAAAACTGTTTCCATTATATTAACCCATTCATAATAACTGTCCGGCTTTACCGTAAACTTGCCGTCACCTATATAATTAACCTTTAAATACAGGCTTCCAATCTCATTTCCCAAGCTTCCGTCGCCCCACGGATTACCATAGACAAGAAGATTAACACTATACAAACCATCCTTATCATAGCTCTTTGCCAAGGAAGTGCTTACATACTGTCCACAGCTTATTATATAACCATTATCGAATTCAATCTGCCCATTTTCATTTATACTGTAATCGCCATAGTATTCATCAAAAAATGTCATTAAAGCATCCTTTGATATACTATTATAATCATGACTATTCAAATAGTAAAAATCATATTTGCCTGTTTCGTTTAAATCAAAAATAATAATGATTTCTTCAAGGCAATCCGTTCCACGATTTGTCGTTATAGAATCTGTAAGCTCTAGCATACCATCATTATCCAGGTCTTCCTCTGTTCCTTCATCAAATTCTCTATTATACAAATCCTCTTCATGTCCAAGCATATTGCCAAAATACATTTCATGTATACTCTTATACACCTGATAATCGCCATGATTTTCTAACAACAGGCTGTAATCAGATGCCTCGTTGTCATCATAATCTTTATATGCATAAACCTTTACTCCCGACTTCTTGTAATATGTCACCGGAATCAGTTTATCCAAATCATAATCCTTTATATCTGTCGACTCCAGCTTTCTGCCTTCAATTAAAACCGAATCCATGTCATAATACATTACTGTATCGTCATCATCACTTTCTGTTACAAGCTCTGTTTCTGCACTGATTTGTGTGTCATCTTGTTGTTACGCAATTTTATTACCTCCTAATTTTACTTAAAATCTAGTATAACGGTCGCAAAATGACTAGACTAATGCGACGAATGCTTGCATAAAATTCACAGTTCCATTTGAAACTATACGTTAATACTAAATATAAACCATCTACATTTCAAGCCGGCTTAAATACTCTCTCCCATATTCTTCATCCCTTTTTATCTGTGCTATAAGCTCCTCCACCGACGCAAATTTTCTTTCGGGTCTGACGAATTTGAGCAGTCTTGTCACCGCCTCCTCGCCATATATGTCGCCTTCAAAATCATAAAGAAATGTCTCGATGCCGATATCATTTTTGCCGACTGTAGGCTTACATCCTATGTTGGTTATTCCTCCATAGCATCTGCCGCCCAAAACGACCTGAGACACATAGACGCCATTTGGCGGAAGCAACTTTCCTGCATCCTGCTTCTGATTTATTGTTGGGATTCCAAAGCCTGTGCCCTGATGATTTCCGTGAATTATCTTGCCGCTTATGCTGTAATACCTGCCAAGACAGCGGGCAGTCTCCTCCATATCGCCCTGCGACACGAGGCTTCGCACCAGCGTACTGCTTATCTCCTCACCGGCGGCGTTTCTGACCTTATCCTCAACTATGAGAGTGTAACCGTATTTGTCCGAAAGGCTTTCCAAAAGCTTCGGCGTTCCCTGTCTTTTGTAACCAAACCTAAAATCCGAACCGACCACAACATATTTTGCATGAAGCCTGTCCACAATCACATTTTTAATAAAATCCTCGGCATTAATATGTCTGGTTTTCTCCGTAAACGGGTACACAATCAGGTAATCAAGCCCCAGCTTTTCGGCAAAATCTGCGCGTTCCCCGCTGCTAAGAAGCTTCTTGCCCGCATCATTTATGTGTTTTGATAATACATTCTCATGCAGAGCATCATCCTGCTTAAAACGCAGCTCATCACACATGCTCTCCACGGGCACGTTATCAAAGGTAAATAGCACGGTTTTGTGCTTATCTGCGGCAGCTTTTTTTAATGTGTCAATAAGCTTAAGATGTCCTCTATGCAGGCCGTCGAACTTGCCTATGGTTACTGCCGTCGCCTGCGCAATATTAAATTCTTCTCTGCCGGAAATAACTTTCATCTATTCTCCTCCATTAAATTCTCCTCTGCCGGAAAACTTTCATCTATTCTCCTCCAAGAAATACCTTCACCGGTTTAAACTGCTTTATCTTTTCACTGTATCTGTACACACCTATAAAAACTCCTTCAGAATCATATATACATATATCGCTGCCCTTCAAAGCACTGCTGCCACATTCTGACGCAAGCTGGTTTTCATACATCGGATTGCCGTTATAAAGCATTTTCCCGGCGTCCTTTTTTGCATACGCCTTCGGATATGAAGCAAATGCCCTATCTATAGGATAAATATGCTCCTCAAGCGTACCGTTGTCGCGAAGCTTCTCAATCTCGCTAAGCGTCAGGCTGTCCTCCAGCTTAAAAATGCCTGACTGTGTCCTTACAAGGCTCTCCATACAGCCGCCGCACCCAAGCTTTTCGCCAATGTCATTGCAGAGCGTCCTGATATATGTCCCCTTCGAGCACCTTACCGTAAATGTTACTCTCGGAAGACTCATATCCTCTATCACTATATCGTATATTGTAATTCTTCTCGCCTGTCTGTCTACAGTTTTTCCTTCTCTGGCAAGCTCGTAAAGCTTTTTACCGTCTACCTTAAGTGCCGAATACATCGGCGGTATCTGGTCATATTCCCCGATGAAGCTTAAAACGGCCTTTCTGACTTCTTCCTCATTAAGCTTTGCCTTGCACTCCTTAAGTATTCTGCCCGAAGCATCCTGCGTATCAGTCTCAACTCCAAGCAAGAGCACTGCCCTGTACTCCTTTTCTTTATCCACAAAAAAGTCGCAGAGCTTCGTGGCTTTTCCAAGGCAGACCGGAAGCACTCCTACAGCGTCAGGGTCAAGTGTGCCTGTATGTCCTATCTTTCTCTGTCTTAAAATTCCACGAAGCTTTGCGACCACGTCATGCGAGGTAAAGCCCTTTTCCTTATATACATTTATTATTCCATTCATCCAAGATTCTCCGTCTCACAGCATTTACCGCTTAAATATCATGAAAAGGATGAGATAAGTCCCTACTTAAGCTCATCCTTTAATTTTACAACTGTTTGCTTATCTCTTTTAAAATACTCTGCGTGGCTTCTTCAACACTGCCCGGTATATTACAGCCTGACGCTCTTATATGTCCGCCACCGCCGTAAACTGCCGCTATAATGCTTGAATCCACATCCTCATCCGAGCGTATGCTTGCCTTGCAGCCGCCCTCCTTAACACCGTATAAATATACTGCGCATTTTACGCCCTCTGTGATACGAAGCTGGTCAACCACGCCGTTCATGTCGCTTGGCTGTACGCCAAGCTCGCATATCCTGTCATAGCTTATGCCTCCTATGATACATTTACCGTCAAGATAAACATTTGTATTCATAAGCACCTCGCCAAGCAGCCTGTTCTGTAAAAATGTCTTCTTATAAAAGGTCTCGTCTATCATCCTTGTGGTATTAACGCCCTTTTCTATCATCTGACCTGCAAGCTCCATGGTCTTTTTAGTTGTATTTGAATGCTTAAATACTCCCGTATCATGAATTATACCCAGGTAAAGGCACTCTGCCGTGGCAAGGCTAATCTTTTCATTGTCTAAAAGAGTAACCATAAGCTCACTTGCAGCGCTCGCCTTGCTGTCAATCACATTGACATCCGCAAAGCCCTCATTCGTATAATGATGGTCTATGCAGAGTGTCCTAAGTGCCTTGTCAAAGCACGCCTCGCCTGCGCCAAGCCTTGGCTTATCGCTTACATCAACAGCTATGCAAAGCTCATAAACGCCGGCATTTTCGTAATCGTGCCTTATCGTATCTGCGCCTCTCAAAAGCATAAACTTGTCTGTAAATTCCTCTGTAAACACCTCAACAGAAATATTTTTATAATTGTCTCTTATATAATTTGCAAGTCCGAGACATGAGCCTATGCAGTCACCGTCCGGTCTTATATGTCCCAGAATCGCAATATTTTTAGCATCGCCAATAAGCTGTTCAATATTCATTACTTAATCATCTCCACCTAAGGCTTTTTGCCTTATTCGACTTTATCATCCTCAAATTCTTCTTCGCTGTCTGATTCTTCATCAAATTCTTCTTCACCGTCTGATTCTTCATCAAAGGCTTCATCATCAATATCTTCATCAATGTCCTTTATTGACGCATTTACCTCGTCAATCAGTCTGGTCATATGCACGCCGTACTCAATCGACTGGTCGAGTATAAATCTAATCTGCGGCGTGTTTCTTAAATTGACTGTTGAAGCAAGCTGCCTTCTGATATAGCCCTCTGCACTCTTAAGTCCTTCTATGGTGTCCTTTGCAGCCTCTGCGCTTCCATATACGCTGATATATGCCTTGCAGGTCTTTAAATCCGGAGCAACCTCAACTGCAACCACGCTTGTCATCGGATGTATACGCGGGTCCTTTATCTCGTTGTGGATTATATTGCTCAATTCCTTCTGAACCTCGCCGTTTATTCTAACATTTTTAATACTGTTTTTACGCATTTTATCGCCTTTCTATAATATCATACAACAGGGCTGATTTACCAGCCCTGTCTGCATACATTTACCAATCCGGACATTAAACTCTCTTTAATAATCCGGCTTTATATTAATGACTATCTAGGCACCTCTACCATGATAAATGCCTCTACATAATCATCTTCCTTAACATCATTGAAGTCGTCAAATACAAGTCCGCACTCGTAGCCCTTAGCGACCTCCTTGACATCATCCTTGAATCTCTTAAGTGATGCAAGCTTGCCTTCATAAATCTGCTCGTTCTCACGGCTGATACGTATGCCGCACTCTCTCTGGAACTTACCGTCTGTAACGTATGAACCGGCAATTGTACCGACTCCTGACGCCTTGAAGAGCTGACGCACGATTGCATGACCGATTACCTTCTCTTCATATACAGGGTCGAGCATACCCTTCATGGCAGCCTCAACATCTGCGATTGCCTGATAAATTACCTTGTAAAGTCTTACGTCAACCTTCTCTGACTCTGCAATTGATTTCGCAGTTACATCAGGACGTACATTGAAGCCGATGATAATTGCATTTGATGCAGAAGCAAGTGTAACGTCTGACTCGTTGATTGCACCAACGCCTGCATGAATTATCTTAACAACGACCTCTTCGTTTGAAAGCTTGACAAGACTCTGCTTTACAGCCTCAACCGAACCCTGTACGTCAGCCTTAACGATAATATTAAGCTCCTTAAGGTTTCCTGCCTGAATCTGCGTGAACAAATCATCAAGCGACATCTTTGACTTTGTATCTTCAATAAGCTTAGCCTTGCCCTCATTAATAAATGTCTCGGCAAAACTTCTTGCCTCTTTCTCGTTGTCAGTTGCCACGAATACCTCGCCTGCATTCGGAACATCTGAAAGTCCGAGTATCTCTACAGGTGTTGAAGGACCTGCCTCCTTAACTCTGTTGCCCTTATCATCCATCATTGCTCTTACCTTACCGAAGCATGCGCCTGCGGCAACAGTATCACCTACGTGGAGCACACCCTTCTGAACAAGAACAGTAGCAACAGGGCCCTTGCCCTTGTCAAGCTTAGCCTCTATTACAAGACCTCTTGCATTTCTGTTTGGATTTGCCTTAAGCTCAAGCACCTCAGATGCAAGGATAATCATCTCAAGCAGCTCCTCGATGCCTTCCTTAGTATGTGCAGAAACAGGCACAAATATTGTGCTTCCGCCCCAATCCTCAGGAATAAGGTTGTATTCCGAAAGTTCCTGCTTTACTCTGTCTACATTTGCATTAGGCTTATCAATCTTATTTACCGCAACGATTATTTCAACGCCTGCTGCCTTCGCATGGTTAATAGCTTCGACTGTCTGCGGCATTACTCCGTCATCTGCAGCAACTACGAGGATAGCGATATCTGTAGACATTGCGCCTCTCATACGCATTGCCGTAAATGCTTCATGTCCCGGTGTATCAAGGAATGTAATCGGCTGTCCGTTTGCTTCAACCATGTAAGCACCGATATGCTGCGTGATACCGCCTGCCTCTCTGGAAATAACATTTGTTGACCTGATGGCGTCAAGAAGTGATGTCTTACCATGGTCTACGTGACCCATTACGCAGACAACCGGTGGTCTCGGTCTTAAATCCTCTTCCTTATCTTCAACATCCTTAAGCAGCTCCTCGATTACGTCTACCTTAACCTCCTTCTCGCAAAGAACGTCAAATTCCATCGCAATCTCTTCTGCTGTCTCATAATCAATGTCCTGATTAATTGTAACCATCTTGCCCGCTAAGAATAGCTTCTTAACAATGTCTGACGGCTGTATCTTCATAGCATCCGCAAGCTCTTTAACGGTAAGAGTTTCAGGTATTACTATTACCTTTACCTTCTCCTCCTCAGGCTCCTTCTTTACAGGAGGCTTCACAGGAGTCTTCATCTTAACCTGCTTTGAGCCTGACTTCTTTCCGAATCCGTCCTCTGTATCATTCTTGTCAAACTTGCTCTTTGTGTTGTTGAGCTTTGACTTCTGCTTGCTGCTTGGCTTCTGTGTAATTTCTACAGACGGAATAGACATTGAGGAAGACTTCTTCCTGCTCTGTGAACGCTCACCCGGCTTCTTATCGTAATCGGCATCCTTATCCTTGTTGTAATCAGCCCTGTTGTCGCGCTTTCTGTCCTGATATCCGTCATTTGAACGCTTCTGTCCGTCCTTGTTAAACGGTCTGTCTGACTGGCGGCGGTCATTTGAACGCTGTCCGTCCTTTCCCTGTCCGTCTGACTGACGGTTATCATTTCTAAACTGTCCGCGCTCCTGCTTCTGTCCGTCTCTGCCCTGACGCTCGTTTTTCTGAGGTCTGTCGCCGTCACGTCTCTGTGGTTTTGATGCATCCTGCTTTTTCTCAGGATTCTTTGCCTGTGCAGCCTTCTTTGCCTGTGCAGCCTTTCTTGCCGCCTCAGCCTTCTTTGCCTCTTCTGCCTGTCTTGCTTCTTCAACCCTTGCAAGAGTTGCCTTTATCTTATCAGCCGCGCTCATCTCAGGCTTTGCCTCTTCCTTAGTATCTTCCCTGACATCTGTCGCCTCTGGCTTTACCTCTTCCTTAACATCAGTCTTGGCTGTGTCTGTATCAGCAGGCTTCTCTGTCTTTGGCGCAGTCTCTTCAGCAGGCTTCTTTACATCCTCTGTCTCAATCTGCGGCTTAACCTCTACTGTCTCTATTGCCTGTGCCTTGATGTCCTTCTGCTCTTCCTTTACGGCATTCTCAATATTTTCGGCAATCTGTGACTGAACTTCCTTATCGTCTGTCTTAACAGGCTTTTCTGCCTTCTTTACCGTTGTCTCCTCAGCGCTCTTTTCAGGTCTCTTCTTCTTTACAGGAGCTGCCGGCTTTGTGCCGTCTGCAGGTCTTGCAGGTCTCTTTGCTCCCGGCTGCGCCGGTCTTGCAGGTCTTGCGCCCTGTCCGCTGTTCTGTGGTCTGAACACTGCGGTAATTCTTTTCTTTACCGGTGCAGGCTCATCTGTCACCCCAAGCTCCTTCTTTACAATTGCAATCTGCTCATCATCCAGAAGCACACTGGCATTTGACTCAAGGTTATTCTTAACCAGTGCATCCAATATCTCTTTATTTGTTTTATTAATCTGTTTTGCCAACTCATGAATTCTCAATTTTGCCATATATCTATCTTTCCTCCATCATAATGCACTGTTATTATTTAAAAGTTTCAAAATTGCTTTGCCAAAGCCTTCATCAGTAATTGCAAGCGATACTCTGTATTCCTTGCCCATGGCAGCTCCTATGTCATCCCTATTGCCATAAAAGCGAATCGGCACCTCATAAAACTCACACATATTACTGAACTTCTTTCTTGTATTATCAGATGCATCCTCGGATACAATCACCAAAAATGCAGCTCCGTGCTTAACAGCCTTTTCTACAGAAAACTCACCGCTTACGACCTTGCCGGCCTTTACGGCAAGCCCTATCATCGACAATACTTTATCTTGCTTCAATCGACTCCAGCTCCTTTCTGAGGCTGTCATAAACTTCTGAAGGAATCGCTTTCTTCAGTGAACGCTCAAGTCCTTTATTCTTAACAGCCTTGCTAAGGCAATCCTGGCTAAAGCATATATATGCGCCCCTGCCGTTCTTCTTACCTGTAGCGTCTATTAAAATTTCATCTTCAGATGTTTTTATGATTCTAAGCATGTCGCGTTTATCCTTCATCTGCCCGCAGCCAATACACATCCTCTGCGGAATTTTTCGCTTAACAGCCATGCACACTCACTCCAATCTATCCGGCTTACTCCTCTGAATTATCTGATTCCTCGTCATATTCTTCGTCGTATTCCTCGTCAAAGTCCTCCGACTCGTCATATCCTTCCTCGCCGTCATATAAATCATAATCGTCATATTCTCCGGACTGACCCTCGTAATATCCGATTTCATCAAGGAGTCCTGACTCAGCCGCCTGCGTCTCACTCTTAATATCAATCTTAAAGCCTGTAAGTCTTGCCGCAAGTCTCGCATTCTGACCCTCCTTGCCGATTGCAAGTGAAAGCTGGTAATCAGGTACGATTACCTGTGCTGTCTTCTCCTCGTCATCAGCGATAACGCAGATAACCTTTGCAGGGCTGAGTGCATTTTCAATAAATATAGCTGAATTGTCACTCCAGTTTATGATATCAATCTTCTCGCCGCGAAGCTCGTCAACGATTGCATTTACTCTTGCGCCATTGATACCTACGCATGCGCCTACCGGATCAACATCCGGGTCGCTTGAGTAAACAGCCATCTTTGTTCTTGAGCCTGCCTCTCTTGAGATGCTCTTGATTTCAACGGTTCCGTCCTTAACCTCTGTTACCTCAGCCTCAAAAAGTCTCTTTACGAGCTCAGGATGTGTTCTTGAAACTAAAATTCTAGGTCCCTTTGTAGTATCCTTAACCTCTAATATATATACCTTAATTCTTTCTGTAGGAACAAATTTCTCGCCCTTTACCTGCTCATTCTCATTGAGAAGTGCGTCAACCTTGCCAAGATTAATGCTTACATTCTTGCCAACATAACGCTGAACAACGCCTGTTGCAATCTCCTTCTCCTTAGCATAATACTGGTTGAAAAGAACCTTTCTTTCTTCCTCGCGAATCTTCTGCATAATAACATTCTTTGCGTTTGTAGCCGCAATACGTCCGAAATCCTTGTTTGGTACAGGCACTGCAACAATATCGCCTATATCGTACTTTCCGTTATATTTTCTTGCTTCCTCAAGGCTGATCTGAAGAATATTGTCCTCAACATTCTCAACTACTTCCTTCTCATAATATACTGAAAACTCTGCCTTTACAGGGTCAAGTATTACCTTCGCATTGTCCGCCTTGCCATAATGTGTCTTACATGCAAGCAGTACCGAATTCTCAATTGCCTCCATAAGAGTAGCCTTGCTGATGTCTTTCTCCTTCTCAATCGCATCAAGTGCATCAAATAATTCTTTATTATTCATCTTTTTATTCTCCTCCTATTTAAAAATGAACCGCCAGACGGATAAGCGCTATGTCTGATTTTTCAAATGTTAACTCTTTATCATTCTCATCCGAGATAGTTACCGTGGAATCATCATACGACTTCAAAATACCATAAAACTCTTTCTGCTTGTCAACCGCCCTGTACAGCCTGATTTCAAGCTCCTTGCCAAGGCTTCTCTTATAATCCTTTTCCTTCTTCAGCGGTCTTCCAAGTCCCGGCGAGCTCACCTCAAGGATATAACTCTCAGCAATAAAATCCTTCTCATCAAGCAAATCACTAAGAGCCCTGCTTACAAGCTCACAGTCATCAACCGTAATGCCGCCCTCCTTGTCAATGTACGCCCTCAGATAATGATTACTTCCCTCTTTGACAAATTCAACATCCACGAGTTCAAAATTGTTCTTCGTGATAATCGGAGTCACAAGCTCCTCCGTCATTCTCTCAATCTCTTCTCTCTTCGCCATGTGCTTCCTCGCTTTTAACAAATGATAAATACATTGATAAACTACACTAACTGCCGGGGCAGTTAAGACTTATTATATGGCAAGCTATCTTCTCACATTCCGACACCGGCTTACTCGCAGCCGGTCATATAGGCGTGTCATTTTTATCACATATAAAAGTAATTCGCGATAAAAATGAGTGGGTTTTTCAACCCACTCACAAACTAGTTACCATATATCATATTTACTTTAGCACATCCTAATGCTAAATGCAAGCATTTTTTTATTTTGACATTGCAACTACAAGAATTAACAGAAAAGCAACAGCAGCAATATTACAAATTATACCAATAATCTTTGTTAGTTCCAATCCCTGCTTAGATGGTTCAAGATTTTTGCCCAGATGATTCATATGCAACCCTTTATCCCAAAATGTTTACCAAAAGATATAGAAACATTAAAAACGCTACAATAAAATAACATATCACCAAAGCCGTACCTAAAGTCTCTCTCTTGCCTCTAAGTTTAACTTTGTCATACCGTCTTGTACTAACCAATAATTCCTGATGTTTTAAAACATATATTCCGCTTCCTGTAAAGAAAATCATTAACAAAAAAGCTACAACATCCTCCCCTGTTATTCTAATATTCCTCTTATTTATATCCCGGACCTCATCTTTTTTATTATATTCACTTAACAAAGCAGAAACCAGCTTTTGACCGGATATATAATTCTCATCGTACTCCCGCATTATTTCATTTCTGATTTTATCAAAATCTCGTATCCAGTTTTCGTTTTCTGCTATAATTTTTTCAATATCAATTCCATTACCAAAACTCATACCATTGTTTCGTATTGTAACATTATAATAAAATCCATTAGGATAAGAAATATATATATCATCTCCGCTTATACTATATCTATAAACATATTCGCCATCAGTAATTGTATTATTATTACGGTCAATAATAATACGCCTGTCATCCGCCCATGTTTTTACTATAGAAGTATCTTTCAATGATTCGTTCTCCGTATTATATTTAACCGTATCTTTGCCACTGTCTTTGTCTTTATCATATATAATGAAACAAACAATTATCATTATTACGATAATCGCTATGTCCATTAATATAGAAAACACTTTCCTTGCCTTTTCATTTTTTAATAAATCATTCATGGCAACCTCCATTTTTGAATTTATAAAAATTCTTTAATTTTTGATCTCTTTTTCATAAGCGTCTCCATTTTAATTTATAAGCTCATCTTTTAAGTTGCTTTTCCAATACAGCCATCCTGACTTTTCCATATATACTTCTTACCATAAAGATTAAAATATTATAGTGAATTCAACAAGATTAATTTATGGTTATTTAAATATTTTAACATATGTATTTTCGCACGTTATAGAAAACTGTATTTTATATGCGGCATGCATTTTTAAATATAACAATGAGTGGGCTTAAAGTCCACTCAAAGACAAATAATCACATTATACAAAATCAATCTTAAGTTTTTTGCCCATTGCTGCTGCCAGTCTCTGCAGAGTTCTTATTGACGGATTTGCATTTCCGTTTTCCATTTTGCTTATATCCCCCTGTGCAATTCCAGAGCGTGCTGAAAGTTCTTTTTGAGTTAAACCTTCCGCATTTCTGGCATCAATCATAGCCTGCATAATTGTAAACTCAGGTTCAAGAGCATCGTATTCTTTTTTAAACTCTTCGTCTTTCATCTGCTCGGCAAGAAACTCATCAAAATTAGTCATCGTTATTCTCCTTCCTTCTTAGATAGTCAGCTCGATATCGTTTTGCACGCTCAATTTCTGACTTAGGTGTCTTTTGTGTTTTTTTAATAAATCCATTAGTTAAAACAACTTTGTGTCCAATCATGAAAAAACACAAAACTCTTGAAATATCAGAACCAACTTTTGCTCTAAGTTCCATTATTCCATCATCAAGAAGTTTGATTCCGGCTCTCATAATTGATTTCCATTCTTCTTTAACATCTCGACTGTTCTGAGCATTTTAGCTCGCATCTTAACATCAAGGCTCAAGATAAATTCTTTAGCCGGCTCTGTGCCATCATCTTTTTCATAAAATATTGTCTCAAATTCTTGCATTTCAATTCTCCATACAGTAAATATAGGATTTATCCTATATTTATTATATAGAATAAATCCTATATTGTCAATGTTTTTATAGCAATATGCTTTTTTATATGCTCAAACATTTTATTTTCCAGCATTATTCTATTGATATATCAAAATTATAACATTAAAACAACTGCTGTAATAATTTAAATAGATGCTTTATTATAGAAATGCCCCAAAACACCAGATGTTTTGGGGCATAAAAAAATCTTTTTATCTACCATTTGTCATATAAGCATCTTCTACTGCACCTGTACATTCTTCGTCAACGTGTATACAAAGGTCAAAGCAAATGCAAAAAACATAACAACCGATAATACAATGACCATCGCTCTTATAAGACCGGACTTTGGCTCCATGTTCTCATTGACATAACAGCCCATAAGCGAGCCTATCTCCGAAAATATGAATAAAATCGCCGCCCAAGGCGATATATAAAGCTTGCTGCTGCTAAACACTAGATACATGGCTGCGGTGATAAACACCGACATGCTAAGGGGCATGATTGGAGCCAGCCAGAGTTTGCTCTTTCTGTTGCGCACATTTATAAGTCCGAACATAAGACCCGCTACAGCAAGTATCAGAATAATCGTACAGCCTACATAAATATTTACTGCCATGTGTAATCTCCGTTTCGCTGACTTATTTTATCAATGTCTTGCCGCCCATGTATGGCTGAAGCACCTTAGGGATATTCACTGTGCCGTCTGCATTGAGGTTGTTCTCAAGGAATGCGATAAGCATTCTAGGCGGAGCAACAACCGTATTGTTGAGCGTGTGGGCAAAATACTTTCCATCCTTGCCATTGATACGAATCTTAAGTCTTCTAGCCTGTGCGTCGCCAAGGTTTGAACAGCTTCCAACCTCAAAATACTTCTTCTGTCTTGGCGACCATGCCTCAACATCTACTGACTTAACCTTAAGGTCTGCAAGGTCGCCCGAGCAGCACTCAAGTGTTCTTACAGGAATGTCAAGTGAGCGGAATAAATCTACCGTATTCTGCCAGAGCTTGTCGAACCACATCTTGCTGTCCTCAGGCTTGCAGACTACTATCATCTCCTGCTTCTCAAACTGGTGGATACGATAAACGCCTCTTTCCTCTATACCATGAGCGCCCTTCTCCTTTCTAAAGCAAGGTGAATAGCTTGTAAGAGTCTTCGGAAGCTCGTCCTCCTGAATAATCTTGTCAATAAACTTACCAATCATTGAATGCTCGCTTGTGCCGATAAGGTAAAGGTCCTCGCCCTCAATCTTGTACATCATGGCATCCATCTCGTCAAAGCTCATAACGCCTGTAACAACATTGCTTCTAATCATGAACGGAGGTACACAATAAGTAAAGCCTCTGTCAATCATGAAATCTCTTGCATAAGAAATAACTGCTGAATGAAGTCTCGCAATGTCGCCCATAAGATAATAGAAACCGTTGCCAGCAACATCTCTTGCAGCGTCAAGGTCAATACCATTGAACTTCTCCATAATCTCAGTGTGGTACGGAATCTCGAAATCCGGAACTACAGGCTCGCCATACCTCTGAACCTCAACATTCTCACTGTCATCCTTACCAATCGGTACACTCGGATCTATAATATTCGGAATAACCATCATAATCTTGGTAATCTTCTCTGAAAGCTCACCTTCAAGAGCTTCAAGCTCAGCAAGATGTGCCGAAGCGGCAGTAACCTTCTTCTTCATCTCCTCAGCCTCTTCCTTCTTGCCCTGGCTCATAAGAATACCTATCTGCTTTGAAAACTTGTTTCTGTCGGCTCTGAGTGCATCTGCCTCACCCTTCGCTGCACGGCTCTTAGCGTCAAGCTCAATAACCTCATCTACTAACGGAAGCTTTCTGTCCTGAAACTTATTCTTAATGTTCTGCTTAACAATCTCAGGATTCTCTCTTAAAAACTTTAAATCAATCATTGCGTCCTCCTTATGGCTTCGCCATTATATCTTAAAATGAATTAATTATAATATATCTGTGTCAAAAGAAAATTTGACCTTTCTAACATTATATATCATATTATACCAACTTTCAAGCAAAAACACTGCCATGTTTTGGCGCAATGCAAACCCGTCTTTAGAATTTAGCACCATAACTTTTTAGGACTTTAAATATATTTACCCACCTGCAAGTCAGCATATTTGCTGGCTTTTTTTGATATCAAAAAAAGTTGACAAAATTTAATTTTAGTGCTTGCTTTTTTGGT
>JAFRXK010000044.1 GCA_017442865.1 Lachnospiraceae bacterium | reverse complement strand
GCCATAATTAAAACCTCCAAGTTTTATAATATATTTTATAAATATATTATAATTTATTATACAATAATGTCAACCACAAAAATAGCAGGAAGCCTTCTTCCACCGGCTGCATCAGTGTCTTACATCTTAAATCTGTAGCCTACGCCCCAAATAGTCTCTATATACTGAGGCTTCGCAGTATTAAACTCAATCTTCTCTCTAATCTTCTTGATATGAACCGTAACTGTCGCTATATCGCCTACAGACTCCATCTCCCAGATTTCCTTAAACAGCTCTTCCTTTGTAAACACATGATTCGGATGCTCCGCAAGGAATGTTAAAAGGTCAAATTCCTTTGTCGTGAAATTCTTCTCCTCACCGTTGATATAAACTCTTCTTGCAGTCTTGTCAATCTTAAGGCCTCTTATCTCGACGATTTCATTCTTAGGCATACTGCTGCCCACCAGCCTCTCAAATCTTGCAAGATGTGCCTTAACCCTTGCAACCATCTCATTCGGACTGAAAGGCTTTGTGATATAATCATCAGCACCGAGTCCAAGTCCGCGAATTTTATCAATATCCTCCTTCTTTGCACTCACCATGATAATCGGGATATCCTTTGTCTTTCTGACCTGTCTGCAGATTTCAAAGCCGTCGATGCCCGGAAGCATAAGATCTAAAATCATCAGATCATACTCTGAGTTCAACGCCTTATCAAGGCCGTCAGTACCATTGAACACCATATCGACCTCATATCCGTTGATTTCAAGATAATCCTTCTCAAGCTCCGCAATACTTTCTTCATCTTCAATTATTAAAATTCTGCTCATATATTACCTCCTGATGCTTTCTCAGCACAAAATACATAACTGTGCCTACACCCTCTTTACTGGTTGCCCAGATGTTGCCTCCGTGATCCTCAATAATCTTCTTGACAATCGCTAGTCCTATACCGCTTCCGCCCTGTGCTGAATTTCTGGATGAATCCGCACGATAGAACCTGTCGAATATATAAGGCATATCCTTTGCGGCAATTCCCTTGCCATTGTCCTCTATCTCAATCTGAACATAGTCCCCGACATCCTTTAACCTGACGTTGATAATGCCCTTAGGCTTGTCCATATATTTGACTGAATTTGAAACTATGTTGTTGATGACTCTCTTAAGCTGCTCGGAATCTGCTATGACCGTAACGCTGCTCTCCAGATAATTTGAAAAGTTAAGTATAATGCCCTTTGACTCAAGCTCGATTCCCAGCTCATTTACGCAGTCATCAAAATACTCCGAAATATCTATCTTTGAAAATGTATATGGTATCCTGTTGGTATCAATTTTTGAATAAATGGTAAGCTCATCAATAAGCCTGTCCATATCATTTGCCTTGACATAAATGGTCCTGATGTATTTGTCAAGCTTCTCCGGCGAGGATGCGACACCATCCATAATACCTTCAACATAGCCCTTAATTGCGGTGATAGGCGTCTTAAGGTCATGTGAAATATTGCTGATAAGCTCCTTGCTCTCTGCCTCCGAGCGCACACTCTCCTCTGCAGTCTCCTTAAGCTTTAATCTCATATCCTCGAAATCCTGGCAGAGCATGCCAATCTCGTCATTGCCCTCTACCTTAAGCTCATAATCCAGATTACCGTTTTTAATTTCATTTGCCGCCTTCTTAAGCTCCCCAATTCGACGCAGAATCGTCTTGTATATCCATCCGAACATAAGCAGCGCAATGACCACCATAATTATGACTATGACTATCAGAAGCTGCGACAGCATAAGCCTGATTCCCGGTAAAAGCTTGCCTATGAATGAGATAAGAAGCACATGACCGCCTGTTCTGTCGCCAAACTCCAGTGTCCACGAATCCACAAGGCATGAGTTCTTGTCTATCTTGGTATACATCTGCGCAGTATCACCATCATATGTCCCGGACATCTCTGAAAAAAGGCTTCTTACCTGTTCATCCTTGCGCGAACCCAGTCCGTTATAATAAAGCTCGCCGTCCTTTTCCACTGCAATATACGTAAAGCTGTACTGCAGCTGTTCATTGACACCGTTGATATACGATTCATCCAGAAACGCATCCGGGTCACTCTCTATCTGGCGTACAATATCCTCCTTTACCGACACCGTCGCGGCGTTGAACACCTGAATGGTACTGTCAGAAAAGAAGTTATAATTATCACTTCTTTGCAGCGAACGCAGATGATAGCTGCTGAGCAAAGCCGTAATAATAATCACCAGAATAACAGGAATACTTATTATCGATAAAAATGCCAGGATGAGTTTTGTTCTAAGCTTCATATTATTCTAAACCCCTCTTACTACATGAACCTCTGCCGGCAGCAGATAATAATATCATACGTGCCACCACCGGCAATTCATTACATAAAAAAGGTGCGGCAGCCTGTCCTGTCACACCTTAATAGTTCTGCCTGTATACGATTATATCACACGATAATCCATATTCCAGATAAACAACTATAAATAATATTAATTTTTCATAAATGATTTGCAGTATGTGCCTGAATCAGCTCGCATTTTATGCTCTTATGCTTAGGCTTTTAGTCTTCCCATACCTTCTCCGGATATCTGCCCTCATCCTTAAGCGCCCTGATAGCCTTCATAAGCTCCGGCTTATCCTCGGCATAGGTCACGCCAAACCATCTTTCCTTAGTGGTAAGCACCTTGATGTCAGCCTTCTTCTCATCTATCAGTTCACCCATTACCTTTGGAATGTAGAACTCAGACTTCATAGGATTTAATACCGCTTCATTCTTTAAGAACTCCGTAAATCTGCTCTTTAATTCAGCAAATATTGATGGTCTTAAGCCCCAGAGATTCATGGATATCGTAGTTCCCTCCGGAATCTCGGTTACAGTACCGTCATCGTCGGTATTAATTATCCTGCCGTCAGCCCTCTCAATATGCACGCACTCAACAATATTAGTAAGATAATCATTCTCATCTGTCCTGCAAACGCCTCTTGAAACATAGCCGTTCTCTGTAAGAGTATTCTCAATCATGTATCCTATCATGGCATAATTGTACTTATCTCCATCATCTGTATTCATGAGGAAATCATACATAAGCTCAAAAGCCTCTCTGCCATAGAAATCATCTGCATTTACAATTGCAAACGGTCTGTCTACAGTATCGATGCAGCTTAAGATAGCATGTCCTGTTCCCCAAGGCTTCACTCTTCCCTCAGGGACCTCAAACTCCTCCGGAATATTGTTAATATCCTGGAATACATACTCAACATCAATAAATTTGCTTACCCTGTCTCCTATTACTTCCTTGAAAATCTGGGCATTCTCCTCTTTAATAATAAAAATAACCTTTTCGAAGCCCGCTTTCTTGGCATCATAGATAGAAAAATCAACAATAATATTGCCGTATTCATCTACCGGTGCTATCTGCTTCAAGCCTCCGAATCTGCTGCCCATTCCAGCAGCCATAATAACCAGTGCCGGTGCCTTTTTCATAACCAATCTCCTTCTCTAAAAATGTATTTAATAATTGAGCATATGACAGACTGTTGTCATTTAAACTCAATAATCTGCTGTATCTTGCAGCCTGGAATAACAGTCGCAAAAAACCGTTATGCCGGTATATCAGTCGCAAAATAACCGCTATTCTAGTATTTAAGCTTCAGCTCTGACATTCTTGTGTCATTAAAGCTTATCAATCTGCTGCCCCTTATGCCGTCTATATAATCTATCTCTCCGCCGACAACGCCCCTGAATTTAAGATTGCCGTCAACAGTATACAAAATACATGTGCTCTTATCATTGAGCAGAATGTAGTCTTTGTAAAACTTCACATCTTCATATTCAAACGAAATAAGCGCATGCGCCACACGCTTTCCTTCAGCGGTATATACATCAAGATAGTCTCCTGCAACGCCTTCATCCGTACTGCTGATAACTCCTACATATTTATCAGAATTAAATACGCTCTTTATCTCTCCCTCATACGCAAATGTCTTAATCAGCGACGGCTTTGTTGAATTCTTAACAGAGAAAAAGCTTACCCTGTCCTGTGCGAATGCACATGCATAGCTGTCTGACATCATACTGACCACAGGAACTATTGCTTCCTCATATTCGTTGAACACACCAACAAGCCTGTCGGCATAATTTTGTCCCAGCTCCGAAAAATTATAAAACACAACCTTGTTGAGCATGATACCTTCATTCATATAAAGGTACGAAATCATAATCATCTGCCCGTCGCTTGAAAGCGACATATCCATAGGGTAGCCGTCACCTGCCAGAATCGTCTTTATCTCTATATCAAGCTGTCTGGCATTCTTGTCAAAGAAATTGATATAATTTGCCGTATCATCATCAAGCACAAGACAAACCGAACCGGAGTCTGAAATGTCGGCATCCAGAATGCTTTTTAAAACGCTTCCTTCACTAATCATACCATTTGAATTGCATATAGTAAATGATGTACCGCCTATATCTGCTACCACAACATAATCGTCTTCAGTCTCAACTACGGGCTTCTCCATCTCATAGGATATCTGCCAGACAGTCTTTCCGCCGCTGTTAATATATTCAGCACCGTTCCTGCCGTATCTTATAACTCCGTCACCATAGGTTTTATATTCATTTGACGCTGACGAATCAGAAAGCTCAATCTGCTTTACAAGCTGCAGGCTTTTGTAGGCATGCTTATGCATAACGCTTCTTATGCCGTTAATAATCAGAAGCACTGCAAGCACCAGTGCTATAATTCCTGCAAGCCTGAGTATAAATCTTCTCTTTCTCGCCCTTCTATATGCTTTATCGTCTTCCAGATCCTTAACAAGCACAATCTTTCGATTGTCAGCTCTTCTTTCACGGACACGATCCAAATCATCTACTCTTCTCATTATGGAAATCTTCCTTTACAACACTATCTCATATGTGTAATCAGCTGCCGTTCACGCCCTGATTCGGCATGCATTCAACAGCTCTGTATATTATATAATAAATGAATCTGTTCCATAATTCAAGTTAAAATGTATTTTATGGCATTGATAATACCTGTCCTACAAATATATAATCCGCACTTTCAAGCCCGTTCATATTTCTTATAGCCTCAATCAATGCCGGATCTTCTTTTCCGTAAGCCTTTGCACATATCGAGCTTAAGGTGTCTCCTGCCTGCACGACATACATTCCACCCGGTGCAATTACAGACTGCGCCGCATCCCCCGCCTGTGGCGTAATTTCTGCCTGCTGCGCCGCTTCTCCCGCCTGTGGCGTAATTTCTGCCTGCTGCGCCGCTTCTCCCGCCTGTGGCGTAATTTCTGCCGGCTGCGCCGCTTCTCCTGCCTGTGGCGTAATTTCTGCCTGCTGCGCTGCTTCTCCCGCCTGTGGCGTAATTTCTGCCGGCTGCGCTGCTTCTCCCGCCTGTGGCGTAATTTCTGTCGGCTGCACATCTGCCGGCTGCGCATTTGCTCCTGCTTCTATGGTTTCGTCCTGTGTTACGGCCGGCTGCGCTTTTGCGTTTTCACCCTGCCATGATTCGCTTTCCTTTGTGGCATCATTATTTATCAGCCCCTGTGCATTCTCTATGATTACGTCTGCCGTTTCATTTGTGCTGTTATTTGTACTGCTGCCTCTGCCCCGTATCGCATTACTCAGATTTGCTATTACAGGTATGTCGGCAATATTTGCATTTGAACGCTGATATATTGATATTCCGAGCACCAGAAATGATATCAACAGCAGTGACGCCGCCACATAAACGCCCCTGCCCGGGCTCCTTTCGGATTCAGCTTCCTGCATCTCCTCATTTTTTTCTTCAAGGACAATCACTTCCGTTTTCTTTTTGTCCTCAAGCTTCTTCATTATATTCACAGGAGGCGGGTCCACCGATTTTGCACCCGAAGTATCAATCATATACTCCTGCATCTGCTCATTTCGCTCATAATATATGTAGTAGCCTGACAATAAAATTTTATCCTGCGCTGTCACCCTGTAGACAAAATCCTCGTCATTTTCCCTGTCCCTGATGTACAGCAGGGAATCATTTCTGTTGTTGCAGCTGTATATACCGGACACCGAACCCTCGCTGCACAGCCTTGAATCAGGACTTGAAATGAACCATCCGCACACCGTCAATCCATCAAAATATCTTTTAACATTTTCAAACACCTGTGCCCACGTATCATCCGTAATTGATATTCTATCATCACCTACGGAATAACCCAGTGCCTTTACCATGCCCGAAATAAATACACATTCCGTGTCCTCCCTGACCACATTACTGCCTATAAGCGCACCAACCGTCAGCTCCCTTTCCTGACTTAATTTTCTCATAAATGTATATACATAATCTTCAATATAGACCTTTGTTGATTTTTCCGCACTGCCTATCTGCCTGAAATTTTTAGGCAGACCTCTGCCTGACTGCATATCCATCCGTTCCACCTCCATAGGATTTTAGTTTTTGCTGATTATATCACTCTGTCAGGTGTCTGATTTGTCAAAACAGCGTCTGCAAATAACAGAAATTATGACATACATCGGGCATAAGTCGCTGATTTTTTACGCAAAGCGCATTATATGCATTCATCTGCGGGCAGCGAAGTATTATAAGCCCACTGATTGTTTACGCAAAGCGCATTATATACACAGCCTTCCCATACAGCGCGCATAGTCTATCCCCTCGCAGATTGATTCCGCAAGCTCCACAACAATTTTCAGCCTTGTGCTCTGAAGTAAAAACGGCTCGTCACCGTAACCGCTGCCGACAATGCCCGTTATAAAAATGTCTCCGACCTCTCTTAGGTTTTTGCTCACTCCAAGCCCCGGCTTAATCGAGCCCCTGCCGATGGTTATATAGCCTACATGCGCGGGCTGCCCGACGGACGCATCTATCGCAATCACAATACAGTCACTAAAGAAATCGTTTATATACTCCAGCGTGCTGTCCAGATTCATTGCATGCACAGGGGACGACAGTGTTCCGAGAACATTTCCCAGACTCCCCTTTTTAAGCGCATGCCCCACCAGCGGACCGAGGCTGTCGCCTGTCGAGCGGTCGCTTCCTATGCACAAAAACAGCACCTTTTCTTTTCCCGATACAACCAATGTCTCATCAATAAAGCTCTTAAGCTGTCCGGCAAATTCCTCTGCCGAAAACGAAGCCCCTGCCTTATGGTAAAATACCTTTCTCTCCATAACCCGATTTTTATTATCTCCTCATTTACCGGTCAGCCGACAGCGCCTTTTTTAACAGGCTGTGCCATCCGCCGCCTTTTATAAGAATTATATCCATACATTATAAAGTCTAATCACCCATATTGCTTACATATCAATGCACATACACCGGCATCCGACAAAACACACCGAACCCTGTCTGCTGCGCTCATCTGCTTACATATCTATGCGCGTACACCAGTACCCGAAATTCTTAGGCAGGTCAGGGCGCTTATTATCCGCCTCCATAAAATCTGTCATGCCAAACATCGTAGCCATAAACCTGTCGTTAATCGTAAAAACACCCGGCACGCCTAAAATATAAATATCCATGTTCTGCTTATGCTTTCTTGCAAGTATCAGATAGCCGTACCTGTAAAAGCCGTGAAGCACAAAATTATTGTTGCCGAGTATCCAGTTCTCCCTCGAAAGCCTGCCGATATCCTGCACCTTTATCTGCAGCACCTCCCAGCTTTCATCCGCAAACGGACGCAGCTTCGGGTACATTCTCTTAAATTCATGCCACAGCTCGCCCATGCCTGCCGCCTTTAACTGCTTTTCCTTTATCTCGCCTTCAATATCCGGTATGCCCGCGCCATTTAAGTTATTACTCTCCTGTTCAGAAAATGCTTCCGCTTCTTCTTGATTTGCCGTGGCATCTGCGTTGTCTTGATTTGCTGTGGCGTCTGTGCTGTCTTGATTTGCAGCGGAATCTGCGTTGTCTTGATTTGCAGCGGAATCTGCGTTGCAAACCTTCGCCTGCTGCCCCTCAAAAATATATTCTTCTGCCGCACTGCTCTGTGGCTCCTCCAAAATGCTCTGGTCTGCCTCTTTTGCCTGCAGCTCATCCGAAACACTCTGTCCTATCATACTTACTTCGTCCGAATCCAGAAATATTATCGAAGAGTTGTCATCTGTGTTTTCCGGCGCAGATTCAACCTTGCCGGTTACAGACCTTGCAGCTTCGTCTTCCTTTGCAGTTGTTTTTTCTGCAAAGGAAGACTCTGCCGCCTCCTCCTGACCCGCAAATGTAATTTCGCTGAAGCCATCCTTTAATTTATGTATGCATTCCCTTAAATCCGTTATCGGAACATCGGCATCGCTCCAGCTTGTCAGATACAATCTTTTTCCGGCTTCCGAACATATTACAAGACCGGACGCCTTATTTAAGCTTATTCTGCCCCTGCAAAAGCCTGTAGCGTCTCCCATGCTTCTTAATACGAAGCTGCCGTTTTTAAATTCCGGCGAGCCTATTAGCGCAAGCTTTATGCCTTTTTCATTCACGCTGTAAATTCCGGCGCGATACCCTTTTGCATCCATGGGAAGGGCAGCGTTTAAATTTACAGACAGCCTGTAGCGCTCATCCCTGATTTCCATTTTTGCAAAGCCCATGCCGTTTAGTTTGCTTGCACCGTCATAGGCGTAAATATACGATAAAAATCTTTTATAATAACTCATAATTATCAACACCCCTTTTCACAATTCTATGAAAACGCCCGGATGGTTATGACTGTTTTATAAAAAGATAAATTGCACGGAAAAGCCTTAGAAATAAAGATATTACAATCGCACGGAGCATAAAGACATGATGCATCACCATGTGCCAAGACAAATAAGGCGGCGCCG
>JAFRXK010000043.1 GCA_017442865.1 Lachnospiraceae bacterium | reverse complement strand
TGTATACTTTGTATCAAGCATACCAAACTTAACTGCTGCGCCTGATGCGTTATATACGCCGTATAATACTGCTGCCGATCCAGAATCTGTTCTTGAAATAATATCAACGCCTGTACCCTTGAATGTAAACTGTACCTGTGTACCGTTTCCAAGTGCTGCGGCATGTCCAAGGCTGTCTGCATACTGGTTTTCATATGCTGCATCAAATCCGTAAACGCCTTCTAAACTGTTTGACTGTGTAACAAGACCTGTGCTGTCTACTACTGCAGGAGCATTTGCACTATATGTGATAGCTCTTTCTGTATTTGTCTTGTCTGAATAATATGAGAAGTTATCCTCATAGTAAACAACGTTTGCAGGAATGATATTAACTGCTGCCGTCATGACAGGCGTAGCCTTTGCGGCATTGTATGGTGCTGCTGCTCCATTTGCAACTACCTGTTCTGCATAGTAGAAGGTATCTACTGCATCAAGGAACTTCTCAGGTATATACTTGTATGCATTTGAAGCATATGTTGCTCTTCCGTATGTAACGTCAGCCTTTGCTCCTGCCGGGACACCTGCTGCACCTGGTGTATACATGCTCTCTGTTCCGCTGTGGGTGTTAGCTGTTATTGAAACGCCAAGGTTAGTTGTTGTTGTTGAAGCACCTGCTATTGACAGTGTATCATCGCTAAGAATGCTGCTTGTATCAATCGGAAGGCCATAGTCTACAACGAATGTATTGTCTGTAAGCTGATAATTATATACAGTTACAGGAACAGTCTTAGTTGATATTGAGCGAGTTTCAGGAATAACCGTGCGACCTTCATAAGAATATCCGCCCACTATATACCTCTCTAAAGTATAATAGAATGTATCCACACCCGGAGCTCCGTTGTATTCATATCTAATTGAATTATCATCATATGATACTGTTGCGTTCGGTGATACATTACCAATGCCTGAAATCTTTTCAAAGTAGTCATAATTTCTTCCGTCTGTAACCATCTGAATTTCTTCATCATAGGCTGGTGTAGTCTCTCTCTGGAAGATTTCATATTCAAGATTATAATCTGTCCATGTCGCTGCACGAACCGTAAGCTTTGTAAAGTTGCTGTTTACGTTAATCGGATATACTACTGCACCTTCATTTGTACCATTACCAAAGCTGAATACTGCCTGATGTGCATCATACCATCCATACGTATCTTCATTATTGCTAGGGCCAATTGCTTGTATACTAACTGTTCCTTCAGTCCAATATCCTGGCACATTATCAAGGATATACTTGCCATCGCCATTAATCTGCAGGAGGCTTAAGATGATTGCACCAGCATGATTGCCCTTAAGCCTTATAAAATAATCTCCTGCAGGAAGATTCAGATTAATATCTGTATCATGATACTGCCAGTTGTTTCCTAAACTTACTGAACCGCTTGCCTTAGTAACATCCTGTGTTCCTGCATCGTGATGTACTGTCCATGTAAATGGTACAGGAGTATTATCTGCTAATGGAAGCTCCTTTGTAGGAAAGCTGAGTTCATCACCATTGTTAACTACGATAGGTGTACCTACTTCTGCATAGTAAACATCAGGATCAGCATCGCCGTTTACAACCTCACATGTATATGAAGCTGCATCTTCAATATCAAAATATCCGGCGTTATTGGTTAATGTTGTACCTGTTGAGATATTTGTTCTCTTATAGTTTCCGTTGTCAACCTCAAAAACATTGATAGTTGAATAAGCTGGAACGCCTGAGATTGTAGCTGTCTCATACCTATGTATAGTGATATTACCTTCACTGTCTGTTATTGCTGTTGAAGTAGTGCCTGTTCTTGTATCAGTGATTGTATATTCACCACTGAATGAACCGGTCTTGTTAACTCCTAAAACCTTTGAATATAATACCTTGAACCTGTATGTTGTGGCATCTGTTGATGATGCTGATGTATCAGTCTTGTCAATAACAAGGTTTACACCCTTGGCAACATTTCTGAACGCTGCCGTAAGATTTAACGGAGCATCAGCAGCTACATTATCATCAAGTCTGAAATAAACGCCAGTATTTCCATCAATTACATTGTATGGATTACCTGAGTTAGCACTTGTGTAAATTGTATTGCCTGCTGTATTCTTAAGTTCCCAACTTGTTGTGAATGCATTGTTAACTCCCTGTGTTACATTCATTCTGTCGCCACGCATGGTACCGCCATCTACCTCCTGCTCAAGAGAAGATGTTGCACTCATAGCGCCATTCTTTGGGAGCGTAAGAGTATCATTCTCATAAAGCATTATCTCTGGCTCATCTACATCATAAATCGAGTATGTAAATTGGAAGTCAGTTGAACTGATTCCACTTAAGAATCCGCTGTTGATGTTATCAAATATAACATCATTACTTACCGTAAGACCATTAACCTGTGAGATAGGCACGAAGTTGAACTCTACCATAAGGTTCGACTCATAGAGACCTCTCTCCATATAGTAAATAGTCATTACATGCTGCGTTGATGTACTCGTCTGACTTGCTGATAAATTTAATGTCTTTGCGCCTACATCTGCAGAACCTGCGCCCGAAATGGCCTGATTAGCAGTTGCCACACCCGTTGAGAAGTTTATAGTACCTTCTGACTTTGCATGAGCACCACCCAAATCAAGTGCAAGCTCGCCATCAACAAATACCCAGAGATCATCATCTCCACTGAAGTGGAATACTATATCTTCGCTGCTATTGCTTGGAATCTTGAACGGAATATCCATTCTTGTACCAAAGCCGTAATTAATTACGTGACGGCCATTAGTATTGTAGCTCTGACCCTTATCATTAAATGGGAAGTATCCAGGATTATTATTAACATCAAGCACTCTGTCTGAAGCACTGTTGCTTCTTACATAACTCAGCGAATAATTTCCGTCATTATTTACAAGATAAGCATTATCATTGTATCCAGTGCCATCAACACTTGAATTGTATACATAGTAACCTTCTCTGGTTGTATCCTTTCTGAACGGGAATCCTAAAGGATCAGCAAGGCTTCCGTATGTAGTACCGATTTTAGCTGACTCAAGATATTCTGCATCAAACTGTGGCATTACTACAAGATTACCATTGCTTCTTGCACCATCATTGTTTGATAACAGCTCTCCGTTAGGGCCAAGCTTACTGTTAACTATCCCCTGTACAGAAGCATGTGATAAATCTCCACTGCCGGTTTGTCCGTCAAGGCCATGATTAAGTCTCCATTCCCAAAGATTGGCGCCGCCATTGGTATTAGCAGCCGGCTCACTGTCTAAGTATCCCCAGCTAACAGCTCTACTGTAAATGTACTGCAAACCCGGTGCTTCTCTCCAGCTCCAATCATTATTTTGTGTCCATTCAACAATATTATCGGCTGCCTGAACATACAGCGGATGGTATATTAAAGATGTAGCGCTCTGCTGTCCGCCTGGGAACTTGTAATCTCTTACTAAAGAAGCGTTAAATGTCTCAAACTGTCCTATCTTCCATGAACCAGTATAGTGCCAGTTTAAGTCACTGTCTTTAACATCATTTTGTTCGAACGCTGTCTTGCTTACTGTCCACTTATTTGTTCCATTCTGGTATGCAGCTACCTGTGTCTCATTGAAGTAGTCATAAAGTATGGCGTTCGCATAGTAAATGCCATTTTCCTTATCTTCTTCAAATTTCGACTGCACAGATGAATAGTTATAGCCTTCAGACATATTTGCATGTACAGTACCTGCAGATGTATTAGCAGGCTGTGCTGCACTTGCCTTCTGTGCAACCGGTGCCAAATTAACGATACTCAGACAGCATACCACTGCGAGTACCCATGCGAGAGTTTTCTCCCAAAGTTTTCTTCTTTGCATTAAAAACCACCTTCCTTTATTTTTCTCCTAAAGAAAATTATATAAAAAATATATATATTTTATAATAAAAATCTGATATAATATAAAATATACAACACTTTTTACAACAATTTGCTTGATTTTATTTGACGCTAAAACTACTTAACTATTATAATTATAGTGTTGTCACATTTTAATTTTAATAATAGTATTTGGAGGAAAATAAATAATGGCTGGAATAAAAAGGACTGATAAAAAAGGTCGAATACTAAAAGACAACGAGTTTCAACGCCCTGATGGACGTTATATGTATCGATACTATGACAACGAAAAAAACAAAAAATATGTGTATTCATGGAAGCTGGTTCCGACGGATGCTACGCCCTCCGGAAAGCGTGACGATTTAAGTCTTCGTGAAAAAATAGCCAATATAGAACGTGACAGATACGAGGGCATTGACAGCAGCATAAAAAACAAGCTAACCCTGAATAATTTATTTGAAATGTACACTGCAGAAAATAATGAACTGAAAATCAACACCCGCAGCCATTATTTTTACATGTATAATAAATATGTAAGAAACAGCATCGGAGTTAAAAAAATAGCAGCAATAAAATATTCTGACGTTTTTAATTATTACAACAATCTTATTATTAATAATAATCTTACCATTAACAGCATTGCTTCAATAAACACCATCCTTCACCAGCTTTTTAAGCTTGCCGTAAGGAATGATATCCTGCTCAAAAATCCTACAGATGGTATAATGTCAGAAATCAAAAAAAAGAACCGAAGGAAAGCATCTAAATGCCACGCTCTGACAGAAGCACAGCAGTCTGCATTTTTAAACTATATCTCAAATAGTGAGACATATAAGCACTGGCTGCCCTTATTTACGGTCTTCCTTGGCACCGGCTGCAGGGTCGGCGAACTAATCGGACTTCGCTGGGATGACTGCGATTTTAAAAAAAATATAATCAGCATAAACCACAACCTTGTCTATATAATGGACGAGGACGGCAAAAGTAATTTTCACATAACCTCGCCAAAGACAGAGAACGGAACCAGAACAATCCCGATGCTGACTATCGTTAAAGAAGCTCTGCTCAACGAAAAAGCCAGCCAGCAGGAAAGAGGGCACGCCTCACCGATAATTGAAGGCTACACCAATTTTGTATTTACAAACAGATTCGGACAGGTGTTTGTACCTATTGCACTTAATCAGGCGATTACGCGCATATATACCGACTACAACAAGGAAGAAACCGCACACGCAGAGCTTGAAAACCGCGAGCCTCTGCTTCTGCCGCATTTTTCGGTACATACACTAAGACACACATTTTGCACAAGATTCTGTGAAAATGAAACCAACATAAAGGTTATACAGGCTATAATGGGACACAGCAGCATTACAACAACTATGAATATATATGCCGAAGCAACTGAAAAGAAAAAGAAAGAGGTGTTTGAAAACCTCGATAATAAAATAAAAATATTTTAGCTTTTTGCAAGTCTCAGGCGGCAGCCAAAGACCTCATATACTCAGGCGGCAGCCAAAGCATGAGGCTTTGGCTGCCGCCTGAGTACTCATATCCGTCAATTATATTACCTCTAAACTTACAACAGTTTGTACAACATTTCATTATTATAATTGCGCGCAGCTTATTTTAACGTTATAATAAAAACACAATATTTTATCAATGGAGACGCCTTATGAGCAATATTATTAGCATTATCGCATCAGCAGTTGTATTTATGTCTGATATTTTCGTTAAAAGCAAAATTGAAAAGAAGCATCCTGACAGGCAGCTTGCAAACGGCCACATAATCATCACCCGCCTTCACAACAGAGGCGTTATGCTCGGCAGATTGTCCGGCAAGCCTCTTCTTGTTAAATATCTTATATCCGGCGCAATGATTGTTTTGTATATCATATACATACCACTGCTCTTTAAAAAGGGCTTGACCCTTGTAAAGCTTGGCTTCGGCATGTTTATCGGCGGCGCATGGAGCAATTTTTACGACCATTTTGTAAGAGGCTATGTCGTAGATTACATAAGAATCCCTCACGGCTTTTTCAAAAAAATTGTATTCAATCTCGGAGATTTCTTTATAGCGCTCGGCGCAATTATAGCAGGATTCTTTTCATTATTTTCATAAGAGCAGATATTCAAAGCCGGATGACTCAAATGAGCCATCCGGTAAATACGGTCTCTTAGCTAATTTCATATTCTCTTTTAATTTTCTCAGCGGTTTATTTTTTCAAATGACGAATATAAATCCAGTATTCCATAACCCCATACTCTGCTCGGATAAGTAATGTCGGGGCTTCTTATCGCACCTCTTGTGATTATCGTTTTTATGTCGCTGTTTGTCATTAGCGGTATGTTTCCGTCATTTATTCCCCACTCAAGTATAAGTGCCGCCGCCCCCGCCACATGCGCCGCCGCAACGCTCGTGCCGCTCCTTCTCGTAAACCGTCCATCCGGCAGTGCGCCGTACACATTCACGCCCGGCGCGGTTATATCGGGCTTGATTGCATTATTTCTTGTAAAGCCGCGGCTTGAATTAATATAAATGCTTCCGTTTACGTGATTGTACGCAGCAACGCTTATCGCCCTCTGGGCGGTAGAAGGTATAACTATTGTCGTATTTGGATTTGGCTGCAGGAAAACCACCTCGTCGCTTCCCACGCCTGTTATCGGCAGCCAGACATGATAATTTCCGTTAATAAAATAGTCATTAAATACCCTCAATGTCCAGATGCCCGCCGACGGCGTCGCCAGCCTTACAAATATAAGCTGGTTTCCGGTTCCCGACTGAAATATTTCGTAATCCACAAACGCCGTGCTTCTGTCGAGCACATACCTGTAGACGCCGCTTCCACCTATGCGCACCGGTATTCTGTCAGTGGTCTCTCCCGACGGCGAAATGATTTCTATCGAATACTGCTCAGGCGCCTGCGCCCAAAGCTCCACGGTAAAGCCCGGCTGGCCCTCTGGCACTCTTATTTCCACATCCTCATATTCGCCCTCTCTTTGTATTGCACCCAGGAAATGATGTGCGGCATTTGCTTCGTTTCCCACCGATATCACCGCGGATGTCCCAATTGTTGAGCACACATAGTCCAGCAAAACGCCAAGCGGTGCTCCGCCCGTATGCCCTCCGTTGTTGGTTCCGAGTCCCACGCAGATAACCATAGGCATTTTCAGCCTTCTCTGGAGGTTCAATAAATATTTTACCCCTGTCATTATATCATTTTCCTGATATATCGGCTCATCGCCGCTCACCAGATAAAAGTCCTTCAGGTATTGTTTTGCCGGCTTTAGCTTAACCATGGCAATGCTCGCCTGCGGCGCCGCCCCCGTAAAGTCATTTTCAATATCAAGCCTTCCTGCCGCAATCGACGCCATAAATGTGCCATGCCCGTCATCATCTGTCTGTGGCACCACCGAAAGAGGGTCGGGCTGCCTAAGCGCCCGCCTGATATCCTCGCCCGTATACTCACTCCCATAAAATATACCAAGCGGCGGCTGTCCCGTCTGGTCTGTCTGGTCCCATATTCCCTCTATCCTTGAATTGCCCAGCTCATCAAAAAAAACCGGATTTGTGTAGTCTATTCCGGTATCAATAAAGCCTATAAGCACGTCCTTGCCGCTTAGTCCCAGCAGCGGCTGATTAATTATTTTTAAAATCCCCGAGGCCTCCATGCTGCTTGTATCCAGTATTGTATACAAACGAGGGATGGAGAAATATCCGTAGAACTGAATATCTATATCAGGTATCCTGCTCCTCTCGCCATAATATACCCCCATCCCTATTGCTATCTGCTGTATACACGAATCCTCCGGGAATTCAATTCCTGCCATCACGGTTGATTCATAATCGTATATAAAATCAGCATAATCATTTGAAATTGATGCTTCCTTACAATCAGCCATAAAAAACCCGAATGTCTTTTTATTAATATATGACATTCGGGCTGAAGTATTGACTTAATATCTTAAAGCTTCAAATAATTATTTTATTGGTTTAATAATCAGTTTTTCTCACGATTCCATTAATGTATTTCATCTACATACTTAAATCGATACTTTCCCTTTCCTTTTCCGACAACCGTAACAATAGTATCTGACTCTTTTAGTTTAGCAATAATATTTCTTGCTGTTCGCTCTGAGCAATCAAGTATTTTTATTATATACTCTGATCCAAAAACTTGATTTACTTCAATATCGTCATATACCTTTTGTAAATTATCAATTGTTGATCCTCTATACCCTTTATCTGAACAAGACTTTATAAAATCCTCTTTAAAAAGTTTAATCGGCAACTCTTTATCTTCAAACTTGCCGTTTTGAATTGAATCGGCAACTTTCCCTTCTCCAATCGGCAACCTTTGAAACAAATCGGCAACGTTCCTTTCTCCAATTGGCAACTTGTAAACCGAATCAGCAGCTTTTCCTTCTCTAATCGGCAACCTTTTATAAGATGAGCTCATAATTGTAGTTTTAAGAATAAATGTACTGTTGTTAAACACAGGATCAGGGAGTCCAGCTGCTTCCAGTTCCTTGCACATACGTTCAACGCCCTCTCCAAATTCCTTCACATAGCCATAATCCTTAAGAAATGCTGCAATCTTTGGATTTCTGGAAAAATGGGTAAATCTAATGTTTTCTTTTTTTACCATTCCGGCAAATGTACCTGGACTATCAACCTCCAAGCGGTCATCAAACATCTTTATCTGAATATCTGTTCCTTTAATCCCATAGTCACGATGAGTCGCTGCATTAACTACAATCTCCGTGCGGACAAACTCACTATATTCTTCTTCCGTCACAAAAATACCATCATGACCAAGATATGTTTTCTCTTTCATTTGAATTTTAATAAACTCAACAGCTTTTTCTACCTGTTCTAGTATTCTTCCATCAAAGATAACATCCTTGACAACATTCATATCCTTACCAACCAAAGCCTCAGTTCCATCGTAGCGAATAAATCTTATAAACGCTCGTGGGAAGAAATCCTGTGGCTTCTTCCCAAAGAGCAATATCGCAGCAACCGATACCTGCTCTTTATTGTCTTTCATCGTAACAAATTTCTTGTTTTCACGTAAATATGATTCTGGAGATTTGGAATATCCTATTTTCCTACAATACTCTCTTACAAAATCAAGCTCTAAATCATCCATTGTCGCATCTGCAACTGGCTCATCCTCATAATATCGGACACCCTTTGCATACATCATAGTCATTCTATCTTCAAAATTCAGTTTCTTACTTTTATCGCCAACACGAACAAAGGCTTCGTCTGCCTGATTTACGTGGAATAAGGGACTTGCCTCAATATGCATAAGGAGAACATGATCTTCTTTTCCTTCATGATTAGTGCATTCTATCAGTTCCGTATTAACCGGTACAGAAGGATTACAATAATCAATAGGAGCACGAAGAATTTCATTTAATTGCTCTAAATGATAGTCTACTCCCTCAACACGTCGCGTTTTATCAGATATACCTATTGCTATCGTTCCTCCGTCGGCAT
Organism: Lachnospiraceae bacterium; assembly: GCA_017442865.1. Classification (GTDB taxonomy): domain Bacteria; phylum Bacillota; class Clostridia; order Lachnospirales; family Lachnospiraceae; genus JAFRXK01. Next base: position 76,617 of record JAFRXK010000043.1, on the reverse strand, counting down.
TTGCGAAGGCACAAATCGTATCAGACAAATCCACAGCCTTGATATTAATACTTTTCCTATCAAATATCTGTTTCTCATCTTTTGCAAGCACTTCATTTATCGTCACGATTTTCACCTGCTTTCCTTTTTTCATACACAAAACGCACATCACAGCCATAGTAGTCCATAATTGCCAAGAAGCTTTTATTAATTATCTATTTCCTTTTTGTCATAATCACATTCACATATATGAATTTTTCCTTCATTGTGCATTAACAAATATCTTTATTTATTATACATTGTTTTATTGGTTTTTACTATCTTTTTTATAAAATGATACAGCAGCTAATTACTGATAATCTCTGATTGTGTTAATATTCTAATTTGAAATTGATGCTTCCTTACAATCAGCTATAAAATACCCGAATGTCTTTTTATTAATATATGACATTCGGGCTGAAGTATTGACTGATTTAATCTGTCTTATATTCACTTGTTTTTTTGTGGAAGTCCCGTCCTCCACTCCTAAAGCCGCGCCGTATCCTATCCGCCCGGCTTCTAATTTTTATATGGGAGCGCCGTCCTCCACTCCTAAAGCTGTGCCATATCTTATCCGACGTGCCGCTAATCTTTCTGTGGAAGTGCCGTTGTCTCCATGCCTCGCATCTCGATAATCGGTCCTCCGGTATTTTCAATATATTCTTTGGTTATTACTACCCTGCCTATATTGTCATCCTTCGGAATCTCATACATAATATCCAGCATGAATTCTTCTAATATCGACCTTAACGCTCTGGCTCCGGTGTTCTTCTCCATCGCCTTTTCGGCTATAGCCTCCAATGCGCCCTCAGAAAATTCAAGCTGTACCTCGTCCATTGCAAGCAGCTTCTTGTACTGGCTCAAAATAGCATTCTTCGGCTCGGTGAGAATGCGCACGAGGAAGTCCTTCGTAAGTGTCTCCAGCGAAACGATAATCGGAAGACGTCCGAGAAACTCCGGAATCATGCCGAATTTTCTTAAATCGTCCACCTTTGCCTTTGTAAGCAGGTTCTTGTCTTCATCATGCTTATCCTTCAAGTCTGCTTCAAAGCCGATGGATGATTTTTCGTTGAGGCGCTCTTTTATGATTTCTTCAAGTCCCGGGAATGCGCCGCCGCAGATAAAGAGTATGTTGGTGGTGTCAACTGTTGCCATAGGCACCATCGCATTCTTGCTGTTGCTGCCCACAGGAACCTCAACCACGCTGCCCTCCAGCATCTTTAATAATTCCTGCTGCACCGACTCGCCGCTTACGTCTCTGGTGTTCGTATTTTTCTTCTTCGCAATCTTGTCTATCTCGTCTATGTAAATGATGCCGTGCTCTGCTTTTTCCACATCATTGTCTGCCTCTGCAAGAAGCTTTGACACAACGCTCTCTATATCATCACCGATATAGCCTGCCTCGGTAAGTGAGGTCGCATCTGCTATTGCAAGCGGCACATCTAAAAGCTTTGCAATCGTCTTTACCAGATATGTCTTACCGCTTCCGGTAGGTCCGAGCAGAAGCATATTTGACTTTTCAATCTCTATGCCGTCCTTGTTGTCTGAACCGACTCTTTTATAATGGTTGTAAATCGCCACGGAAATGGCCTTCTTCGCCTTTTCCTGTCCGACTACATACTCATCAAGCATCGCCTTAAGCTTGTGCGGTGCAGGCACCTTGTTCCTGTCAAAGACCTCTTTTACATCATCCTTCTTTTTCTTTACCTTCTGTCTCTTTGGTATCTCGCGTCCAAAGCCTGTAAGGTCACCGAGGTTTATAAAGCTTAAATTCGGAATCCCCTGTCCAGACTTCCTGCCGTCACCCTTTGAAGCATCCTCCGAATCATCCTCCGAAGCCTTTGCGGCACTATTTGTAAATCCGCCCGGCATACCTGTCATCCCCGGTATACCTGTCATCCATGGTGCGCCTGTCATCCCCTGCATTTCCGGTGGCAGCATGGAAGGATCCATATTGCCAAATGTATTGAATGCCTTCTGCAGACAATCGCTGCACACGTCGATACCTCCCGGCATGCTGATCATCCTGCCCGCAGTCCTTTCATTTCTCCTGCACACAAAGCAGACCTTCTCGTAATCTCCATCATCCGATTCATCGCTGTCTGTGGTATCGTCCACAAAACCATTTAACTTTTTTTCTTTATCATCAATATTATTGTTCTTATCTTCTGCCATCTCTACCCACTGTTCTTTCTTATTTATTTGCAGGCGGCTTGCTTTCGTCTCATGGTTGACCGCAGCTGCGCTTTTTCAATTTGCAGTCATCCCGACATGTGCGAGCGATTGACTATATATGCGCTTTTTTAGTTCGCAGTCAACTTGCGTTTAAAAACAAGCTTCTTTTTCTCGATTTCTTCAAACCTGACTACCAGCATGATTTATAATAACATAAATCTACCCGATTTAGCAACAATCATATATACCTTCATTTGTTAAATCCTCATTAAAAAGATTAAACTTTCGCTAAACTTTAAACGCACAGGCAGGCAGATGCCTCATGAAGTCCTCATCTTATTTTTACCACACGCAAAAGCAGGCAAATGCTTTGATGGGGGGAATGCATAAGCCTGCTTTTGGTTTACTAGTATAGGAGACTACAAATAAGGTAATTGTTTAATTATTATCTTCTTCTTTTACATAATCTGATTTAAGTCCGAGCTCAACCGATATCACCATTTCCTGATACTGATTGTCTACAATTCTCTGGACAGTAACATCGACTGTCTTGCCGCCCGGATAATATTTGAGTGTCTTTAAAAGATCCTCGCTGCTTGTTATCTTATTATCATCTATGCTTGTAATAATATCTCTTTCTAAGATTCCGCTCTTTGCTGCCGGACCGTTCTCAGTAAGCGCATATACATATACACCCTGAGGCATATTGTAAAGATATGCTGATGAGCTGTCTACATCTGCAGGTGTTATTCCTAAAAATGATGCCTGAGATTCTTCAACCTCCTTAAGGGGCTCCTTGTTCATAAGCTCTTCTATAAGGTCCTTAACCTGAGTTATAGGAATTGCATAGCCGACGCCCTCAACCTGGGTATCTGAATACTTTGCAGAATTTATACCGATTAACTCACCCTTAACATTTATAAGTGCGCCGCCACTGTTTCCCGGATTGATTGCGGCATCTGTCTGGAGCAGATTCCTTGTAATATTCTTAATAGTTACATCCCTGCTTAATGCGCTCACATAACCTACAGTTACCGACTGTCCGTATCCAAGTGCATTACCTATTGCAATTACTTTATCTCCAAGAGCAAGCTGCTCTGAATCTCCGAATGTGATTGCACTGATTGCATCATGTGTTGTATCCTCAAGATCACTCAATTCAACCGTAACAACTGCTAAATCTTTCTCCTCTGAAAAGCCCTTAACTGTTGCCGGAGCTTCTTTTCCATCAACGAAGGTTACAATAAGTGATGATGCATCTTCAACGACATGATAATTTGTAACCATAAGGAGCTGCTTGTCATTCTGTCCGATAATAATACCTGAACCAGCGCCTGTTGTCTCACGGCTGCCGCCATTATTAAAGAAGAAATCAAAAGGATTGTTTGATTCATATATTATCTTGCTTGTTATCGCAACAATCGCAGGCATTGTCTTTTTAACGACCTCAGAAACTCCTGTATCTATCGCTCCGCTTGAAACATTTGCGTTATTTACGGCTGTGCTTTCATCATCTACTGTACCGCTTACATGCAGTGCCTGCGGCGCATTTGCAGCGTCAAGAACCTTCTCCAGCTTGTCATCATAGCCTGACAGGTGCATAACCCCTATAAATGCTCCTGCAGCCAGACTGCCGAGCATAATAGCCGCAAGCAGGCATGCAACTCCCTTTAAAAACCAGTGATTTTTCTTCTTCGTCTTTTTTTCGGCTGACTTTTTGCTCTCTGCCCTGCCTGCCTTTTCTGCCTTCTTGTCAGCCTGCTCTCTGAGCTTCTGATATTCTCTGTTGTCTACAGTTTCATTTGAATATCTTCCTGCGCCCGCTGCAGCATATGTCACTGCACTCTGCTGATTATATGCATTCTGCGGGTTATATGCATTCTGCTGATTATATGCATTCTGCTGATTATATGCACTCTGCTGATTATATGCATTCTGCTGATTCTCTGTATTCTGTGAATGTAATATCTGGTCGGTCTCAAAATATCCATGCTCGTCAAGTCTGTCATACAGTCCCTGCTTTGCCTCTGTCGCCGCATGATTCATATCAGATGCAATATTCTCTGCCTGTGTCGCTGCAGCCTGTGCTGTGTCCGATACCATATTTCCTGCCTGTGCTGCCGCAGCCTGCGCTGTGTCCGATACCATATTCTCTGCCTGTGCTGCTGCAGCCTGCGCTGTGTCCGATACCATATTTCCTGCCTGTGCTGCATCTGATGAGAGGCTGTCTGCCTGTCCGGCAATTTCACGGTTAAACCTTTCATTAATATCTTCAAAATTCATATCATCAAATTCCTTCATAATAAAATGCCTCCCTGCTTTTTTTCTCTTTATGGTATTATGATAATAATAAATTGTGTTCTATTTGTGTTCACTTCGTTAAAAAACATGAAAAATCTTTTTAAACATGCCGAAAAACAAGGCTTAATCCGCAAAAAAATTTTGGCACCCCCTAAAAATTCTGGCTGGTTAATTATTTTGGCACCTCCCTAAAAATTCCGGCTGGCTTATTATTATGGCAAGCCTCTAAAAAATTTGGTTATCCCAAAATTCTGGTTATCCCCTCAAAAAAACGAAGGCCGGCAAAAACCGGTCTCCGTCCTGGAAATACATTCATATAAACAATTGATGCTTATCAATCAATCTGTTTTTCAATAATCTTCTGGATTCTCTGAACCTCTGATGATGGAACATAGGAGGCGCCGCTGCCATAAAGAGCATCATGCATGCGCGCAACATTACTTGCAAAATCAATGGTAAGAACGCAGTCTGCGTTGTTCAGCTCAGGAATACGCTTTGTTGTCTTTTCATACGGGAAGCCCTCGCCCATGATAATATTGTACTTGGTTATAAGCTTCGCAAGCGATAAAGCCTCACCGATATCAATATTGGTTGAAATGTTCGGAAGCACCTCGTCAATAATTGAATTCAACTGTCCGAAGCTCATCTTCTTTGCCTTTTCAAACATAAGTCCGACAACCTCTCGCTGGTGCTCGGTTCTTGTATAGTCGCCACCCGATACATAACGGATACGGCTGTATGCAACCGCCTGAATACCATTAAGCGTCTGAAGTCCCGGTTTGTCAACGCCCATTGAAGGAACGCCTGTACTCTGCGAGGTCTCAATAATATAACCGTTGAGCATATTTCCATGCTTAGGGTTGTTTATCATGTCTTCTGTTATATTGACCTCTACACCTCCAAGCAGGTCTATGGTCTTTGCAAGAGCGTACCAGTTAACCGTCACATAACCGTCAATACTTAAGTCAAAATTACGGTTTAACATATTAATTGCATTGAGCGGGCCGCCTGTCATATAAGCGCCGTTAATCTTACCGAATTTGTCCTCCTCAGACACACATAAATATGTATCTCTGAATACAGACACTATTCTGATATCTCCGGTGTCGTGGTCTACTGACACAATCATAATTGTATCGCTGTGAATACCCTTATCAAGCTGATCCCTGTCTCTGGCGTCAACGCCGAATAATACATAGGTGCTGTAGCCCTTCATAACCTCTAAAACATCTTCATTGATGTCTTCATTTACCTTAATCTCATTTTTTGTGAAGGAAGGCTTCTGTATCTTGTCCCACTTTGTAATACCAAACAGTGCGACAACTACAACAAAGAATACCATAAGCTCTGCCATAAAAATAAGTATCTTGCGTCTTCTTCTCTTTGCAGCCTTCTTTTTCTTCTGTGCAATTCTCTGCTGTTTTCTTCTTCTTAACTCATATTCAGTTAACTGATTATCCATATCTGCCCTTTCCAATACATATTAATATGCATTTTTATTAACAAATCCTTTAAATACCGTCAGGAATAATATCTTTAAATCAAGTCCTAATGACCAGTTTTCAATATAATATAAATCACAGTTGATTCTCTCGGTAATTGATGTATCACCTCTGAAGCCATTCACCTGCGCCCAGCCTGTCATACCCGGTCTAACCTGGTGCTTAACCATGTATCTTGGAATCTCTTCCTTAAACTGCTCAACGAACTGCGGCCTTTCCGGTCTCGGTCCGATAAGGCTCATATCACCCTTGAGCACATTAAATAACTGTGGCAGTTCATCCACACTTGTCTTTCTGATAAATTTGCCGACCTCGGTAACTCTCGGGTCATCTGCTGTTGTCCAGCATTTCTTTTCTTCCTCTTCCTTCTGAACTCTCATTGAGCGGAATTTGTACATATTAAATGGACGGTTATGCTTGCCTATGCGCTCCTGCTTATAAATAACAGGACCCTTTGACGAAAGCTTAACCGATATTGCGGCTGCAAGCATGACCGGTGAAAAAATAATTATTGCGAGTATCGCACCGATAATGTCAAAAAATCTCTTTGTTGAAGCGTTAAGCGGGTCATTAAGCGGCACATTTCTTATATGCACGATAGGAAGTCCCAGCAAATCCTCTGTGTAAGGCTTCGTAGGGATTACGTTATCGTAGTCAGGAATAAACTTTGTATGTACTCCTGACTTCTCACACGCCGCAACTATGCTTGCCAGCTTGTCGTATTCTCCAAGTCCGAGCGTAATCGCAATCTCATCAAGTCTGTTAAAATCAAGTATCTCAGCGAGATTCTCGGTCTTTGCTAAAACCTTCACGCCCTTGTACTCCACTCCTCTTGGCTGGGTGTCGTCAAGGATTCCTCTGATTCTGTAGCCCCATGAAGGGTTTGCAACCACTCTGTCAATGTAGCTCTGAGCGGCGCGGCTGTAGCCTATAAGCAGCACATGCTTCTGGTTGTAGCCATGTGTTCTGAGGCTCTTTAATATCTTTCTTACAACGCCTCTGAATAATATCTCTAAGAACACATTCAATCCAAAGAAGATAAAAACCATAGGTCTTGAGAAGCCTATAAGCTTATCCTTCGCAAGGTAGAGAATCATGGTTACAATAAGAAGACTTACTGCATTCGCTTTTATAATATTTGCAATCTCAAAACGGATACTCTGTATCCTCTTCGGAGAATACAAATTGAATATCCAGTAGAGAAGAAGTGCTCCCGGCAGAATAAACGCCAGCGCAGTACCATATACCTCCGGTGGGAGTGCCGGCAGCTTATCTGTAAACACGCCGCCAAACATAATAAAATATGATAAAGCGTATGATATAACTATTATAAGCGCATCTACGATAATATGCGTAATATTCAAGCCTCTTTGGTTACTTTTAATCATATTACTTACCTGTTATAATTTTCTTTTAATAAATTCGAATATATAAATAAACAAATTAACTATAAGTTCAAATTCAATTCTTATATATGACCAAAGGTTCTTTAGCTTAAAGCGCACCTTTTTACAGCTTCTGCAGGTCTTTATGCCCTCTTTTACGCCCCCGGTGTATGCCTTCCCGAAGCCCTTTTTCAGAAAGAACAGATACTTGACAAGCATCCCGAAGGCTATAGGTATAAAATTGATGACCAACATAAGTAACGGCATGTTCTTGTAATTAAGATATATACCGTTGCGCGCGGCAAGCTTCACCTTGAAATCATTGTACTTTGAACCGCTTGTACCGCTTCCAACATGATAAACTATCGAAGCCGGGCAGTACACATTCTTATATCCGGCAATTCTTGCGCGGTACCCTACATCAATGTCCTCAAGATAAGCAAAATGCATCTCGTCAAACATGCCGATTTCATCAAATACGCTTCTGCGGTAGATTGCCGCCCCGGCGCATGATGAAAATATCCTGCATTCTCTGTTATATCCGGAGGACTTCTGCCCTACGCCGCGCTGAAAGCCCCAGCCTATGACAGAATACATATCTCCCGCGTCATCAAGCAGCTCCTTGTTGTACATCTGTATCATCTTCGGGTTGGCGGAAAAAATCTTTTCATCCTTGTCCATGCACTTAACAAGCTCGGCTACATAATTCTCATCGGATGCGGTATCATTGTTCAAAAGAATCACATACTCAGACTTCGCATGTGCAATTCCCTTGTTGACCGCTCCCGAAAAGCCGTAATTCTTATCAAGCTCTAGAACCTCCACCCATGGATAGTTCTCCTGAAGGAACTGTGCGCTTGTGTCCTTTGAAGCATTATCAACCACAAGCACGGAAAAATCCTTATATGTCTGCTTTTCTAATGAATCCATGCAATCCTTCAAGAAGGATATTCCGTTATAGTTTGGTATTACAACTGTAACCTTCATACAAACAACCCAACCCTGTAAATATTACAATAAACATTATTATAGCTTTATGATAACATAATATCAAGCATTTCACACATTTTTAATAAACAAATAGTTTTTTTATTTTTAGTTATTCGGATAGCATCTCTGCCTATGCTGTGCATTCTGCGCCGGGCAGTCTTTTAATTCCTACTCCTTATCTAAATCCTTCAGTGCAAAATTTGTGTCTCTTAGTGTAAGATTCGGATTATAGAACGGGTCTCCGGCTTTAAGTATATCCTGCCAGCGCTCCTTAAAGGTTCCGACTTCTTTATTAAATCTCGCTATTTTCTCAGGACTGTCCTCCAGTCCCCTTGATTTTGATTCATAATGATAAAGCTGTGCATAAGGATTATATATTACAAGCTTCCCCGCTTCTCTGACCTTTAAGCAGAAATCAATATCATTAAACGCCACGGCAAGCTCCTCATTTAAGCCGCCCACCTCGTCAAATACGCTTTTTTTCACAAGCATACACGCTGCCGTCACAGCGCTTAAGTCCTGTGCGCACATTGAACGCAGGAAATAGCATTTTTCATCCTTGTGCAGTCCGACAAAGGCATGTCCCGCAATTCCGCCAAAGCCTATAACCACGCCCGCATGCTGCAGCGTATTATCTTCATATAAAAGTCTTGCTCCGACTATGCCTGCGTCCTCTCTCTGTCCGTAGCCTAAAAGCTCGTCAATGCAGTCGCTGTTAATTATCTCAGTGTCATTATTTAATAAAAGCAAATACTCGCCGGATGCCTTTGAAGCCCCGAAATTATTGATTGCAGAAAAGTTAAAGCCCTGACCTTCCCAGAAAACGACCTTTACCTTGTCATATTTTTTAACAATATCCTCGTAATATTTAAATGTGCTCTCCTCGGTGCTATTGTTTTCCACAACTATTACTTCTATATTTTCATAGGACGACACCTCAAACAGTGAGCGCAGACACTTATCAAGGTCCTGAATGTGGTCCTTGTTCGGAATAATAACCGACACCGGCGGTCTGTCATTTAATTCAAACACCGTCCTGTAGTATCCCGGCATCATTCCCTCATACACATGCACCTTAAGCCCCATTCTCGTACAATGGTCCTCAATTGCGCGTGCTCCTGCCTTGAAGGCGTAAAGCTTTGACTCCGGGTCCATGGCTGTCGATGTGCCGCTGATGCGCCAATGATACAGCACCTTAGGTATATGCACAATTATCTTTGAATTTTCTATGCACCTGAAAATAAAATCATAATCCTGCGCCCCATCATATTCCGACTTAAAGCCGCCTATTGAATTTACTATATCCCTTTTTACCACAAAAAGATGGCAGATATAATTAACATTTCTAAGCAGGTCAATATTAAAATCCGGCTTGAAATGCGGCTCGCTGTAATGCTTTCCTGTCTGGTCAATCTTGTCCTCGTCCGAATAAATGATGTCACAGTCTATATTTTTATTTACCGCTGCCACACATTCATATAATGCATCCGGTGAAAGCAAATCATCATGGTCTAAAAGCACCACATAATCGCCTGCCGCCATATCAAGTGCGGCGTTTGTATTTCCTGCTATACCGAAATTGTCATCAAGCTGCTTATATTTTATACGGTCATCCTTAACAAATTGCTCTACTGCCTTTTCAAGAGTGTAGCCGCTTCCGCTTCCGTCCGCAAGGCACAGCTCCCAGTTTTCATAGGTCTGCGCCTGAACCGAAGCAATCATCTCATTTAAAAAGACCTCGTCTGTCCTGTAAAGCGGAACGACTATTGAGAACTTAGGCGATATATCAAATTTATGATTTCTCTGAGCCTTAAGTGCTTCCTCATCAAGTATCACCCTAAGCCTCCACTCATCATAAGGCAGCTTCCTTTCCTTAAGCTTCGTGCCTACCTTTGTAACAAATGATTTGAGGCCGTAGGATTTAAAATACTGAAGGCTCTTATCCAATATTGATTTCTTGCCGCCCTGCTTTTTAATCTTTTTAATAGACAGCTTCTCTTTTATCTCTTTTCCTTTGCAGCTCATGCAAAGATAATATACCCGGTCATCGCTGACCTTAAATCTTATGTCAAATCCAAACATCTTATCGCTGTTTGAATGAAATATCTCTCTTGTAATGTCAAAGCGGTTCATCATGACAATATCCGCCGGTATCACTTCACCAGAGGAATCCTTTACCTCAAACTTTACATCATCTTCAATGCTTTCCCCAACAGCCCAGCCTGCAACTGTAAGGGTATCCTCCCTGAGTCTTACTACATCAATATTATACTGCATTAGCTTAACCTCTTCCTGCAAAATGAAGAACATATTGCATGCTTATTTTACGCTGAATGGCGGTTAATCATAAAGATTAACCGCCATATAAAATCATTTATTGTCCATAATAAGGATGCGCCGTGCTTCCCGGTGCCGGACCGCCCTTTTCAACAAGGACTATCTCTATCGCCTCAAGTCTTAAAGACATACCCGAGGTTCCGGACATCTGTCCGTTCTTTGTCCAGTCAAGCCATCCATAGCTTCTTACATGTGAACGATAATAAACATCATATAAATTTGCCATCTCGCCTGTAAGCATAATCTGGATAGCCTCCATACGTCTGCTCTCGCCTGTGGTTCCGGCCTGCTCGCCATCCCTTACCCAAGGCATCCAGCCGTATGAACGAACGTGTACTCTGTACTTAATGCCGCCGCTTGCCTTAGCATTCTCTGTCAAGGAAATCTTTATGGCTTCCATTCTAAGGCTCTGACCTGTAGTTCCGGCAACCTTGCCCTCAAGCACATAATCAAGCCAGCCGTATGAGCGTACATGAACGCTGTACTTTATCTGCGGCTTGGAAGGCTGTGGCGAAGGTATTGCTGTCTTTGCAGGCTCCGCTGTCTTTGCAGGCTCTGCTGTCTTTACAGGCTCTGCCGCCTTTACCTCTGCACCCGGATATGCCGGTAAACCATATCCTGCAATATAAGCTGCCGTAAGCTTATGTCTTGTAATATTTACGGCATCACCGTTATTTCCTTCTATACAATATACATACTCGCCTTCGGTTCCGGTAACTATACCTACATGATTAATAGTATTGCCATTGTAGTGGAAGAATATGATATTGCCCTCCTGCGGAATATATCCTGCAGGCTCAACCCATCTGCTTATGCTCTTAAACCATGTTGCCTCTGTTGCACAGCGGCAGAATGGCTTAATAATGTCCTTTGGAACTGCAGCCTGGTTTGAACACCAGCTGACAAACATAGCGCACCAAGCGCTTGTAGGAAGACCATACCATTCGCCGTACTTGGTTGTGGAATCCTCAAGTCTGTAATAGCCTACCTGTGTCACCGCAACACTAATTAAATCCTTCTTGATGTTGCCTGTATTGATATGTGTATTCGGATACGCCTTTATATCCGATACCGGACCACGATTGCTGTATGTAAGGTTTGTATATGCAGCGCCTTCACTTTCAACATAGCTGCTGTCTTCAATATCCTCATCGCTTAATATATGAATTGTTCCCTCAAAAACCTCAACAGGAACATTTTCTGTCTCCGGCTCTGCTTCCTCAACTGCCTCCGCTGCTTCCTTAACTGCCTCAGCCTCTGCCGGAACGCTTTCAGCCTCAATCACCTGAACATTCGGCTCCTGTGCATAATCAGCTGCTGTCTCAACTAAATCACATGAGAACGTCTCAGGATTTAAAATAACAACACTCTGCTCTTCTGCAGCCTTCTGCTCCTCTGCCTCTACCGGCTCTGCTGCCTTTGGCTCTTCCTTTACTGCTTCTTCTACTGCCTTTGGCTCTTCCTTAACTGCTTCTTCTGCTGCCTTTGGCTCTTCCTTAACTGCTTCCTCTACTGCCTTCGGCTCTTCCTTAACTGCTTCCTCTGCTGCCTTTGGTTCTGCTGCCTCTGCCGGCTCTGCTGCCCTCTGCTCCTCTGCTGCCTTCGGATCTTCCTTTACTGCTTCTTCTACTGTCTTTGGCTCTTCCTTTACTGCTTCCTCTACTTCAGCTTCTGCCTTCACTGCTTCCTTAACTGCCTCAGTCTCTTCTGCTTCTGCAGCTTCAAACTCATCAGCAGCTTCTTCTATAACCTCTGAAGCTTCGGTCCACGCAGCCTCAGCCTCGCTATCAGCTGTAATCTCAGCCTCTGTCTCAAGAGCCTCATCAGCTAAAGCTTCTGTTTCAGATATATCTGTATCAGAGGCAATATCCTCTTCCAATGCCTCTGTCATATCCTCCTGCAAAATTTCCTCATCATCAGATACATCAGCCGACTCCTCAACTACAGCCTCAGTATCATCCTCAACCAGCTGCGCTCCCTCAATCAATTCATCGAGCGCTTCCAATTCGTCATAATCATATTCAACTTCTGTACTTTCCCCATCATCTGATGAATTTCCTGCCAAAACCATAGACGATATTGCCATAACAAGAATAAGGCCTATTAAAGCAAATCCGGTCTTTGATGAAAATTTCATAGTTGTATCTCCTCCCAGTACGCTATTTTAAAGAAATTCCACTAATTTTAATAATAACATTAAATATGTCAATAACACAAGTATCTTTGTCAATTTTTTTTAATATTTTTGCAATTTTTTAACCATGACACTATAAGCATTTTCTATTTTCTCCGCAAGTGCTCCGGCATCACCCATAGGAACAAAATATATCCCACTCATGCTCTCGTCATAGCGCTCTCTTACCGCCTCATTGTCCCCAAGTATCATAGGCTTTTCCATTGCTTCATATATATATGCCTTGCCCGGAATCGTCCTTTTCGCCTTCTCAATATTGTTGTTGAAATGTCCGGCAAGGCAGAGGTCTGCCGTGGCAATATACTCTGCAAGCTCACGCTGCGCCAGCCATGGTATATACTTTATGTTGTCCGACTTTGGCAGCTCATACCTGCCCTCGACCGGCCCTATTATATAAAACAAAATGTCTTTTCTGTCCTTAAGAAGCCCGGCGGCTCCTAAAACCACGTCCACGCCCTGCAGCGGAAGGCAGCTTCCGAAATACAGCACGACAAAGCGCCCCTTCGCATCATCCTTTTTTTCTACTGATAACGGTCTGTAAATGCTTCTGTCCGCTTCAAGATACAAAACCTCTATTTTATTTTCGTCTGCCCCAAGCTCTTTGGCAAAATACCTGCCGTGGCTTTTGGTATCTGCAATTATAAGGTCTGATTTTCGCAGAGTTCTCTTATCAAGTCTTTTTAGAAGCCTGCCAATCATGCCATTTTCACTGAATTTCCTTCTGTCGCAGCACACAGTGTCATAAAGCGAAATAAAGAAATCAATTATAACCGTTTTCTTTCTGAACTTAAAACCGAACAATGGCAGGACAAGCTGCGGCGCAAACCCGATAAAAATAACATCAAAGCTCTTTACATTTTTAAAAAGCAGACACCAATACAGCTTAAGTAAGCGCTTCGGATAACCCTTATCCGCAAAGCCCAATACCTCAAATGCTCTCGCCTGCTTTTTAATAATATCCATCTCCTGAATATTTCTTATATAATCAATATTTTTAGTTGTTATGAACAGAACTTTTTTATTCTGTAAAAGGTTCTTCATCTTTTTCCTCTTCTTTTTTCTTCACGCCGTCGTATTCAAGCTTTCTGACATGATACTGGATATCCTCAAGTATTTTTCTGTTGCCCGATATAATATCCGCCTGCAGACCGACCACAAATATCATAAAGCCAAGGAGCATAAGTGTGCTCGCAAGTATAAGCGACTGGACATGTCCCCTGCCCTGTTCGGCAAACCAGAAATAAATAAATCTTATTCCTATGCAAAGACCGGCGATAAATGGTATGCTTCCAAGCACCGAGAAGAACAGCAGAGGCTTGTACATCATATACGCCCGAAGTATTGCCGCTATCGACCTTCTTACATAGCCGAACATACTGTTAAACAGCCTTGACGGTCTTAACTCTTCGTTTGTGCGTATCGGCACCGACTCCATCGCAATATTTCTTCTGCCCGCCTGAACTATTGTCTCCAGCGTGTAGGTGTATTCATTTATTACATTAAGCCTCATTGCAGCTTCCCTGCTGTAAGCCCTAAAGCCGCTCGGTGCGTCCGGTATATCGCTTTTTGACGCCTTTCTTACGACCCAGCTTCCTATATGCTGCAGCCTCTTTTTAAGCGGTGAAAAGTGCGCTGTGCTGTCAATAGGACGCTCTCCTATGACAATGTCTGATTTGCCCTCAAGTATAGGTCTTACAAGCTTCTCTATATCCGCACCGACATACTGGTTGTCAGCGTCGGTATTTACGATAATGTCTGCGCCGTTTCTTAAGCAGGCGTCAATTCCTGCCATAAAGCCCTTCGCAAGTCCCTTATTCTTTTTGAAATTAACTATATAATTTACGCCCCACTGCCTTGCGACCTTCACCGTATCGTCCGTACTGCCGTCATTTATGATTAGATATTCTATCTCGTCAATACCCTCTATATGCTTAGGCAGGTCGTCAAGCGCAATCGTCAGTGTGTCAGCCTCATTATAGCAGGGTATCTGGATAATTAATTTCATTGTGTTCCTCCAAGTCAATTTTGCTCCCTGACAGGGAAATGCTTCTTTATTGCTTAAAACATATACAAGCCCGAATTCATAATGTTGAATACAATCTCTGAATAAAAAATTGCCGCGCACCAAATAAATATAATGACATTTGCGAGCATGGTCTTGCTGATTTTAACTTCATTAAAATTCTTAACGTATATCTTTATTATACTTTCCCCGTTATCATTGCCAAATATGCGTACAAGCAGCTGTACCGCTATAAGCGCAAACAAAAGCACCATACAGGTATAATATCTGCTCTGCGTACCGCCGTGTCCGGAAATATACTGGAAGTCCCTGTATGCACTCACGAACTGTACCGCCAGTGTGATAACTATGCCTGCAAACGCAGCTACATAAAATCTCTCCAGCTTCTTTTTATAATTTGCCGCAAATACATATATAAGCGGAACAAACCACATTGATTTTGTGCCGATATTTGCCCAGCCGTTGTATCTGTACTGCCACATAGCTCCCTGCTGCCACTGTCCGAAAAATGTATGGAAGAATTTATCTACATACTGCCAGAATTCCAGATGCTCTCTTTCCTCGAAAGGAATATACACAACAGGATAATTCACATACTGCTCGTAAGCGTATGACGCAAGCGACGGCTGAAAGGTTTTGTATTTCACAAACATCGTTATGAAATATGCTGCCGTTACCAGATACAGCGGAAGCGTCACGTAAAAATGTCTGTTAAATATAAGCCTTGCGCTGCGCTCTTTTATAGCTGTCCAGAGCACGAAAATGACAGCAGCGACCAATACCGTAAGTCCTGCCGTAACCTTTGTAAGCATGGTGCCGCATATTCCCACGGCAATCAGTAAATACGTTGCATAGTTCTGCTTATCCTCTGAAAATCTTATCGCTCCCCAGATAAATATTACCACGCTAAGAAAGGCGAGGTTATCGTTGTTTATCATGCACGCCTCATAGCATACTATAGGCACCGAGGTCGTCATTAGCGCAAACAGCAGATGGTATATCGGGTCTGCTTTAATCCTCGTAAAGCCTATAAAAAACATTAATATGATTGCAGCTGATATAATAATCATATTAAACACGCGCATAGGCGTCAGGTTTACATAAACATGGTCTCCGTCTGTATGAATACTGTTCGTAAGCCTCATAAGCTGGAAGTATAAAGGCGGATGTCCGAGATAATTTATTGTCCCGGTAAACTTACCGTCAAACTCTCCTTTGCTCTGCTCAAGCGCATGAAGATTATTCGGGTCCTCAAGCGTCATGCGGTTGTACTGCATAAGCAGCTTCATATTCTCAAAATCCGGCGTTGGATCTGCATCCACCTCATCCAGATATGCAACATACGAAATCTGCGCCATCTCATCATAAACGCCCAGATTCAGATTCTCAAAATAAAAATTCATCTTTAACAGACTGAACACAAAAACCAGAGCATAGACTGCAAGCTTTGAGACTGCCAAAGCTATCTTAAATTTATCATGGCAAAGCGCAAAAACAGCAGCAAGCGAAACAAAAAACAAAAACAGCGCAAGCCAGCGTATGCTGTCCGGTCCCTTTACTATCAGGTCAAAATCGACATCCTTTCCGGAGTCTTTTCCGTCAATAAACAGTGTTCCGTCAGGATACTGGTCATTTTTACTGAGCCACAATGAAAGCGTGTCCTTACTGTTTTCTTCACGCGCCGATATACTGAAGCGGTATTCATGACCGGCCTCAAGCATCTGTCCGAAATAAATTGTTTTCGAGCTGTTATCCTCTATATCTGCACCATCAAGCGTTCTTTGATACACCTTAGTATCTAAATCAACATCATAAACAGAGAACTTATAGTCATTCTCCAGAACTGTATTGTAGGTGGCGAACCTTAAAACAATACCGCACACAGGTCTGTCATTTTTAAAGCTCTGCGAATACACCTCGCGGTTATTTATTACCTCGCTGGGAGCCGCAAGCTCAACATTGGTTTCAACCTTACGGTAGGTTTCCTTTACGGTACCTGATACAATTGAAAATATCGCAAGCGCACTTACCACTATTCCCGCCGCAATTGCAATAAATCTGTTTCTTGAGGCTGCCTTCTTTATAAGAATATACAATACCCCAATGCACACAAACAATATGATAATAGGTATAAGAATATCCGCTTTAAGTCTCCAGTCATAAGAGTAAATCTGATTATATTTTTCAATAAATTCATCGCTGAAGGTGCAGCTTGATTTTGCTTTTTCAACATTATAATAAATTATGCTGTCTGAAGCTGTCTGCCCGCTCCACTGATATACCAGCCTGTCGCGGCTGTTAAAGTTTATTGTCTGAATTGATATTGCGGATTTATCAAGCTTGAGAAATAAATCCGACACAGGATAATAATCCTTCATATCAAAGGTTATGGTATTTCCGTGTATTATGCCCTGAACATCACCGATATCGTTTTCATCAGTATCAATTCCGCTCAGCTCCGCCTCATGAACCCCTTCCGTCGATTCCAGCAAAAATTCAAGCTGAACATAGCTGCAGGGTATCTTAACAACAAGCATAACGGCACAAAATATCATAAAAACAACTATAATAATTTTATTAATCAGTGATTTACTTACTTTCATTTTATGTCTCCAGCTCTATATATCTCAGGTCGTATCAATTACGAAGTGAACAGTCTCCCTTTGATAATGTAAGATTTATATTATAATATGGATCACCGTTCTCTAAAATATTGCTCCAATGCTCCTGCATATACTTTACTTCGCCTTCAAAGCGGGCAATCTTCTCAGGATTGTCCTCCTGACCGCGGCTCTTTGACTCATAATGATACAATTCAACCTGCGGCTCAAATACTATCAGATAGCCCTTCTGCCTTACCCTGAGGCAGAAATCAACATCATTGAAGGCAACCTTAAGCGTCTCGTTAAGTCCCTTCACCTCATCATATACAGAACGCTTCACCATAAGGCAGGCTGCAGTCACCGCGCTTAAATCCTGCTGAAGTATCGCGCGTGCAAAGTAACCGACATCATCCCTTGATGTGCCTGTGTATACATGTCCGGCAACGCCGCCGAGTCCTACTATAACTCCGGCGTGCTGTATCGTATCGTCAGGATAGTAAAGCTTTGCGCCAACAATTCCGACATCCTTACGCTGACACTGTCCGAGCATAAGCTCTATCCAGTCAGGCGTTATTATCTCGGTATCGTTATTTAATAAAATAATATATTCACCCTCGGCATATTCCAGTCCGTAGTTATTGATTGCAGAGTAATTAAACTCGCCCATCCAGTAGGCTACCTTAACATTTTTCTCTGCCTTCTGAATAATGTTGTAATAATCGAATATATCCTGTGATGTACTGTTATTTTCAATAATGATTATCTCGTAGTTCTTATATGTTGACTTTTCCTTTATTGAATTAATACAGGTTGTAAGGCAGTCAACATTGTCCTTATTAGGAATTACAATTGATACAAGCGGCTCATCCTTCACCTCATACTTCACCCTGTAATATCCGAGGTGCTCTGTCATCTCAACTGTTCCCTTAATTCCTAGGCGCTCAAGATGTGCTTCAATGGCGCGCTTTCCTGCATCATAGCAGTACATCTTGCTCTCAGGATTTTCCGCCGTTGAATTCTGGTGCATTCTCCAGTGATAAAGTATTCTCGGAAGATGCTTTATCTTTCTTGCATTCTCAACGCATCTGAATATAAAATCATAATCCTGTGAGCCGTCAAATTCACCTCTGAATATACCGCCCTTTTCAACTGTCTGCCTTCTTACTACAAAAAGATGACAGATATAGTTGTTTGAGCGAAGGAGGTCAAGGTTGAAATCCGGCTTGAAATGCGGCTCAAAATGAGTCTTAAGATCCATTGAAATCTTGTCCTCATCAGTATATACGACATCTACATCGCTGTCGCTGTTTATTGCCTCAACAACCTCGAAAAGTGCGCTCTTTGCAAGTATGTCGTCATGGTCTAAAAGTGCGATAAAATCTCCTGTCGCAAGCTCAAGTGCTGCATTTGTATTGCCCGCAATACCCAGATTTGCATCAAGCTTTTTATATTTTATTCTGGCATCAGTCTTTGCATATTCCTCCATAACCTGTACCACTACCGTATCATCAACGCCACCGTCTGCAATGCACAGCTCCCAGTTTGAATATGACTGCTCTCTTACCGAATCAACCATCTGCTTTAAGAATTTTTCAGGCGTCTTAAAGGCCGGCACTATAATGCTTATCTTCGGCATGTACTTAAAGGTGGTCTCACTCTGCTTTTTTAATGTCTCCTGCGATGCAAGATGCTTCTTTATATACGCCTCATAAGTGCCTGCGTCTGTAATGCAGCGCTCCTTCCACTGCCTTATAAAAGCAGCCGGACCCTTTGTGAACAGGCACTTAAAATCATCCTTAACCGCCTGTCCGTTAAGGCTCTTTACTATCTCCTTAAAAGGCTTATATTTTCTGCCCTTTCTCTTTGAAGCCTTCTTAAGCTCCTTTTTTGGCTTAATAACACACTCCTGAGTATCAAAGCAGTCCTTAATCTCAAGTGTGTATTTTCTTTCTATATCATAATCAAATTTTATATCATAACCGCAGTAACGGCATCTGTCGTCACCTAAAATGCTTCTGCTCGCATCAGGTCTTCCTACTGCCTTAAATACAAAATCAATATTATTGCCTAAATCATCCCTGACAACGTACTGTGGCTGCTCCTCTGTTTTGGAAATGCCCCAGCCTGAAAGCCTGATTGACTTCTTATTAATATCAACCAGATCCAGATGCGTTTCTATTGTCTTTACCGAAATCATTTTGCTAAGCTTTGATACACCTTCGCTCCAAAGCTCCTTTTTCTCACTGCCTGCTTCCACAATAAGCTTTATCTCATCTGCCTTTATAGGATAGTCCACATAAAGACTTGTCTCAAAGCCGACATTATATTTACGGGCTGCCTCAGGTCTTGCCTTAAGCACGTCCTCTCTTTTAAGCCTGTCTAAAAGGTCCGGCTCTGTCCTTTTGCCGTCCACTTCAAAATAAAGCTGATAATCGTCAGCATCAGATTCCGCAAACCAGCCTGTGATACGAAGCTCAGCCCTCGTCTGACTTTTATATTTAAATGAAGTAGTATCGATATTATATAACCTGTTATCCATTGAAATATCCTCCTGTACATTCACTGCAAAGCTTTATTTATCAGCCCTTTTTAAGTCTTCTGTATAGCTTCCAGACCTTTGTATTCTCCATCTGGTTTATCTTTTGCTCCAGAGCAGCAATACGCTCATTTTTCAGATTAATTTCATTTTCTTTTGAAGCAATTATATTCTCAAGGTTGAAAATATGATTGTCCTTGGCTTCAACCATATCCTTAAGATTCGTGTTTGCAGCCTCAAGTGCATCCGTCCTGGCGCTTCTGTTATATAAGTCTGTAAGACCTGCTTCTAACGAAGCCATGCTCTCACCAAACCTGTCCAAAGCATTTATATAAATGAAGGCTTCAATATCAATCCGTCCTGCTGCCTGTCCGTCTGCACAGATTTCTATCTGTGGGTCATTTGTGCCAAAGAACCAGAAGTCCTTTAATACTGCGGCATTAATAGGTCTGCACTCCAGCTGCCTCTCCCCGCAAAACGCCCTGAAGCCTGATATAATACACATCTTATTGTCCACAGGGTCAAATCTTAATTGCAGGGCATCTGCCGGAACATCCACGCTGCATTTGTACGCTCCTGCATTTACAGAGGCATATATTTTTGTCTCCTTAAAGCAGTCCTCCGGCTCGTTATTTGTCCTGTAGAAAAGCGACGACTCCACATTGTATTCATCCCCGCTGTTTTTACCTCTTAAAATGCTGTCATAGAAATAATGACTGCCGCTAAGCTTATAAAAATCCTTTACGCCGAAATTAAAGCTCTCCTCCAGTACTTTGCGGCATTTTTCATCATCAGAAAGTCCCGCAAGCTTTAATATGCCGGCTTCTCTTCCTGCCTCAAGCTTTGACGACATACACAAAAATGCTTTTTCACAGGCAAGCTCCTCCTTAGAATGAGAAGCTCTGTTTACAAATTCATCCTGAAAACACGAAATAAACAATTCGTCTTCCATGTCGTCAAGATAATCATTTAGCATGTATACTGTCTCGTTGTAGCATCTTGTGTTATTAGCCTCGCTGCCTGCGCTTATGCTTACGTTGTCTCCCTCTATCCTTCGGTAGCATGTAAGCTCTTCCTCGATAACATATATATTGGATAGCTTTAAAAGCCTGAGCCACATATCATAATCCTGAAGCTGAAGCAGGCTGTCCTTATAACCTCCCAGCCTATTAACTGCAGCTGTTCTTACAAGCACGCTCGGATGGCATAAACAGTTGCCTTTGAAAAACAACTGCTTTATCCACTCCTTCCTGCTTTTATTGCTCTGCTTAAAAAGCCTGTAAAAGAAATTATCCTCATCCTCTGTTACATTATCATACTCGTCAATAATCTTCGCCCATGTAAAGCATGCGTCATAGGAAGCATTATTCTCAAGAAAATCAACCTGCTTTTTTAATTTATCAGGCTCCCATTTGTCATCGCTGTCAATTCTGGCAATGTACCTTCCGCCTGCCTGTGCGATTCCGTCATTGAGCGCAGCGCAAATCTGCTGATTTTTTTCCTTGCACACAAGCCTTATCCGGCTGTCGGAAAATGAGCGGATAATATCCCTCGAATTATCCGTGGACGCATCATCCACAATAATAAATTCAAGGTTTTGGTATGTCTGCAGCAAAACACTTTGTATTGTCTTTTCAATGTGCCTGCCGCCGTTGTAATTCGGCATAATAACACTTACCAAAGGCTCCATATTACCCTCCATGATTCCGGCAAAATCCTCTTGTCTGCCACTGCCCGCCGTCTTGTCTGTTAATCCGGCTTATCTGCACTTATCCGTTAATCCGGCTTATCTGCCGGCATATCTTTTAATCCGGCTTATCTGCCAAGCTTCTTTTTTAAGCCTGCATACTCCTCTTTAATCCTTGTATTATCAAATTCAAGGCTCTTAGCGCTTAAAACATCCTTTACCGCACCCTCTAATTCACTGACCTCGTTGATAAAGCGTATATACGGAAGATGCTTTATCCAGTCATAGGTGCCTGCCACCTTATGATTGTAATTTGAAAATGCAACGCACGGCGTACCTGTAATTGCACAAAATACCATTCCGTGCAGCCTGTCCGTAATCACAAGCTTTGAAGCGCATATTTTATCAAAAAATCTGTCCAGATTGGCTTTTCTATCCTCGATATCGATATACTCCTCCTGCTGCGTGTCGGTAAGCACAATCTCTCCGCCTACACTGGAAGCAACTTTATTAATTGTATCTCTTTCATCCTTTGAAAGCACTGCCTCAATATCGCTTCTCATACATATTGTTATATTCTGCCTGTCTTTTTTCCTGTCAGAATAATCACTGTACAGCACTATATCCGGCACAAGGAACACATCACAGTCAAACGCCTCTTTTGCATGCTCGTAGGAAGTCCTCTCACGCGCAAGAATCGTCAGATGCTTATGCGCATTGTATATCCTTCTGCTCTCCTCAAGCTGTCTTGCTCCCGCCTCATCCTCGGTAAAATACATGGTCTGCGGCATAATTATAATCCTGTTGTCAGGGAATGACCTTATAAAATCACGCCTTATCTCCTCAGACGCAGGATACTGGTTTCCTAAATTGCCGCCGCCGTGGCCGAGAATAATATCGTCGCTGTGCATGAACTCCTTTAAATATCTCTTGATTCTCCAGTACTTTCTTGCAGGAATCTCTATCACCCTGTAGCTGTCGCCAAATACATCCTTTATCCACTGATGCTCTGACGCCGCAATCTGATGGTCTCCGAGATTACCGTAATCCTCAGTGCCTAACAGGAATATATTGTGCTTTCCAAGACGGTTTATAAGCCTGTCATTCTTCTTAAGCTTCTCCAGAAGCTTTTCTACCCATTCATCCTTTTCGGCAAATTTTATTCTGTTGACATCAGGCGTGGAGATATCATATGCGGCGCATACCTCAGCGGTAGGTCCGAACATTCTTACCGTACCCTGGTCAAGCCACACAACCCTGTCGCACATCTCCTTTATCTGGTCCATGTTATGAGAAACGAAAAGCACTGTTGTTCCGCCGCTCATAAGCTCCATCATTCTCTTCTTGCTCTTCTTCTGGAAGTTCTCATCACCGACGGCAAGTATCTCATCAACAATAAGTATCTCAGGCTGTACAACCGTTGCAATTGAAAATGCAAGTCTCATAAGCATACCTGAAGAATAATTTCTGATAGGCATATTAATGAAATCGCCCAGCTCCGAAAATTCCAGTATCTCATCATACTTTTCCTCAAGGAACTTCTGTGAATACCCTAAAATAGCTCCATTCAAGAAAATATTCTCCCTGCCGCTTAAATCATAATCAAAGCCGGAGCCAAGCTCCAGCATCGGAACGACATTGCCTCCGCGCTCCACACTTCCGGTGGTCGGCTTTAAAATACCTGATATAATCTTTAAAATAGTACTTTTACCCGCACCGTTTCTACCGATTATACCTACAACCTCGCCCTTATTTACCTCAAAATTCACATCATGAAGCGCCCAGAACTCCTTAAACTTAAGCTTGTGGCTAAGGGTTGCGGTCACAAATTCCTTTATGCTTGATATTTTGTCATTTGCCATAACAAAGCGCATGGAAACGTCGTTAACTTTTATCATTGTCATAGTTAATAACTCCTCATATAAGCTTTCGCCCGCCGGATGCTCCCGGCATCAAATCCTTATCCGCACCGGTATAACAGTTATCATGCGACCATTATACTAGATATACAGTACAAACTTATCCTGTGTCTTCTTAAAAATCAGTCCTCCGATTAATAATGAAAGCACTGCAAGCGCACCGCAGATTACGTATGCTGACGGCTCAGGTGATACTCCGTCAATAATAATTGTTCTAAAGAAGGTTATATAATGATACATAGGATTTAACTTCTGCATAGGATACATGAAGCTTCCCTTGAGTATCTCTATAGGATAAATGATAGGCGTAGCATACATCCATATCATTATGAATACTCCCCACAAGAACTGGATATCCCTGAAGAATACCATCGCCGCCGATACCGCAAATGCTATTCCTATCGTAAACAGCAGCAAAAGCAGTATTCCCACAGGCAGCATAATAAGCGCCGGTGAAAGCTTTACTCCGGTCACTAATGCAACAAGCACCAGCGGAATAAGCGAAAGCAGCAGATTGATAGAGGTTGAAAGCACCTTTGATATAGGGTAAATATACTTCGGCACATATACCTTTGTTATCAGCTGCGAATTGCCTACAATCGCCATCATCGCCTGATTTGTAGAATCATTAAAATTGTTGAAGAAAACTATACCTGTAAGAAGGTATACAGGGTAGTTTTTAATATCGAACTTAAACAGTCTTGAGAAAACCGCATACTGTACAAGCATGGTAAGCAGCGGATTTAAAAAGCTCCAGAAAACGCCTAATACCGAACGCTTATACTTTGTCTTAAAGTCCCTTGATATAAGCTGCTTTAAGAGGAAATTATATCTGTTGACCGTCTGGATAAGCTTAAGTCCAAGACTTCTTCTGCCCTTTTTCTCAGCCGCAATAAGCCAGCCGCAGTATGCGGCAAGCAGTGCCAGTCCTAAAGCCAGCAGCGGTATATAAAAAGGCGCATATTTTGAATCGCTGTTTTGTATTGTGCTTAAGCACAAGCCCGCATTATCTACGATTTCACCATTGATTGTAAGGCTGTCCTTGGCCGGAACGCCTGCCTGCTGGCAGCCTATTGTCACAGCCCTTCCCTGCGTACTTCCCTGCACATCAATGCACACTCCGAGCTTTGTATCCGAGCCCTCTTCAATAATAACCGGTTCATCAAACCTAAGCTCAAGCCATGAGTTATCCTCAAGCTCATTTACATCAAGCTGTGTTTTCCACAACGCCTCGTCTGTATCAACATTTATAAGGCTTATATCCAGCTTTCCTGTATTTTCTCTTGCAAATGTTGAAAATCTTATATTCATTCCGCGAAGATACTTTAAATCCGGTGAAAATGTCTGGACAACCCTTGTTCCGTCCAGAAGCTCGCCCACATTGCTGTCGGCATTCTCTCCGACAAACACCGTCTCCTCGGCTGTATATTTCATCTGATACTGTGCTATAAGGCAGAATGCGACCGCAAACAGGGTGTAAACGCCAAGCAGCACCGCACAGACCTTCTTAACACTGATAACATTTTCATTCATAATTTAAATTCCTTTTTCTTAAAACTTAAAGGTGTGCCTTTATCAATCTCTTAAAATTTAAAGGTATCCTTTAATCCGCCCCACTTCTGATCCTTTTCAGAAATGATGAGCTTCATGCCCTCCTCTATAGGCCACTCAACGCCTATCTCAGGGTCATTCCATGCAAGACCGCCCTCATCGCCCGGATGATAAAAATCTGTACACTTGTATGCAAACTCTGCCTCATCCGAAAGAACTATAAAACCATGTGCAAAGCCCTGAGGAATGTAAAACTGCTTCTTATTTTCTGCTGAAAGCTCAACGCCGAACCACTTTCCATAGGTCTTTGAATCTGCGCGAAGGTCAACGGCAACATCAAATACCGTACCTCTTATGGCACGTACAAGCTTGCCCTGTGGGAACTGCTTCTGATAATGAAGTCCTCTTAATACGCCCTTTACCGACATGGACTGGTTGTCCTGTACAAAAATCATATCCAGTCCTTCCTCTTTAAAATCATTATAATTATATGTTTCCACAAAATATCCGCGCTCATCCTTAAATACTGTTGGCTCAATAACACACAAACCTTCAATCTCACATCTTGTAACCTTAATCTTTCCCATAATCATTACCTCTTTCTTTAATTAATAATATTTAATATCACATTCAATGTATGATAGCACTTTACAAATGCAGTTTCAACCTTATTATCGTTAATTTTATCTGCAATGCAGCCTGTCACAACAGTTAATCTGACTATTCATGTCGTGGCAATGCCGTTAATTTTAAAGACAATGTGTCGAAATAATGCCCTGCCATATTACATAAAGCAGCAGACCTTCCGAGCATGCGGCAACCACCGTGTTATACCACTCAGGCCTGAAACTGTTTTGCAGCTTTCTGTTGTCAAAAAGCAAATACACAAGGAAAATAAACGGAATATAGTATCTTCCCTGCACTCCGTTTATGATGCTTCTGCCCGGCTCTGTAAATGACATATAAAGCGCCGTCCATATAAGGGCAACTATCATCATAACCACAACAAATATCGCAATCTTATGCTCTTTCTTAAGCTGCAGAATACGCTCCTGCTCTTCCTTCTTCACCGTATCGGTCATTATAACACCGGCTACAAGAGTGTAGAACCAGCAGGTATAATTTCCTGCATCAAGATGTCCGAGCAGTCCGAATATACCATTGCCCGCAAAATAACCGTTAAATGTACGCTTGAAATTATTAAATAATATACCCGCGTAGCTGAAAGGATGTCCAAGTATATATGACATCTGTCCGGCCTCGCTTGTATCTCCGCCTCTGGAATCGCCCACATCGCTTGGTGAAATAACCGTCGGCAGAATATTTAGCGCAACCATGAGGATGCTTAAGACTGCCATGCCGCCCTTTGCAAGCCACATCTGCCTGCTGTCCTTAAATATACGCTTAGGAAGTATAAGCACGAGCAGCACTAAAGGTGCATATACCGACTTTGGCAGACATGCTATCGCAAACGATGCACCCATTATAAAATAATCCCGCCATCTGAATTTGTAATCTGCAACCAGAAGCATATTAAGGAAATATGCTATCGCAAGATACATAAAGCAGATGATTGTCGCATCATACGAATATGTGCAGGCAAGGAACAACGTAGTCGGCATAAGTCCGATGATTGCCATCAGCCACTTGCCGCGCGGCGTCTTCTTTATCGCAAGCATCATAACAATGCAGTACAGTAAAAGATTACCCAGCCTTCCCAGCATATACATCATGACAAATGAGCATCCAAGCTTTCTGGCAAGCTTTATCATAAGCGCCTGCGCTATATATCCCGTAAAATAAGGGAAGCCCAGTCCCGACTCCATATGCAAATCTATTTCCTCATAGCTGCAGTTTTCATTAAAATAGTCTGCATAATCATCTCTTTCCTCAATACTGTCCGGCACATTGTAAGGCCATGTATCCTGTGAAGCCACGAACCAGTTCGCCAGATCTTCATCAATCTCAATTGCGCCCGGATATGTCGAAAGTGCGTATGACCTGAAGAAATGTATCTCCTCATCCCAGCCCACCTTGCTTGTCGGCAGTCCGAATATCATAAACAATCCGGTAGTCATCGAAAGCACAAGGAAAATCACCTCTATACGCTTCACCAGCCGTCTTCTTTCAAAGAACAAAAACAGTCCGAGGAAAACCGCAACAAATATAAAGCCCATCCTGTAAATGTTGAAATCAACTGTATTATCAACCTCAAAGCCCTTTAAGCAGCTTACCGGTGCAAAGCCTATATGCTCCATGGTCGAATCTGTAATAAAACTGATTTCTATCTTATTGACATTCCTTCCGATATTGACCACAGATTCATTAAGAACACTGCTGCAATGGTCCTCCATTTCATAAAGCTCTTCCACGCCAAGTCCGTTAAGCGCATACACATTTATCTCTGCGTCAATTTTGTTGTGGTAATCAAATTTGTAAACAAATTTATCTACATACTGACCGCCTAAATCAACAACAGCCTTATTGTCCTCCAACGTATAAGACGTTATCTCTTTTACGCCCTTCTCGTTGTGGCTTAATCTCAGGAGTCTTGCGTTGCAAAGCGCCTCTCCCGCCAACGCGGCAATAAGGGCGATTACTATAAACAGTATGTATCTTATCAGGAAATTCACAGCCTTATCCTTGCTGATTTTCCTGAACGGATTCAGCTTTGTCCAATCAATTCTACTCATCACCGACTGACCTCTCATCTTTTACTTCCCCTTTAATATCTTCTCTCTTCTTTAGTTCTTCAACTTCTTTTCTTAGCAGTCCAAGCTCCTGAATGACCTGCTTTTGCTTGTCCGACTCATTAAACGTCATAGATGTCAAAAAGAAAATAATCGTAATTGAAAATGTAAGTCCCAAAAGCATCAGCATGTTTATCGGAAGCTCTATGCCCATTAACGCGGCAAGCCTCTGTGTAATCCCCGGGAACACATCAATAATAAACAATCCGATGAGCAGAGCCATCCACGGAAGCGCAAACCTGATATCCAGCCGTTCCTTTCTTATCCGGTTAATAAGCATGATAAAGACTATCACAAGCACTACCGCCAAAATAATCTGAAGTCTTAATGTCATAAGCATCTCCATTCCGCCGTCTTAAAACGACTCTTATAGTTGCGAACATAAATTCCGCATTAAATAAATTCTCCGCAGCAGGCTCGTCGTATTGATTCATTGCCCGCGAAAAATAGTTATATCTGTAAACAGTCCCGATACCGGCTGTTACCTTCCTCTTAATGCAACCAGAAGTATTGCAAGTGTTACCTTAAGCATATAATAAATTGATTTTTTAGGAGATATTGAAGACACCCCTTCTTCTCTCTCCCTCATCTCAACCGGTATCTCCTTTACCTTCATCTTCTGGATAAGCGCTGAAGCAACCGTCTCAGGCTCAGGATAATCCTTAGGATATCTCTTGGTAAACATCTCAATCATATTTCTGCCTGCCATTCTCATGCCGGAGGTCGGGTCTGTGACCTTCTTTCCTGTTATAACCTTTATAAGTCCGGTAAAAAATTTGATTCCCACCTGTCTCATTATGGTTGACTGGAAGCCCTCATGCTCAATAAATCTTGAACCGATAACCATGTCAAGCTCTTCCTTCTCAAGCACCTCTTCCATGAGCTTAATATATTTTGCCTCATGCTGACCGTCGCCGTCGAACTGAATCGCCGCATCATAGCCCTTTTCAAAAGCATACTTATAGCCCGTCTGTACAGCTCCGCCTATGCCCAGATTAACCGGCAGATTTATTGTGTTCAGATTGTTATCAATGCATATCTGCTTCATATTGTCCGTCGAGCAGTCATTAATTATAACATAATCAATGCCCGGCGCATTCTCTTTTATATCGGCTACTGTTTTTAAAATACTTGCACTTTCATTAAAGGCGGGTATTATAACCAGCGTCTTCATAGCATTCCTCCATTGCCGTGTTATTTATTATAATGATATCCGTAACAAGCCGGATAACTTATTTATTTTTTCTTTTGTTTACTATGCCGAGGTAGATATGTATCAGCCTGCTTCTTACCTTCCTGAACCAGACGCTGAAGGCAATTCCGAACCTTCCGATATGCACGTTGCCGTTTGAAGCATGCTTTCTTACCAGAGCCTCATGCTCTGCCAGATACACATCACCCTTCTTTCCGCTTCCCATCACGTCTCCGGTATTTGAATCGCTGCGGATTCTAAAGCCGTTTAACGGCTCATGAATGATATATACCTTGCCAAGGCACGCAAGGCTCACCCAGAAATCAAAATCAAGTATATAATTAAATCTCTTATCAAATCCGCCGACCTTTAAGGCAGCCTCTTTTCTGAACATATTGTTGCATGGCGCACCGAAAAAATTATTAAAAAGCAGCGAAATTTTAGCAAGCTTTTTACCGTCCATAGCTCCCTTTACATGCCAGCGCTTGAATGAACCGACCTTTTTGCCGTCCATGTCTATAAGAAGCGTATCGCTCATTACAAGATTAACCTCAGGGTTGTCCTTAAGTGCCTGAAGCTCCTTCCTTAAGCTTCCCTCATAAAGAATATCATCTGCACAAAGAAGCTTTACAAATTCGCCCTCTGCGCTCGATATGCACTTGTTCCAGTTGCCTGTCATGCCAAGATTCTTTTCATTTCTAATCAGTCTTATTCTCGGGTCATTTATGCTCTCAATAATGTTTACCGTATCGTCCTTTGAACAGTCATCCACTATAACAAGCTCAAAATCCTCAACGTCCTGCTTTAATACAGCCTCTATCGTATCTTTTATATATGGTGAATTGTTGTATGCAGGGATGCATACGCTAAGTCTCGGCGTCATCTCTTCCAATACTCCTTATTCATCGTGCATGCAAGCACCATTTTCTTTGGCAGCTTTTTATATCTCTTGCCCAAAAGATATCCGAGATATTTAAAACCACTCTTAAACACCAGCTCAAATACCAGCCACGGCTTTTTTATCTTAAAAAGATATTTTGCCGTCTGCTTCACCAGCTTTATGCCCTCAGACTCCGACGGCACGTCCTTAAACACATCAGGGTTGTCCGCCTGTGACACCGCAAGGTCAAAATTCCTGTGAAGCTGCTGCATACAGGTGTAATTATGTGAATGAATCACCCTGGCATCTGCCTGATAGGCTATCGCATAGCCCGCCTTCACCGCATGTCCCGCAAATATCATGTCTTCATTAAAAATAGTTTTCTTTATAAAACCGCCGAGCTTATCAAAATATTCTTTTTTATAAGCCGCACACACATTTGAACAGAAAAATGTCTTTATGCCCAGTTTTTCAACATCCTTTGCCGACTTTACGACAGAGGCTTCCGGATAATTAAAGCTTCTTGTATATCTCTCTATAACGCCGCATTCTTCATTTGGAAGCTGCCTTGCATAAGAGGCTGCAACGGGCACATCTGTTTTAAAGCCCGGCTCAAATGGTTTTATCAGTTCTTCTATAAGATAATTATTATCAGGAAGTGCATCCTGCGTCATAAATACAATTATATCCGCCGATGAATAGGACGCACCTTCACTTCTGGTTGCTCCGTGGTCAAACTCCGCCTTCGTGACATGGTGAACCTCCAGCACAGAATTATCTCGCTCCAGCATCGGGTTCCAGTAACGCTCCTCCGTATTCATAATAATAATCTTATTTATCGGATATGTCTGTATTTTCAGCAGTTCAATTACTTTTCTGAACTCTGCATCCGGATTGTATACCGGTATAATAACATCAACCGAATAATTATTATCAATCATTATAAATCTCCTATTATTTTGCCGGCGCTTCCATTCTTATAATTTCTATATCCTTATGTGAGAACACGCCCGTCTCCTCAATAAGCAGATAATCCGGCACAAACCTGCCATCAAGCCAGTTTACTATCGCCTGCGGCAGATTCACTCCTGCCATATGGCTGAACGGATATCCGCCGCCAAAGCGTGCATTCATCTCAAGCACATATGGTACACCGTCTCTTATGATAACATCCACGTCCAGATTGCCTCTGTGCTTTAAAAGCGCTGAAAGGCGTCCGCCTATATCTCTAAGCTCCTTATTATCAACTGTAATCGCACTGTCCGTCTCGCCTGAGCGCATCGCATACTTCATCTTAACAACGGTATGCCTGTAATCGCCGTCCAGGTCGTTTATAACATCCATGCCGTATTCCTGTCCGTCAAGCTTCTCCTGAATGAGCACACAGGCATCGTCGTCCTGCTTTGACTCATACTTAAGGTAGCTCTTTAGTATATTTCTATGAGTTTTATTATAGAAAACATCAAGCTCCTGTTCATTCTCAGCTTCATAAATAGCAATTGAACCCATGCCCCAGCGTGGCTTCACCATCACAGGGAATTTAAGCCTTCCGTTCTTTATTGCACTCCTTGCTTCCTCAAGACTGATAAATGTCTCCGGTGCGTTAAAGCCATTCTCCTTAAGAAAGAGAAATGTCTTCCACTTATCATTGCAAATCTCCACCTTGTCCTTATCGGCAACAATAACATTAACGCCTATTTTCGCAAACTCCTCGCGGTTAGCCGCAAGCACCGGAAGGTCTATATCAAAAAGCGATATTATCGCATCTATCTTATTCTCTACACAATATTTCTTAAGAAACGGTATATATTCGTCGCTGTATATTATCGGGGTGACAACTGTCTTATCCGCATAAATAAATGCAGGTGAAATGCCGCTGCTGTTTGCGGCGTGAACCTCTCCGTCCCCATTAAGCGCCTTCTTAAAATAATTTACCAGATAGCTTCTTCTTCCTGCTGAAGTCAAAAGAATATTCATTTTTAAACCTCCTTATACTATCCTTCTATCCATCTTTCACATATATTATACTATATCAAAGCGTTTTCTGTTTCTTCAACACATCAATTCCGTCAAAGAACAGCGGTGTGCCGCCTGTATGAATAAACAGCACATTTTTATAGGAGCTGCCGTATTTTTTAAGCCACTTAAGCATGCCTGCAAACGCCTTGCCTGTATACGTCGTATCCATCGGTATACCATGATACTTCATCATATCATTAATTACAAGTCTGACTTCATCATCATACTGTGCATAACCGCCCAGCCTGTATTCATCATTAAAATCAATATTTTCTGCCGGCTCCGCCGCATATCCGGCCACCGCCTTTATTCCCGGCTCTCTCTCTCTTGAAATTGAGATTCCGGTTATCCTTGCATTGCCGCCGTGTTTCTTCTGTCCTCTTATAAGACCTCCCTGCGTCATGCCGGTGCCGCTCGCAAGAAATATTCCGTCAAAGCTTACGCCGCTTTCTTTTTCAAAATCCAGAATCTCTTTATATGCCTTCTCGTAAGCCCTTGCTGCGGTGTCTTCATTGCCCTTGCCGTAAATGTCGCCGAATATATAATACGGTCTGTACCCTTTAGCTTTTAATTCTTCAATAAGTTCCGATATGGTCCCCGCAACATTGTCCTTACGGCAGTAGCGTATCCTTGCACCGAAGCAGTCAACCATAATACTGTTGAAGGTATCTTTTAGCTCTTCGCCTTCCGAAAGCGCCGTAACCACATAGCACGGAATATTTTCGCCACAGCACATATTTGCCGCCACACGGCACATGTTCGAGCGGGTGCTTCCGTAAGCAATCATGCAGTCGCAGCCCTTTGCCCTCATATCCTCAAGATACTGCGCCGCAATTCTTACCTTATTACCGCCAAAGCTAAAGCCTATAAGGTCATCTCTTTTTACATAAATATTCGCATCGCAGCCCTTCCAGTCAAGCTTCTGTATCGGCGTCGAAAACTCAAATAACATCTGTGTCTCCTCCATGCATTAAGCCTGCTTTCTTACAAGCTTCGACTTAATAATGTCCAAAAGATACGCAAAGCTCTCCATCTTAAGCAGCTTTGCAAGTCCTATATAAATCACTGCTCCGACAATAAGCTGTACTAAAAGCGTCAGCACATTGCCCTTTATTGCAAACTGTACAAAGTAAACACACACGCCCATTACTATAGAAAGCGCCATCGACGGAAGTATATCTCTCCACTGCTCTACAATAGAGTAATTGAGCAGCTTTTTGTTCGGCCACGCATTTATAAATGTGCAGACAAAATCTATCGCCGCCTTTGCTATTACAAGAACATATACATTGTAACGTATACCGATTAAAAGTCCGATTATACCGATTGTCTTTTTAATAATCTCCAGCTTTAAGAATATATCGCTTCTTCCAACGGCGTTTATAGCCTGCAGGTTTGCAATGTGTATCGGCCAGAATGAATAAGCTATGCACATAAGCTGTAAAAAAGGCACACACGGCAGCCACTGCTCGCCTAAAAGCACAAGCACCATAGGCTTTGCCACTGCAATAAGCCCTGCCATCATAGGAAGAATTACAAATGAGCTTGTTACAATAGAGCGTCTCATCATTGATTTAACCTTTGAGCGGTCATTCTGATTTGCCGAAAATGCCGGAAGCATAACTGACTGAATCGCTATACCAAGATTATTTGTAATAAGCTTCGGGAATTGGTCGCCCTTTGTATACTGAGCCGCGAGTGCACTGCTTCCATAAACATAACCAATCACAAGCGGATATATACTATTATAAATTGTATCAATAAGCGATGAACACAAAAGCTTCCAGCCAAACGAGAACAGAGTCTTCGCTCTTTGAATTGAAAAAATCAGCTTTGGTCTCCAGCTTACTGTTTTAAACAATACAAGCATAAGACATACATAATAGGAAATCTGCTGACCAACCATCGCCCAGACTCCCATGCCCTTGTATGCCATAGCTATACTTATCACGCCTGAAGCAATAACTGCTGTCAATGTTGCAAAGAACAATCCCTTAAACTCCATTTTCTTTGCAACTACTGCATTCTGCACAGATGTAACTGCTCCAAAAAACAAAACAATTGATATAACCCTTATAACCTTAACCAGAATTGATTTGTCCGGTAAATCTATGGTATCTCTTAAAACCCACGAAATAAAAGGAGCCGCTGCAAATAATATGATATACATAATTGCCGCAATTGCGAGTCCTATATAAAATACCGTTGAAAAATCCAGCTCGTCTGAATTTTTCTTCTGAATAAGAGATGTGTTAAAGCCACTCTGGATAAATACATTTGCAATTGTTATAAATACAATTACATAGGTTAATACTCCATGCTCATCAGGTGTCAGCAAATGCGCAAGCACAAGTGATACAACAAACTGTATTCCCTGCGTGCCGCCATTCTCCATAATTTTCCAGAACAAACCACTTAAAACTTTATTTTTTATATTTGATTCTGCATTTGATTCTGCCAACCTTGCTTACCTCACTTTATCTATCTGTGTACCAGCCTTTGCAGCCATGCAAACACCCCCGGGAAAAGCATCTCTAATTTCAAGAAAAATCTCGTCCTTAAATTCAATTCCTTATAGTATCTTCTGTATTCCTTCTTTTTAATCTCGTCAAATTTCTTAGTGTTTACCCTTGTCAGAAAATAAATTCTCTTAATGGCACTTTCCACTGCATCATGGAACATACCGAAGGTCTCCTTATCAAACTCCTCATATGTTGCCTTCATCTGATTAAAATATCTGTCCTGCTTTGCCTCATAATCGCCCTGCCTCATCTGCACGGACCATGATACGCTGCTGCCTATGCGGTATACCGACATGTCCCTGTCAAAATAATACCCGTAGCCGCCGGCAGCCAGCATAAGCTGAAGCGGTATATCGCCAATCGGACAGTTCACATAATAATCCGGAAGCTCCCTTACATATTCCGTTGGAAACATCATGGACGCCATCGGATAGCCATACGGTTTATCAATAATCTCCTCTGAGGATACCTTCCTGTCCTCCTTATAGGGCCTCATCCTGCCGTCTGTAATTGAACCGTCAGTGACCTCTATCGCCGCACTGTGAAAGCACAGCGTGCAATCCGGGTGCCTTTCCATATAGTCTGCCTGAATCGCAAGCTTGTCAGGGTCTGTCCAGTAATCGTCGCCCTCGCACATGCATATATACTTTCCTCTTGCCCTCGGGAAATTAAAAGCGCCGCTTATATTCGTAATGCCCTGTGAATACTGATTTTTCTCCTGAATAATAGGAAAAATGATATCCGGATATTTATCCGCATACTCTCTGATAATCTCGCCTGTCCTGTCGGTTGACGCATCATCATGTATCAGTATTTCAAAATCAAAATCTGTTTTCTGCATTAGAAAACTGTCAATGGTTTTCGCAATATACTCCTCATGGTTATATGTAATGCAGCATATGCTAACCAGAGGTCTGTTTTCATCATGTACCAAAATACTACTCCTATCCGACGCCTTTTCAAATATAACGTCGATTATTTTTATAAGCCTATACATTCAAAATCAGGTCGCAGATTTTATCAACGTACCGGTTGAAACCTCCGATACCGGTAAACGCTTACACATTCAAAATCAGATCGCAGATTTTATCAACCGTCTCAAGCGGAAGATCCGCATAACATGGCAGCGTAAGCACATTGTCGGCGATACGCCTTGCAACCGGCAGCCTGCAGTCCGCAAATCTCTCACGGTAACAGTTGTAATCCGTAATCAAAGGATAAAAATACTTTCTGGCAAAAATATTGTGTCCTGCAAGATAATCATATAAATCATTTCTTGAAATCTTATAATTGTCAAGCACCATAGGAAAATAAGCATAGTTGCTTTCAACACCATCCTGAACCCCCGAAACTATAAGTCCCTCTTTATCCTCAAGTCTCTCCAAATATCTTTCCACAACCTTTTTGCGCTTGCCAATCTCTCGTTCAATATGCTTAAGATTGCATATACCCATAGCCGCCTGGAATTCATTCATCTTTGCATTGCCGCCGACAAAGTCCACATTCTCCTTATCGGTAATTCCGAAATTCTTAAGAAAATTAAGCGTCTTTTCAAAATCACTGTCGCTGTAGCAGACTGCTCCGCCCTCGATTGTATTAAACACCTTTGTAGCATGGAAGCTGAACATTGATGCATCTCCAAAGCTTCCGATGCCTCTGCCCTTAAATTTTACTCCAAAGGCATGCGCCGCATCATATATGACCTTAAGATTGTGCTTTTTTGCAATCGCCTCAATCTTCTCAACATCGCACACCTTTCCATAGACATGCACCGGAACAATAGCACTTGTTTTCTCAGTAATAAGCGCCTCTATCTTATCTGCATCTATCGTATAATTGTCCGGCTCTATGTCGCAGAAAACAGGCGTCAGCCCGTTTCTTACTATAGCATGTGTTGTTGAAGCAAAGGTAAACGGCGTCGTAATAACCTCGCCCGAAAGCTGCATTGCGTCAAGTGCCATCTCAAGCGCCATATGACCATTTGTAAACAGCGCAATACCGTCAACCTTAAGATAATCCATAAGCTCCGCTCTCAGTCTTTCATGGAGCGGTCCCATATTTGTCAGCCACGCGCTCTCCCACAACGGTCTTATCTCTTCCATGTATTCTTCAAAATCCGGCATGGATGAACGTGTGACAAGTATTTTTTTATTTTCTGATGACATATAAAAATCTCCATTCTGCAATATGTCTGCTTTATTGTATTTTAATAAAAGTATTTTGCATCCATTATAACATCTTCTTTTTTCTTAAATAAAGCATGAGGAATATACATATAATCAGCGTTATCAGGCAAATAATTCCGAAGCCGTGAATCGTATGCGCGAGCGGCATCCACTGCGTATCAACGTTCATTCCGTAAAGACCTGAAATCACCGTCGGAATTGACAAAATAAGCGTAACTGATGTAAGTCTCTTCATGACCTTGTTCAGTCTCAAATCCAGAATTGACGACATAAGGTCGCTTGTACCATCAATGATATCCCTGTATATCTGCGTCATCTCTATAGCCTGCTGGTTTTCGACTATGACATCATCTAAAAGCTCCCTGTCCTCAGGATACTGCTGCAGGCGTCCGTAACGGGTCAGCCTGTTTAACACATTGCCATTGCCCCGTAATGAGGTCGCAAAATAAACAAGCGTGGACTCAAGCTCGTGCAAATTTACAAGGTCCTGCTCATCAGTGATTCTCTCTATACTCTCTTCAAATTCTGTACGCGTTTTGTCAATAACGGTTAAGACCTGCTGGTAAAACATCGCTGTCCTCAGCATAATCTGATATACGAACCTGAGCTTTTTCTTAGTTGAAAAGTCGCGGATGCGGCTGTCATGAAAATAATTGAGAATAGGCGTCTCCTCTGAACATATTGTAACTATATTGTGCTCCGTTAAAATAATACCGAGAGGAATAGTGGTGTAGCTGTCAACATTGTGACGAATCTCCTTTGCCGGAATATCCACAAGGATAAGTGTATACTCATCATCCACCTCAACACGAATCTTTTCTTCCGGGTCAATCGCAGCCATAACGTCATCCTTCTCCAGATTGAGTGATGATACAATGTGCTGAATCTCTTCCGTCGTCGGTGCAGACATCTCAATCCACGCCCCATCAACTATCTCTTCAAGCTTGTGTGTTTTTCCATTGTCCGTCCGGAATATATTAACCATAACTGCACCTCTCTATCTGAAGAATTTAAATTTTATCATTCTCATACAAGTCTGCCATCCTGTTTTAGCAGGCTTAATTTCAAGGCAATACCTCTGCTCATTATATCCATTATAATACCTATGGTCAAATTTAGCAACGAAAAGAACGCTTTATGCACACTTAAATAGCAAAATACTTGAGTAAATACTAAAAAAACTTATGCAACAGCACAAGCAATGCTCCCTGCAAGCCAAAAAAACTGCCACCAGCTCTCATCTGATGGCAGAATTAATATCATTATTTGTTATTTTTTTAAGACGCCCTGATGGCGCTTAAAATCTTATACACAGGTATAACCTCCGTCTATCGGAAGAATAACGCCTGTTACATAAGATGCTTCATCGCTTGCAAGGAAGATTGCTCCGGCATTGAGCTCGCCCTCTACGCCGTATCTTCCCATCGGGACTGTGTTCTGCATATATGCGGTAAATTCAGGAGTATCGAGCACTGCCTTTGTAAGCTCTGTCTCAAAATATCCCGGGCAGATACAATTACACGTAATACCGAACTTGGCAAGCTCAGCAGCGACCGCTCTTGTAAAGTTTATAACGCCGCCCTTTGATGAATGGTATGCAACCGTACCCATTGCAGTATTGCCCACAAGTCCGTACATTGAAGAAATATTTATAATTCTTCCGTAATTGTTCTTCTTCATAATATTTCCGAAGGCTCTTGTCATCTTAAATACCGATGTCTGGTCTGTAGAAATTGTGAAATCCCACTCATCATCAGTCATCGATAGAATACCTGCATCCTTGCTTGAGCCTGCGCAGTTAACCAGAATATCAACCTTGCCAAATGTCTCTTCTGCAAGCTTTGCCGCATTGTCTATATCCTCTGTAGATGTAACGTCACACTTTAATGCCAAAACCCTGACGCCGGCCTTCTCAAGCTCTTCCTTAAGCTCAACAAGTCTCTCATATCTTCTTGCAAGAAGCACAAGGTCTGCGCCCTGCTTTGCAAACGCTATACTCATCTGCTTTCCAAGACCGCTTGATGCGCCTGTAATAACTGCAACTCTTCCTTTTAAATTAAACATACTAAAACTCTCCTTTGTATTTATTATCTTCGAATGTCCGCAAAATATAATCTTCAAGTCCTAATTTTAAAAAAATCTTCAAGTCACAATTTAAAAGCAAACCATAAAAGTCCTGCTTTCCCTAATCATCCTCTTCAAGTTTCCACTGTCTGTAATTAAAAATCAGCTGGGCAGCTTCTATAACAAGAAGCGGGATTACAACAAAAGCAGTATAAACATAAGGTACATCAAGTAAAATATTTAAAGCAATCATTACAGCGGCAATCGCTAATATACACGGCAGAAACCACAGTGTCCTGATGAATTTTCTTCTGTAGCTTAAATTCCAGTAAATAAGCTCAAAGCCTTTATCTGTCTTACCATTTTTATCAAGCTTTTTCTCCATAATCATCCTCCCATGCCAGACAGCATTTATAATACAGCTTACCAGTTATACTTTTAGAAGTCAATGAACTTATTTAACTCTTTTTTGTACAATGCATGTAAAAATATAAGAAACCATCATAAACATAACCATAATTGCACAATAGTCTAAAAGATAAAATATAACCGGCTCGTCAAACGGAAGCATAATAAAATGCGAGCGCATAAACATATATGTACCCAGCTGCCTCTTATAAAATGCATATATTCCATAAACGCCTGCTATCAATCCGGCAATTCTTATCCACCTGACAACTACAGGCTTTTTTACAGCATTAAGCATTGCTTTAACATGCATTCCGGCATGCAGACTGAGCAGAACAAATCCCCAGAATGCCGCAAGCAGATGCACTGTTCTTATAAGCGATATATTTCCTGCTGAAGGGAGGAATTTAAACACATACCTTGACATAAGAATACCGCTGACAGGCAGCGACAGCATAATAACTATTAACAATATATCAATTACCGTTGTTACCGCCCGTAATAGAGTATATCTGCCCTTTTTAATACTGCCATACCACCTTCTGTTCATTATGTGATGTACTATAAACAACACAAAAAGCACAGTTCCCGCAATCTCATGAAACATTTCTCCAATCAGTGAGTATGCCATAAGAAGCGGCATAAGCAGCAGCATTATCAGGTCTATAATTCTTTTTATCTTCACTTTGTTTTTCATAAACATTTAAAATCTCCCGCAACCGCAGTTTCATATAAAACACAATTGCATATAGCTGTTACTTTTTAGCGACAAATAATGTTCCGACCTTCTTGCCATTTACAATATCGTATAGTGCATCGGTATTCTTTCCGTTTGTAACAATTACATCTATGCCCTGTGCCGTGGCAATGTCAGCCGCCTGAAGCTTTGTGCGCATACCGCCCGTGCCTCTTCTTGAGCCGGCGCCGCCTGCAAGAGCATATGTGCTTTCATCAATCTCTTCAATTCTGCTGATAAGCTTGGCGTCCTTGTAAAGCCTCGGGTCCTTGTTGTAGAAGCCGTCAATATCCGACAAAATAACCAGCTTGTCTGCCCTGCAGAGAATCGCAACTACAGCCGAAAGCATATCATTGTCACCGAAAAGCTTCTCCTCTGACTCAATCTCCGTGTAGCTTACCGAGTCATTTTCATTGACTATCGGAATGATGTTCTGCTCAAGCAGAGTCTCAAATGTATTTGCAAGGTTCTCCTTCTTCTCCTCGTGAGTAATATCCTCTGCATTAAATAATATCTGTGCTACTGTCTTATTGTAATATCCGAAAAACTTGTCATAGAGGAACATATTCTCACACTGTCCGACTGCTGCCGCCGCCTGCTTCATACGCATCTCCTTCGGCTTCTCCGGCAGATGCATCTTATTTGCGCCCACTGCAATCGCGCCCGAAGATACAAGGATAACCTCGTTGTTCATATTCTGAATATCAGAAATCGCAAGCACAAGCGATTCCATTGCACGCAGATTGCTGTTGCCGTGCTCATTTGTCAGCGTTGACGTTCCTACCTTAACCACAATACGGTTTCTTTTAATGCCCATTTTTAGATGTTCTCCTTTAATTTTATCAAACATTCTTTTTTATTCCCGCGAGCAACGAGCCAGGCGGACGAGCAAGCTCGTCCATTTGGCGACTGCTGCGAGGGTCGAATACCCCGCCCCTTTGGGCGGACAATTAAAAACGAGCTAGTTCATGCCACGTAGCTAGCTGCGGGGTATTTGACTCATCAACAAAATGTATCATATTATGTATTTACAAATGCGTCAAGTTTGAAAACAAATAATCTGCGTTTTTATAAATAACTTAATAGTCCAGCAGTCTTCCGTAATCATTCCATTCGCCAAACATATTACCTTTTTTTGTTTCATCTATCAAATGCTTCAGCGCCCTTTCGTACTGCACACTGTCTTTATTTTTATAAAATGCAACATTATACGCGCGGATGCGGCGATACAGTGGCGGAAACGCACAGAATTTTGACCAGACTCTTGCCTTCTTCATTGCAGCTTCAACATCCGGGTCAATTTTAAAGCTTCGAATACCCATCTTAGGCAGAACAGCACGGCCTGCGTCCGTCATAAGCCCAAGTGACTCCAGCCTGCGTACACGTTCCTTATTCAGTTCAGTCCACGGACTGTTTTTCTTTCTCGGAGAAAAGCGGTCCACATTACGCCGTCAATATTTTTCCACACGGAATCAATCCATCCAAAGCAAAGTGCTTCCTCTACAGCGTCTATATACCAGAAGCACTCCCCATCGTCCGGTCTTCCTCGCTTTACGCTTACCCAGCACTCCTGCTCTGACGAAGCATACTGTTTAAGCCACTCCCTGAACTCATTTCGTGAATTAATCCTCAACACATTCTCCATTTAAAACACCTTTATGCTTTGCTATATATTCACTGCGTCCTGTCATGCCGGCGGTTTAAATCATATTAAAATCTTCTGCTGAATTTGTCAGACTTAATTTAATTGGCAGGTATGTGACAAGCTGCAGTTCAAATCAATTTTTTATCTCCTTCTCAAACGCATCAAAATTCTCCGTCTCATAATTCCTGCAGTAAATTGCAAATACTACCTTATCGAATTTATCACGGTAATCCTCAAGAGCATTATGGTACGCCTTTGCCACAATTACAGGGTCATTTTCAAAGGCGCCGCAGCCAAATGCGCCAAGAATAAGTATGTCGGCATTATTTGCCGCCGCCACATGCATAATGTGCTTCGCACGTTTTACATGAAGCTCATAGAGCTTTTGCGGCTCGATTTTAACAGGCCTGCCACTCTCAGGATTATAGATATTTGAAGGAATATTTCTTAGGTTCGGAGCTGCACATGTGATAATATCTACCTTTGTCCACAGCTCCTTTTGCAGCCTCTCAGGTATGCTTTCGTCCGTTTTGCAGATTATAATATCCGGCGAATAAATGCAGGCATCCGAATGCAGCGGATCATGAGCCTTCCAATTAACCTCATAAAATTTCGCAAGCAGCCAGTCCTGTGTAAGCGTCGGATATAATGTCGAACATCTGCACAGGCTCTCCTCCTGCGCACTGCTGCCGTTTTTCACGCCTCCGCCCGGATTTGTGGCGGAAGCAAAATTAAGTACAGCAATCTTTTTATCCGGGTAATCCTTGTGTAGCTTCATTGCAGTTTCAAAGGTCTTCGCCTTTACAACAAAGACCTCTCCCTGCTTCTTTGTTTCTAAAGAAAGCTTCGGATAGTCCTCTGCCTCATATAATCTTGTATTCTTCATGCTTTCGCGTACGCTGGCAGCAAGCACAGCATCCTCTGTATAAAACCTTTGTGTATCATAAAACACTTCTATTAATTTTTGTTTCCTGTTGCTATAATACATTTACCTTCACTTCCTTCTAAAATACACACCTGTCAATATACTCACTCCGACAGCAGACAGTACCATCAATACAATCCACATTGACATATTGTTTTTATCGCCGGTTGCAGGCGAATCCTTGCCGTCCGGCGGATTGTCAGGAGCACTTGGGAAATCATCCTTTGAATCATCCTTTGAATCGTCATCTGTGTTACTCTCCGTCTCAGGCTCCTGTCCTTCATCCTCTTCTTTATTAGCCACGGTAACATTTATCTCTTCTTTTGCGATAATATCACCTTCATCATCCGTGGCTATGGCAAATATCTTTACGTTTCCCGGAGAAATTCCATTTACAACGCCTGTACTGCTTACTGTCGCAATGCTCTCATCGGCAGATTCATATCTTATTTCAAAATACATATTCTGCATATTTGGTGTAGGATTCATCGTGAAAACAAGCTGTTTATACTCCCCTGCGCTTAATGCAACATCCTTTTCATAGCTTAACGAGCTTACAGGCGGCAGGGTAATTACGTCACTATCAAATACAATTATACGTATTGAGGCTTCATTTCCACTGCCGACAAGCTTCGCCGTAATAGTAACCTCGGCGGTATCAGCTCCATTCAGGCAGCCGTCAACTACTGTTACATAGCCGTCATCTCCTACAACCGCAATATCCTCATCGGAGGATGTCCAGACGATTCTTTTGTCCTGCGCATCTGCAGGGAAGATATCATAATCCGGAAAGCCTCCATTTGAAAACCACATTTCAGGCAGGGCAAAGAAAATATCCGTAGCCTTGCTTATCGTTGACTCATCCACATATTCTGCATAAAAAATCATGTCGCTGCAGACTTCTGTGTATTGGTCATACTCCTCATGATTTTCATTGAACCAGCCCTTAAAAAACAAGCCTTCCTTTTCTTCTGCCTCGGGCGCTTCTCCGCAGTAATCGCCTTCCTTTACATAAAAATGTGATGCCTCATTTTCGCCATCCATAAATGTGACGCTGTAATATGTGGCCTTCAGGCTGTCAATATTTGCGTTAAACCATGCGCGGCGCATCTCAAATTTGTATCTGAACTCGTTTATTGCCTCCTCACAGCTTTGTGGATTGGATGCCCATATATCCGGCTTGTTCTGCCACAACTCATTTTCAGCATCCCACGACTCTGTCATCTCGGCAATGTAGCTATCCATCAGACCGCCTTCTTTTGTAATCTCTTCAATTGCTTTATCAAGCACACTCCAGCGCTCAATTATCAGCTGCATAAAATTCGGGTCCCTTTTCAGCTCATCAAGCCATTTCATGGATGTGTTATCAAAGCCTTCCTCCTTCATCTCTCCCCACACCTGGTCGAAATCCCAAAGCGGTCCCCAGTAAAGCCTGTCCGGCGTTACCGTTCCATCGCTCTCCACCTTATCGCGCAGCTTATACAAATAACTGCTCGGTGTATTAAATGCATCCGGATTACATGTAAATTCCTGTATCAGCCAGTAGTCTGCAAAGGACTGCATATCTATCAGATCCCAGACCGATTCTCCATTTTGGTTCTTAAAATTCTTTCCGTATACTGCATCTTCCACGCGATTCATATATGCTTTTATATATTCCTGCTGTGCTTTCTGCGCCTGTGTCAATTCTTCTCCCTCTGATAATTCATACGAAGGAGTGTCATAAGAAAAAATAGTATCTCTGTCTGTCCTGAATATTTCATCCTCAGTCATATCCATCTGCCATTCCGTTCCAATCAGATAGCCGCCCGTAATATCAATTGAATCAATGTCGGAAGCATTCTCATCTACTTCATCAATATCAACTCTGTTTTCATCAATACGAACTGTCTCTGCAAGCACATAACTGCCGCAATATTTATCATTAATGAAGAGATCCACAGGAACACATCTTGGCGTGTATGGCATACCCATCTGTTCGCCCATCCATCCAACCACTCTGTCGCCAATAA
Source organism: Lachnospiraceae bacterium (assembly GCA_017442865.1). Taxonomy (GTDB): domain Bacteria; phylum Bacillota; class Clostridia; order Lachnospirales; family Lachnospiraceae; genus JAFRXK01. The sequence goes on along the minus strand of JAFRXK010000043.1, from coordinate 32,057 downwards.
GCGACGGGTCATAGACATTTGCAATCAGCCCCCAGTGCTTGTTCTTTCCCATGCCAAAAAGATTTGCTTTCTTATCAAGCTTAATCTTGTACGGCTTCTTTGCTTCCTTCCATGTTGAATTGCCGCGTCCGCGAATACACTCAATCTCAAGATTTTTTTTACCTGTATACCCCGTCAGTCCATCTAAGAGGTCTTCTTCAGGATTATCATATGCCGCCGGAACATCAATGCTGCAGCTCGCCCCATGGGCCTCGTATGAATGGTCCTCGCTCTCATTTACAAGTCTCATTTTCTCTTCGCCGGACAAAATGACTTCGCCTGTATCCGGGTCAACATCATCATTAACCGTTATTCTGAATATCGGAATTGAACCGCCCTTATATGAGCTATCCTTTACAGCCCCCAAACCATCAGATGCATCACTTTTAGCGTCGTTAAGCACCTCATCTGCAGTCTGCTCCTGCTCACTTGTCTGAAAATTACCGTCTTCCACTGCAAATGCAGTCGCCGGAATAAAGGTGACTGCCATCTGTGCTAAGAGCAGAACTGCTAAAAGCATTGCTAACCCCCTGGACTTCATAATTTACTTCCTCCTATAGTTTATTATTTCGTTTTTTAAGAACCATTCCATATACTCTTTTTTAGGCGTGATAATATTTATATCGACATCAGGATTATTCTTGGCATATCCCTCCAGTACATCTTTTAAGTTGTCTGCTGATTTAACATAGTCATCAATGATATAATCAATATCATATTTGAATATTTTTAATAATAAAGCAGACACAACTCCCGTTCTATCCTTGCCCGCACTACAAAAATACAATACATTTGTATTTGCATATAAAATCACCTCAATAATCCTATCCATTTCGATATCAACCATATTTATATATGACTGTGCAACTTCATCTACGGATTCCGGGATTGCATTACCTCCTGTCACCGGAATATGAAAATATTCGAAATCATTTCTGTTTTCCAAAGGGCAAGGCTTCTGCTTTCTTTCTTCAGCAGTCCTTAAATCAATAATAGTAAGGACGTTGTTATCCTTTAGCCATCGATACTCTTCTTCTGTAATAACAGTCGGCACATCACTTCTGATAAAGCGAAGGCTGTCTTTCAAAATCGGTCGTGTGTTTTTTGTACTTTTAAATATTTTACTCATTTTTTATACCTTTAAATATACAATAATCCTTCCAACTAAGCAACTTGTCTTTTATTATTCAGAATTTCACATTCTGCTCAACTCTGTCGCAGCATCAGATATTACATACCTTATAGCAAAAGTAAGTTCCGGGAGTAATCCTGTCATCATCATAGTAAAGCAAGCCAAGCTTATTAAACCTGTGCTTCTGATGATAATCCTTCTTGATTAATTCCTCATATGCTTTTTGATACGCTTCAAAGCTCGCACCGCCGATGGCAAATGTCATGTGAAATACATAATCTTCATCATGCTCGGCAGGACATGGTCCGAATTTTTTATATAAACCTTCATTTAGTCTTTTCTGGGCATCCGCCAGCTGCGATGTTGTTTTTGCCCTCAGGCTCATGCATCCTGATGATAAACCGCCCAATACATTTGTCGGAAATACATCAATAAGCTCAAATTCAATTTCAAATGGACAAAGTTCCTTAGCAAACTCATCAAAAAACTCTTCCATATCCTCTAAATTCGGAATTGAAAAGGGCTGCTTTAATGAAACATGCTGTGGCAGTCTTGCCATCTCAAAGCCCATTTTCCCATGTTTATGAGCTTCCAGCATCAGTTTTCTGCCGTAATTTTCGGCATCATTATCTGCAATTAAAACTATTGTTGCTTTCATTCCTTTTCACCTCTCTTCACTAATTCAATCATTTTTTCGAGACTCATTTCTCCTAACTCATGCTTATCAATCTCTGCATCTCTTTGTCTTACAGATACAGATTCATTATTCTTCTCATTCTCACCGACAATAACCATGTAAGGAATTTTATCCATTCGTGCTTCCCGAATCTTATATCCTAATTTCTCACTTCTGTTATCCACCTCCACACGAATATCACTTTCCTCCAAAACTGCAGCAACTTCTTTTGCGTAATCATTGTACTTGTCTGAAACCGGAAGAACCTTAACCTGTACAGGTGCAATCCATGCAGGAAACTTACCAGCATAATGCTCTATCAAAATGCCGATAAAACGCTCAATAGAGCCAAATATAACTCTATGCAGCATAATCGGACGATGCTTCTCCCCATCTGCTCCGATATAATCAATATTAAATCTTTGCGGAAGCTGAAAATCAAGCTGAATCGTACCGCACTGCCACGTTCTTCCTATAGAATCCTTCAGGTGGAAATCAAGCTTTGGTCCGTAAAACGCACCGTCTCCTTCATTTATCACGTAGGACTTACCCATTCCCTGTACTGCTTTTTCCAAAGCTTCTGTTGCAAGCTGCCAATCTTCATCACTTCCTATGGAATGCTCCGGCCTCGTTGATAATTCTATTTTATAGGAAAAACCAAACTTCTGGTACACCTCATCAATAAGACGCATAACTCCTTGTATTTCATCCATTACCTGATCTCCTCTCATAAAAATGTGAGCATCATCTTGTGTAAATGAGCGTACCCTCATAAGACCATGTAACGTTCCCGACTTTTCATTACGATGTACAAGTCCCAGTTCTCCCATTCGCATAGGAAGATCCCTGTATGACCTTGGTTCCAATTTATAAACCAGCATTCCTCCCGGACAACTCATAGGTTTAATCGCATAATCATCTTCTTCTACCTTAAGTGAATACATAGAATCTCTGTAAAAATCCCAATGTCCGGATTTCTCCCAAAGACTTCTTTCCAGCATAATTGGCGTAGAGATTTCCACATATCCCTCTCTGCGATGAATTTTTCTCCAGTAATCAATCAACAAATTCTTTATTACTATTCCGTTTGGCAAAAATACCGGTAATCCCGGTCCCTCATCGAAAATCGTAAATATTCCTAGTTCTTTTCCTAATTTTCTATGGTCTCTTGCTTTTGCCTCTTCTACCATCTGCAAATATTCTTCTAACTGCGATAGTTTAGGAAAAGATATACCATAGATTCTCGTAAGCATTTGATTCTTTTCATTTCCTCTCCAGTATGCACCGGCAACTGACAAAAGCTTGATAGCTTTAATTTGACATACATTTAAGATATGCGGTCCTGCACAAAACTCCTCATATTCTCCTTGCTTATAAAAAGTGATTCGCTCTGCAGCATCCAACTCCTGAATCAATTCGATTTTATATTTTTCTCCTGTATTCTCCATAAATTCAAGAGCTTCCTCTTTTGATTTCTCATAAACCTGTAATGAAAGCGATTCTTTGACAATCTCTTTCATCTCCTCTTCCACTTTCATTAGGTTTTCTTCTGAAAAATGAAAATCAAATTCAAAATCATAATAGAATCCATTCTCAATTGCCGGTCCAATAGCACACTTCGTTTCCGGATACAACCGCTTCACTGCCTGTGCAAGCACATGCGCACTCGTGTGCCAAAATGCTTTTCTACCCTCCTGTTCTTCAAAACTTACTTCTACAATTTCTCCATCTTTTCGTAGAACCTTCATAATTTGTTGCTCCTTTCTTTTAATTCTTCACCATTTTTGAAACAACATAAGAAAAGCACCCAAAAGACCATAGTAATATAGTCCTAAGGGTGCATTTAGCACGGTTCCACCTTAACTTTTCACTTCAGATTCAATCAAATCCTATCCTTTAACGCAGGCGTACGGTAACACTTACACTATTTCAGCATTACAGCTCTGGAATGGTTTTCGTCTACTTTCCACATAAACAGCTTCCACCAAATACTGTTCTCTCTGGATGTTTCCAACTAAACTACTCTTTTCCGTCATCGCTTTTCTTATGTTATTGGAAAGGATTTTATCATAACTTTTTTATAATGTCAATGCATTATATCGATATCGGCTGTGTAAATTTATCTTAATCTTTACATTACAGTTAATATGGTTTTTAAACTAACTTCGTCTCTCTTAAAAAGCCTGATTTTATTATGTTTTATAAATTGGATTTTAGAAAGAAGCCGATACATCAATACTGATAAATCGGCCTCCACTACTTAAAATCATCAATTTAATTCTCCGTCTCCACCCATCAGCTTCGTCAGCTCCTCAATTCGTTCTAAAGGAAACGGAGGTGATGCAACCGGCTTCATAGCCAGCGACATCAGTTTCATTGGATTGTCATCCGCCGCAATTCGATTTGCATTAAGCTTACCACATTGCTTACATCGATGAATTATTGCCCACTCGCCATTCTTTTTTACCCAGACAGATACAGGTTCCATATATCCTCCACAATCGCTCCTCCTGTCTCCCGGTCTCTCATCAACATGGAGACTTGTCAGGCAGTTAGGACAATGATTTCTATGGTCGCTGCCTGCACCCTCCGGCACAACCTCTCTCCCACATAGTTTGCAAATAAATATTTCATTGCACGCGTTGGTTTTATAATAATCTTTTTGATATGTCTTCCTCTTATTCTCACGGTTCATCCAAAAATCCTCCTGTATTTTCTTCATTCCAGAAGGTATCATAATTGCTAATAATCTTTTGAATACTCTTTACTGAAAGAAAATATTTTTCAGTAAGATCTTTGATTTCTTCCCCTGCTTTATAATCCATGTAGATTTGTCTGTTACGATATTCAAGCGATTCTCTTGTACCACTTAATGATCCCCATTTCTTACGTATGGAATTCTTCTTAGGAATATAAAGCGTTTGACCCTCAATATATTGCTGAACCAATGCAAGAACCTCAGCCGGCAAGACATCTTCTGCTTTGATATAGCCCATGATTGCCCTCCTATATTATTGTATTTGACCCATAGGAAAGCGACGGCTATATAATGCTAAATCAGCTTACATAGCCACCGCTATGCAACCAAGGTCTCCTTCTTATTAAACATAAATCTTCACACTTATCCTTTCTTTGATTTATTCGTCAAACAGACGTAAATTTATTGTAGCAGTATCTAAAGTATATAAACAACCCATAAAACAATTCTAACTGTTTTTTCTCTGTTTTATGTATACTATCAGCTTATCTTCACATTTAAACCTAGCAGCGTTTTCCTAAATATCTTCACGAATATATCATCATGTACATCCTGATTTAAATATATTTGCAGCATGCCCTTTGGCGTAATCTTAAAGCTGCTTAGTTCACTTTTATATCTGCTTACTGCTTCTGCCTCTATATTAATATGGTCTTTAAACGGAATCAGTCTCACAAAATTCTCTCCTATATAATAGCTGGGTAGCTTCACCCATAACTTTTCTTCAATGTTCTGTGAGACACTATCATAAATTAATGTTCTTAGCTTGACAAATAACTTGTTGATTTGGTCTGAATATTTTTCAATATAACTTTTAATATCTTCATTCATATGTACCATTCTCCTGTAATTTCTATATAAACAAATAAAAATATATAGTTATTATGCTTTACAAACTGGAATTTGCCGGAATCACGGGTTAGTATCATCTTTGCTATTTTGTTTATTCAGTCTTTGCTCACGGTTTGACTTCTCGGAATCAAAGACAGCCACCGCCAGATCGGTCAGCTCCGGCTCCCACATTTTCCCGGTCTTCTGCACATCTGCCCATGGACAGAGCGAAGCGTAGTTTTCGTCGAGTGCTATATCGTATGAACCGCCTTTGTCGCTTACACTTTTATAAAGGTGCCTGCCGGTGATGATCAGTTCATGCGCGTCTCTTCGCGTCATGCCTTTCTTTTTCAGTTTTTGGAATATCTCTTCGTTGATCTCATATAGATCATAGTAACCTGCCAAATAGGCTTCTGCTGTATAAAGCTCTCTTTCGCTATCATAGCAGGCTTTCCATCCCGCGCCTGACTTGAAACGTAGTGTGCCTTCTGTGTATTCCGAAGGAACCTCGGTCGGTTTTTCCTTCTTCTTTTTCTTAGATACTTTTGACATATCTTTACCTCATCATACCCCTTTTTTTCGGGATCTTAATTTACTTCGACAAACAGGATTTTTCCTTTGCAGAATACTATTTGCTTCTTCCTCGCTAAGGTCGGACAAATTTTTATAAGGACCCGTTTTCTTGTCATAATAGTGGTATAAAATCATTATTCACTCCAACATTTCTCAAGTTTTATTACATACATCTGTAACACTTCGCCATAAGTCTGACTATAGAATTCTTCTTTCAACAATCCACCACAGTTCTTAATTACTCCAGCTGAAGCAAGGTTTTCTTTATCACAGGAAACCATAACTTCACGAATTCCTATTTTATTGCATACTTTTAGTCCTTCAGTCAGCATCTCTGTTCCATAGCCATTTCTTCTTTCGGTCGGTCTCACAGAATAACCGATATGGCCACCTTCTTTACGCAGGAAATCATTTAAAGCAAGACGAATGTTGATCATTCCGATGATTCTGTCATCTGTTTCTCTAACGTAAAAATATGTCAGGCCTGGCACTTTCGGTTCCTGCAGATTAGCTATATCCATGGCACCTACCAATTTGTCCAGCCACTTTTCATATGTGGATTCTTTTAAAAACCGATCAAGCGAGCCGCTTCCGTTTATTTCCGATCCATATTCATAAAACTCATTTATATACTCAATTGCCTTATCTTTATAATCCATAGTAGGAAATACAAATTTCATTCCTTCCTGCATATTTCTAACCCTGTTTCCTTTCGTCAGTTACTATATGTTCTACACCACTATGCTCTTTCTGGAGATATTCCTTCATAAAAGTTGGGTTTCCTCATATACTTCTCTTTTTACAGCCTCTTCAGCGGTTTCTCCCATGTGTACAGCTCCGCCTATAGAATAGTAATAATCATCTTTAGCAGTTCCTGCAAAAAGCACACACCTATCCTCAACAATGATGGCATCTGCTCGATATCTGAACCGTTTATTGTCATTGGTAAATCCACAATCATATTCCATATAAACTATCCTCGTTTCATAAATACCGAGAGTCTTATTTATTTTTTAGTATCATTCTGACTTCAACAATCGGAGAAGCAAGTTTGATTTCTTCCTCTCGGCCGTCAAGACAAAAGCCACATTTTTCATAAAACCTGATTGCACGTTTATTATCCTTAAGTACCCACACAGCTATCTGTGGATAATCAAGTTCACCTATGCCAGCTTGCATCAGAGCTTTTCCAACACCGGTATCATAATATTCTTCCAATATGTAGATTGCAAAAATTTCACCTGTCTCAGCCAGTTCTTCACCATGGTATTTTCCGTAACCCACAAATCCAACTACCCGGTCACCATCTTTGGCCACTATGAGATTATTGGGCCACTTGAAAGCGATTTCTTCACACTTTTCCAAAGTCAATGAATCTAAGTAATTCTGATCTACAATTCCTTTGTAGGCATCTTGCCATGACTTCCAGTGAACATACGCTTTCCCCTTAATCTCTTCATCAGATTCCATTTTCTTTATCTCAAAGTTCATATTCAAACTACTCCTTATCATCAAACTGGAATTTGTGCGTTTCTACGAGCGGTGCGTAATCAGAATGGAATCAACTGCCGGGAGCTTGCTCACAGGCAGGTGCATTCCGTTTGGGTCACATAGCGCGACAGCGCGGCATGAGCATGCAGCGTAGCGGAATGCGAATGAACGCACCGCGATAAACTTGAATTTTTACACGTCTCCGAAATTAACTGCATTCTGAAATAAGCTTAATAGAATTCAGTTAATTTTCTGTCAAGTTCTCTTATCTCTTCATTGGAAGAAAGCTTTCCTAACAAAGCTATTCTTTCGATTTCCTCTCTATCTATTCGTAATTCCTCAATTCTCTCCAAATATTCTTCGCCTAATGATATCCCAAATATTGCACCATACTCCTCACGTACCACACTGCTAAAATAATCCGGCTGCATTTCAAAATGAGCAAGACCTAACCATTCAGGTGTACACTCAATCCCCAGTTCCTCTTTAGCTTCTCGTACCATTGCCTCACGTATGGTTTCTCCTTCCTCCGGACATCCTCCAAATATCTCCCACACTTTTCGCCAATGATTGAATCCCATAAGATAATCTTTGCCTATTTTTACAACAAGCAGACAGACTGTTATAGGCGAAAACTGCAAAGCTGCATCATCTTCATTGATTTCTATAAGCTCCAATAATTTATTTCCAGATTGTTCTATTGCTAACATATATATATCCTTTACATCTACAATTTCAAATTCAGCTAACTATAACATATACTCGACAAATTGGAATTTGCGCGTTTCTACGAGCGGTGCGTGATCAGAACGGAATCAACTGCCAGGAGCTTGCTCACAGGCAGGTGCATTCCGTTTGGGTCACATAGCGCGACAGCGCCGCATGAGCATGCAGCGTAGCGGAATGCGAATGAACGCACCGCGATAAAATTGAAGTTATCAATCTAAAATCCAAAGTGTGTCATCACCCATGCAATTAGAGCAAAAATAAGCGGATGAACCACCAGCGTTCCAAACCATTTTTTTATTGCTGTACTCCTCGGAACATAAGGTTTCAAATCTTCTGTTCCCGGAATGATCCATGCATTAGTTTTCCCCACCCAATACCAGTCAATAAAGATGCGGTCGAAGATGTTTGATATCAACGCAATGATTACCATCTGAATAAAGCTCGACCAAAATCCCTTCGTACCGTTAATTCCATAAACCATATATGGAATCAGAATTGTCGTTGGTAAAGTTACTGCGATAGCAGCGATTACAGTTCTCTTTCTGATTTGTTTCTCTGTAGTTAGACCCAATTCTACAACTCGTTCTTGGACGTCTTTTTCGTAAAAGCACACCAGGCCAACCGGACCATCTTTTGAAATACCAATAACGCAAACAATCAGTAAAATAAAGCACATTGCCAAGCCTTCAATTACAAGTATCATTATCAACTACCTCCTATAAATATCGACTATGAATAATCCATTCCCAGGACATTATAACTCATTACATTTTGTTATTTCATCATCCGCAAACCCTTGTAAATACATAATTTGCTGTTATTTTTCCTTCCCTTATGATTTCTCTTGTGTTATATCGTCCCATAGTGCTTTACAAGTAATGATAAGTGAAAAACCAAGGGAAAGATCTCACGGTAACACAACATTAACCCTCATGGGCAGTCGGACTGTTGAAATGCTTTTTCACATAGAGACATATCATTATCGAGCACTCGGGCGTTCTAAATATTTAATTCAAACCACTCATCACCAGCACTTTTGAATCCTATTGATTCAAACATTTTTTGACTTTGTTTATTGAAAGAATAGATATTGGCCTTCACCTTGGTCATTTCCAGTTCCTTTGCCAATTTAAGCATTTCTCCAATACAACGCCTTCCGATATGTCTGTTCTGATATTCTTTGCAAATAACAATGGCAACCTCGCCGTTATCTCTGAGCGAAACATCTCCCACCAATACTCCATTGTATTCAATGTAGTAGCAAGCACCGTGATTACAAAGATAGTCATACATGCAATGTAGAAGATCCAAGTCATATGGCTCGTCCCTATTATCAACCTGCTTGCATACATCTAAATCCTGATACCAGGCAAGTGATACCTCATCATTTCTGTAGTAAGGGACAAGCCTTATCTCATTATCCACGCATCTTTCTGACATCTTAAGCAGTCTCAGCACACGAAGTTCTCTTTTTATCATTACTTCATCAAAAAAGTCACTGTTTGTATAAATATCATTTGCCTTAATAGCAGTATCTATATCAACAATCCGCAAAACAAATTCCGCATTTTGTTCATAAGCGTCCAATTCCTGGTCTACCGGTTCATCCTGCACATCACAGAAATAATAATAGTTTTCCTGTTCGAAAATGGTATTCTCAGCCTTATCGCTCTTTTGCCTTCGAAGCACACTGCCAAATTCACGGATACTTTCCGGAATCACGACCATTCCAGCTTCCTCCCTGACTTCGCGGATTAGTCTTTTAAATCTATTTCAAATAGTCTTTTCATACTCTTTTAGTGCTGTATATTCGCGTTTATACAACCCATAAACAGCAATGTCCTTATCATGATAATCTTCATATTTGCTAAATATTGCCACAGCCTGATGAAGAGGTACCCAAACCCTTGTATAACCTGCAAGTTTTTCTGCTTCTGTAAGATGCTGACGTCCGGTATCTTCAATCAGTTCACATATGAAGTAGTGGTTAATATGCCTCCACACGTCAAAGAGTTCTTCTATATCAAGATATCCGTTTATTGCTCTTGTCTTGTATCCGGTCTCTTCCAGCATTTCACGCTCACAGCATTCTGCATAGGTTTCAATCCCCTCTACGCCACCTCCCGGAATAATGTATAATCCACTTCCCGGCTCATGACACAAAAGAATTTTCCCTTCACTAACAAGTATTCCCCTGCTCGCATGGCGAAGCTTCTCTATATGTCCAAGGTAGTCATCATTTATAAGCTGCATCTGCTTAGCAGAAGTCTTTCTTATCCTCATAAAGAAATGTCCTTCATCTTCTCCGGCCCTGTATGCTCCGTTATTAATCATTACCCTTTGTGATGCGATATTATCTTTGTTAACGCGAAGATAAATCTCTTCTTCCGGAACGATTTCTCTGGCAATTTCAATTGTCAGCCTTAATCCTTCTGTACCATAGCCTTTACCACGATACTCTTTTGAAATACTGTATCCTATATGGCCTGCCCCTTCACGAAGTGCATCTGTCAAATGATGTCTGATTCTGAATTCTCCAACCAGACAATTCTCATCCCATAAATAGTAATACGTCTCTGGAACAAACCAATCCGGCATATTTACAGGATGTTCATATGAAATTAGTGTTGGAAGCACCCTGGTTCTGTATTCTTCAAAAGACACCCCATGGTAAGGATTCGTCAGCCCATTCTCATCTGCGGGTAGCGAAGTAGTATAAGCCCACTGAGCATCTATATCATTCGTGTTTATTTTTCTTAATTCCATTATTTATTTCAGTCCTTCCCGAATAAGCATCTCATCATATATTCTATAATCTATACATTCATCAATTGATGAGAGTCTAAAATACACTATATCTCTCTGTTAATTGCATTATAGATTTCTAGTTTTAGGGCTTCATTCTCGTCATAACTTCCATCCATAATAGCTTCCATTATTTTGTGAAGCAGTTCTTTGTCTATCTTACTTGCTGCTACATTTAAACTGATATTCTCTGTCTTTTATAAAAAAATTTCTGCTATGGATAAATCGGTAAATTCTTTTATATAATTCTCTTCCTGAAGGAAGGCACCTATAAAATCGCCGTCTCTTTGATTGATGTATTTAGTAGCACCACCAGCTTTTTGATTAATAAAATCAATAACGATATCGAGCATTACTTGCCTTAAGCTTTTTGCTGTGGGACTTTCTACTAGCAACATTGCAAGATTTAGAAATGATCTAAAATCAAAAATAGCTAACTGTGGTGTTCGGTTACTTATGTTCCCGACATTTATGTCGGGAACATCTTGTTCGCTGACACAAGCTAGGAATTCTTTTAATCAATGTATGTCTTCCTCGTTATTTGATTATCAATTACTACTCCATTTTCGAGTACTTTATCCGATAGTAATCCTCCATCTTCACATTAAATTTAACATATGGATCTGCTTTTTTAGTTGCTTATGCGTTCAAGGAAATCAGAGGTAGTTCCGCTCTCATGCTTCGCACTCGCCGGAACGGCTGCTGCTGTAAACTCAGACTGCGCTGCGCTTGTCTTCGTTAACAGACAGCATGCCTCAACATGCACGCTCATCGGGAACATGTCCACCGGCTGCAGCTCTTTTGGTTCATAGCCTCGTTCGCAGATGTATTTTAAATCCCTTGCGAGGGTTGCCGAGTCGCACGATACATACACGATGCGCTGAGGCTGCATACGTGTTATTACCTCGAGCAGGTTTTCCTCGCAGCCCTTTCTCGGTGGGTCTACCACGATTACGTCAGCGTTAAGTCTGCCGCCGCTCTCTGCGTATTTTTCAGGAAGAACCTCTTCTGATTTACCGACAAAAAATTCTGCATTTGTAATGCTGTTTAACCTCGCATTGTCCTTTGCATTTTCAATGGCGGCGGGTATGATTTCCACGCCGTATACCTGCTTTGCGGCTCTTGCGAGGAAAAGCGAAATCGTGCCTGTGCCGCAGTACAGATCCCAGACGGTCTCACTGCCGGTAAGCCCGGCAAATTCAAGTGCCTTTGAATAAAGCTTCTCCGTCTGGACAGGGTTGACCTGAAAGAACGAAAGCGGTGAAATGTGATAGGATATATCCTTGATTTTGTCGGTTATATAGCCCGGTCCGAAAATATTTATTATTCTGGTGCCGAGGATTACATTGCCCTTTTCACGGTTGACATTTAGAGAAATAGAGGTCATGCCGGCTATTTTACAAAGTCTTTGAACCAGCTGCTCAACGGCAGTAAGCTTTGTGCCGTTAATGACTATGCAGACCATTATTTCTCCGGTGTGACAGCCTTTTCTTATAAGCACATGACGCACCAGACCGCTGTGTGTTTCCTCGTTGTACGGCTCGATTTTATATTCTTCCATATGAGAAATAATGATTTTTAGTATTTTTGAATTTACCGGGTCGCCCAGCAGACAGTCCTCACATTCTATTATCGAATGTGTGCGTCCGGCGTAATAGCCTGCAATTATACGGCCATCCCTGCTTCTTCCTACAGGATACTGTGCCTTGTTGCGGTAACGAAGCGGAAGCATGGAAGTTTTGTTTTCGCCGCCATTTGCATTGCCTAAAGCATTCGCATATTCCTTGAAAGTCTCGCTTTCACCGCCATTTGCATTACCGGGTACAGCTTTAGCACACGCAAAACCTGCCTCCATGCCTATTACAGGCTTTATAGGCACATTTTCAAAGCCGCCGATTCGCTTTAAGTGGTTTAGCACACGGTTGTATTTGAAGCGCAGCTGGGCATCATAGCTTAGTGCCTGAAGCTGGCAGCCGCCGCAAGGACCTGCAACAGGGCATGGCGGTATGACGCGGTCAGGCGAAGGGGTTATTACCTTAGTCAGCTTGCCGTAGCCGTAAGATTTCTTTGCCTTTATAACCTTGCCTTCAATAAAGTCGCCTATTACGCTGTCTTTAACAAAAAGGGTATAGCCATTGTATCTGCCTATACCCTCACCATTGTCCGTCATATCTTCAATAAGTATCTGAAATGTATCATTTTTATTCATAAAGAATAACGCCTCCGATTTATTTTTCGGTTCTTCTGATATTTGAATCAAAAAGTCTGGAAAAGCCCAGCCATGAAGCCATCGGGTCGCCCTCGTAAAGCAGCTCTGTCATGGACTGAAGCTTCGCGTCTGTGTTGTCTGCGAGATTGAGTGCAAGAGCCTCAATGATAGCAGGCTTTTTCGGCGAGCCGTATTCGTACTCTCCGTGATGCGCCAGTATACAATGCTTAAGCTCCATAGCCAGTGTGTCCGGGAATCCCTCAATCTGCCTTATGCGTTCACCAACCATCTCAACGCCTATTATAATATGTCCGAGAAGCTGACCACCGTCCGTATAATCATTCTCTGGGAAGCCTGACAGCTCCTTAACCTTGCCTATGTCATGAAAAATTGCCGCCGTAATGAGCAAATCACGGTTCAGCGCCGGATAATTTCTGCTCATATAATCGCAGAGCTTTGCAACGCTTAAGGTGTGCTCAAGCAGTCCGCCGACAAAGCCATGGTGAATGGACTTTGCCGCCGAGTGCGCCGCAAATTCTTTAATAAAGCTTCTATCCTCTTCAAAAAAGCTTTTTAAAATCCTGCCAAGATACTCGTTCTTTACACTGTTAATCAGCTGCATAAGCTCACCGTACATCACCTTGATATCCTTTGATGATGTAGGCAGGTAGTCTGACGGTAAATACTCGCCCTCTCCCGCCCTGCGTATTCTCTTGACATTCAACTGCAATGCGCCCTGAAAGCTCGTAACATCAGCATCTATCTTGATATAATCCATTGCTTCAAAATGGTCTATTCCGGCACTTAAATCCCACACTTTTGCGTCTATGGTTCCGCTCTTGTCCTGAAGAATTACCGAATAATATGTCTTGCCTGCCTTTGTCTTTGCGACAGTTTTATTTTTGCAAAGATATACATCTGATATTCTCTCGCCCTCGCGCATCTCAACAATATATTTCATAAATTTTCTCCATTTCGCTGCCCTTATTCCGGCAAATATTTTATTCTCATAAGCATTGTATTTCAAATTATACATAACCTATGCTATTCACCGGCATTGTTTCCAAATCAATGCCAATACATAACAAGTCATATAAATCTTGCTTATCTTGAACCCAGCACTATTTCAAATGCAAGCTCTGTATATTCGTCAGCACCGTTTCTCATAACAGAAACATTTATCACATCTCCCGGATTGTAGGTCTCAAGAGTATTCTGCAGAGAATGAAGCGAGGTAACATTTGCTCCGTCAATCGAGCTGATAATATCTCCGCTCTTTATTCCCGCCATATAAGCCGCCTCATCCACTACTGTATCTTCTATCAGCACGCCCTTTACAAGTCCGTACCTCTCTGCAAGTGTATCTGTTACCGTGTATCCCTTAATGCCAAGATACGCTATACTGCTTCCGTTTGAAAGCTTTTCAAGCACGCCCTTAAGGTCTGATATACCGTAAGCCCTTGTATATTCGCCTGAAAACTCCTTTCCGTAAAGTCCAATCATGTTGCCGGAAAAATCAATAATAAAGCCGTTGCCGCCGCTATAGGTTGTATTTGTAAGCGCAAAGCCGCGCTGCGACATATCTGCAACAAGCATATTGTCAATACCATACGAAATGTTACCATACAAAAGCGAACCGATACTGCCTGAAGGATTGCCTACAATAAATACTGCTTCACCCTGCGATGCCGTATATGAATTGCCGAGGTTAACCGCACTTATCAAAGAATTAGTTCTTATTGTAACTAATTCCTTAGGTACCGCTATAACCGTAAGTTTAAGCTCTTTGTCAAAGCCCTTTATATATCCGTCAGCATAAGAGCCGTCTGAAAAACCAATCTCAATATCGGCAGGTCTGTCGGTGAAATCATATATTGTCGCAATCAGAATCTCTGCATCTGTTATATTCCATATTATGCCTGAGCAGAGCACACCATTCTCAATGCTGTTATCAAACCAGTCCTTGTGCTCTTCCTTGGACAAAATCGTAACTACAGACTTGTTGGCAGCATTAAACTTTGCCGATAGCTCCGTATATAATTTTGAAAAGTCATCTATTCCAAGATTTAGATTTGCTTCGTCTATAACGCTTTGCACCGCATTCTCAAACTGCTCGTGCGTTGTCTCCGGCTCAGTACTCTCCGGCTCTGTCTCTATAACTGCCTGCGTTGTCTCTTCGGTTGTTGTTTCAATGTCTCTCGGAATGCTTAATGTTTCCTTCTCAATCGGAACAGCTTCCTTTTCAGAGATACTGCTTACTTTTGCAAATACAGCACCTGACACGGCCCCGAAAATTACAGCAAGCAATACAGCGCCCAATATCCTTGCCGCCCAATGCAATAGCCACTCTTTTTTATTAAGTCGCTTCTTAACTATTCTTTCTCTGATAAAAGAAGCATTCTTCTCGTCTTCTTCCAAATTATCCATGCAAAAATCTCCCCATAAAAAAACAATAAGCTACTCTTTTAATTATAAGATAAATCCCTTTAATTGTGAAGCATTTTTATTCCATAGCACACATAAATGTGATATAATTATTATGTATAAATATATTTCATATCCTTATTTATTGATTTTATTACTTTTTTTAAGTGCAACTCCTTTTTATGTATTTATAAACATCCAAATGTAGCATTTATTATCACGTACTGCATTATTATTTGATAAAAGCACTCTGCTTTACCGGATGAAGGAATATATTTATTGTTTAACTTTTTATTAATGTTTGTGCCGCTTTTATCGGCGGTGGAATGGAGATTTATAAGATGAACGAAAAAGCTTACAGAGTTCTGGAATTTAATAAAATTATTAATATACTTGAAGGTTATGCCGCCTCTCCTCTGGGCAAGGAATACTGCAGGCAGCTTGTGCCCTTCGACAATATTGACGATATAAATGAAGCCCTTGCCAACACAAGCGACGCGGTAAACCGCGTTGTCCGCAAGGGAAGTATTTCATTCGCGGGCGTTAAGGATATCCGTCCGTCACTGGCAAGGCTTAAGGTGGGGTCATATCTTGGTGCAGGCGAGCTTCTGAGAATCGCTCATTTACTTGAAGCCGCCCAGAAGATAAAGACCTACGGAAGCCGTGAAAATGTTGAAGAACCGGCAGATTCTCTTGATGAGATGTTCGGATTTCTTGAACCTATGGTGCTTTTGTGCAACGAAATCAAAAGATGCATCATTTCTGAGGAGGAGATAAATGACGAGGCAAGTCCCGGACTTTCAAAAGTGAGAAGACAGATGCGCTCTGCAAATGATAAAATCCACTCACAGATGAGCTCGCTTCTCAATTCTTCAAGGAATTATCTGCAGGATGCAGTTATTACTATACGAAACGGACGCTACTGTCTTCCGGTTAAATCTGAATATAAGGGCATGGTAAACGGAATGGTTCACGACCAGTCCTCCAGCGGCTCTACATTTTTTATTGAGCCTATGTCTGTTGTGAAGCTCAACAACGAGCTTCGTGAGCTTGAGATTGCCGAACAGCGCGAGATTGAAGCCGTGCTTGCAGCATTAAGCAGCCAGGCAGCCGCCCACACAGAAGGTCTTGAGGAGAACTTTTATATTCTTTCAAAGCTTGATTTTATATTTGCAAAGGCGGCGCTTTCAAAGCATTTTAAGTGCAGTGCGCCGGTATTTAACACAAAGGGCTATATTAATATTAAAGACGGCAGGCATCCTCTGCTCGACCCTAAAAAGGCCGTGCCGATAAACATTTATCTCGGAAAGGATTTTGACCTGCTGATAGTTACGGGTCCGAACACAGGCGGTAAGACCGTTTCGCTTAAGACTGTCGGACTGTTTACGCTTATGGGGCAGGCTGGTCTGCACATTCCGGCGTTTGACGGTTCGCAGCTTGCGGTATTTACGGAAGTATTTGCCGACATAGGCGACGAGCAGAGCATTGAGCAGAGCCTCAGTACATTTTCATCGCACATGACAAATATAGTTTCCATACTTGAGAAGGCTGACAAGGATTCTCTGGTGCTGTTTGACGAGCTCTGTGCGGGCACAGACCCTACCGAGGGCGCAGCGCTTGCCATGTCAATACTGACCTTCCTTCACAATATGCAGGTACGCACCATGGCAACCACGCATTACAGCGAGCTTAAGGTATTTGCACTGTCTACAGAGGGCGTGGAAAACGCATGCTGTGAATTTGATGTTGCCTCACTTATGCCTACCTACAGGCTTCTCATAGGTATTCCGGGCAGAAGCAATGCTTTTGCGATTTCAAAAAAGCTCGGACTTCCGGATTACATTATTGATGACGCTAAAAAGCAGATTGGTATTCAGGAGACTGCTTTTGAAGAACTCATATCAGACTTAAATGAAAGCAGACAGAAGCTTGAGCGTGAGCAGGCTGAAATCACTGCATACCGGAACGAAATCGCATCACTTAAAAGCGAGCTTTCCGCAAAGCATGAAAAGCTCAATGCCCAGCGTGAGCGACTCTTAAACGAAGCACACGAGGAGGCAAGAAGGATTCTCGCCGAAGCAAAAGAAAATGCCGACAAGGCAATCCGAAATATCAACCGTATATCAGAGGACAGCGGCGTAAGCAGAGCGCTTGAGGAGGAGCGGAAAAAACTTCGTGAACAGCTTGAGAAGGCTGACAGTCAGGCATCCGGGCTTAGGGCTGCTGCGCCTAAAAAGAAGCTGTCTGCTGCTTCGCTGCATATAGGCGACAAGGTAAGGGTTCTTTCTCTTAACCTTACAGGCACGGTGAGCACGCTTCCTAACGCCAAGGGCGACCTTTTCGTTCAGATGGGCATTCTTCGCTCGCAGGTCAATATTTCCGACCTTGAGCCGGTGGATGAGGCGGTGATTACCGGCCCTGCCGGAAGCATTAACACCACAAAACAAAAGCACAATGCCAGCTCAATTAAGGCAGGCAAATCATATACCATATCGCCTGAGATTAATCTCATCGGCATGACTACAGACGA
Organism: Lachnospiraceae bacterium; assembly: GCA_017442865.1. Lineage (GTDB taxonomy): Bacteria > Bacillota > Clostridia > Lachnospirales > Lachnospiraceae > JAFRXK01. Next base: position 13,860 of record JAFRXK010000043.1, on the reverse strand, counting down.
GGCTATGCCTGTTCTGGATAAATATCTTGATGATGCATATCTGGCGCATCTATCACAGGTACGCATTATTCACGGACGCGGCACAGGCACATTAAAGAACGCAGTACACAGGATGTTAAAAAAGATGCCTCATATTGAAGAGTATCGTCTCGGTGTTTTCGGAGAGGGCGATTCCGGAGTAACTATTGTGACATTTAAAAATTCAAAAGGAGCGGACAAACAATGATTGCAAAACAAAAGGTATTAATAGTAGACGACGACAACAACATTGCTGAACTGATTTCGCTTTATTTATTAAAAGAATGCTTTGAGACAGAGATAGTAAATGACGGTGAGGATGCTCTCAGGAAGTATAAAACCTTTAAGCCGGACATTATTCTGCTGGATTTGATGCTTCCGGGAATTGACGGCTATCAGGTCTGCAGGGAGATCCGCAGGGATTCAAATGTCCCGATTATCATGCTTTCCGCAAAGGGCGAAGTATTTGACAAGGTGCTGGGACTGGAGCTTGGCGCTGACGATTATATAATCAAGCCGTTCGATTCAAAGGAGCTTGTCGCAAGAGTAAGAGCAATCTTAAGAAGGACCGCCACTACTCCAAGCGAAAGTTCGCAGCAGGCTGAACCAAAACAAAACTGCATAGAATATCAGGACCTGACAGTTAATCTGACCAACTATTCCGTTATATATATGGGGCGCAATATAGATATGCCTCCAAAGGAGCTGGAGCTTCTGTACTTTTTAGCTTCATCACCGAATCATGTTTTTACAAGAGAGCAGCTTCTTGATAATATCTGGGGCTATGAATATTTCGGTGATACACGTACTGTTGACGTGCATATCAAGAGACTTCGCGAGAAGATTAAGGACCATGAGCAATGGCGCATTTCTACCGTATGGGGCATAGGATATAAGTTTGAGGTGAACCAATGAGAAAATCAATTATTGCCAAGATTCTCATCGGATATGTAATTTACGCGGTAATCGGTATATTATTTATTACAATACTTTCTTCGATCCTTACACAAAACAGCATTACAAGAATTTATGGCCGCAATCTTTATAACAATGCCGTAAGGCTTGCAGATAACTGCAAAAAAGCCAGTACATCCTCCGATTTGTCAACAGCATCAGAATACCTTGACACTATTCCGGAGTATCTGGACGCCAATATATGGCTTGTAAAAAAAGATGGTACGATTATTTATGACAGCACCGACTCTCTGACTAATCACATTATTGCTGATTTTAATCCGGCAGTATACAAGGGGCAGTACACTGTCAATGCATTTGAAAATGAAATCAAAAAATCAAACATCGTATCAATCGAGCCTATTAACATTAACTATAAGATTGCTGGTTATCTGGTATTAATACAGCCTATGAACAGCATTATTGCCCTTAATAATGCAATTACAAGCCAGTTTTTATTTGTATTTTTATTAATATTTATAATATCACTGCTTATATTGCTTCTGCTGCACTTTATCATTATTAAGCCTTTGAGGAAAATAACCGAGGGTGCAAATGAATTTGCTTCAGGAAACCTCAAATATAATATCGACATCAAAAGTCATGATGAAATGGGCTATCTTGCGGCAACGCTTAATTACATGTCGGATGAGCTTAATAACGCCGAGGAATATCAGAAGAAATTCATTTCAAATGTTTCTCATGATTTCCGCTCGCCGCTTACATCGATAAAGGGCTATCTTGAAGCAATGATAGACGGCACCATCCCGCCCGAGCTGCATGAAAAATACATGAAGCTTGTTATTACCGAAACAGAACGACTTACAAAGCTTACACAAAGCACACTCACGCTGCAATCCTTAAACAGCGGCGGACTGTATCTGGATATGTCAGACTTCGATATCAACAAGACCATAAAAAATACTGCTGCCGCCTTTGAAGGCGAATGTAAAAAGAAAAATATAGTATTCGACCTTGTTTTTTCTTCAAAGCAGCTGTTTGTAAATGCCGATATGGGCAAAATTCAACAGGTTTTATACAACCTTATTGACAACGCAATCAAATTTTCAAACAACAACTCTGAAATCACAATACAGACCTTTGAAAAGTATGATAAAGCATTTATATCTGTAAAGGACCAGGGTATAGGTATTCCTAAGGATGCACAAAGCAAAATATTTAACAGATTCTATAAGGGCGATGCTTCACGTGGAAAGGATAAAAAGGGCACAGGTCTGGGACTTGCCATAGTAAAAGACATTATAACCGCCCACAAAGAAAATATTGATGTCATCAGCACTGAGGGCGCCGGCACCGAATTTATCTTTTCGCTGAAATTAAGCGGTGACAGGGAACTGACAGCATAGCATAACGCAACAGATTTTATTATTGATGAGGGGCGGCTTGCCGGTATGTGCATTAAGCACACCGGTAAGCCGCCCCCTTATCAAGTGTATATGAAAAAGAATTTTTATCAATTATTACTTAACATAATAGTACTGTACTGTTTCAACCGCGTCTGAATCTTCACCCATTATAATTGCATAAAAGCCCTTCTGATCAGTTATAAAATTATTGAAATAAATCATATCGCATCCAAAGGTTCCTGCCTGAAGTTCATCACGGTTCGGCATATATATAAATGAATCCTCTGTTATCTTGAACTTCTTGGCGTTTTCTGTATCATAGCTGTATTTTGATGCTCCGTCTTCTGCCTTTTCGTATGATGCAGGACATGCATTCACAACCATCTCAAGCTCGCTGTCATCAAAACTGTCCTTTGTAATATAATAAAGGTTGAAGCCCATAATCTCATATATCGACTTGCCGGACAAATCCTCAGCTGTATTTGAATTTGTCTTTGAAATACGAATCTTCTTTGACGAATCGCTCTGGCTTGTAAGGACAAAATCCTCACCTTCCTTTACTACGCTGAATCTTTCATTGATATCCTTGCTGTTATCACACATAAACTGCAGGAAGCCATACTGCTCTGCCGAATTGTATGAATAGAACTCGTATACACCATAATAAACCGAATCAGCCTTTTTCAAATAGAAATTGTCAACAGCATCAAAAGCATATATATCGCCATTGTCAGCATACCATACCCTGTAGCCTTCTGCTCCATCTTCACAAAGACCGCCTGATAAATCATCGCCCTTTGCATCATTATATGTGACAACCTCCGGCAATGTATCTGCCTGGGTCTGAGTATTTGAATTGTTATTTTCCTTGCTTATCTCACATGCAGACAACATCACCATCATGAGACAGCCGATTAATAAAGATATAAGTATTTTTTTGTTTTTCATCTTTCATTTCCCTTTCTTCCTAGTCTTTTGCCCACAAAATAATTTTATACTAAATCACTTCTTTTATCAAGGCATTATTTGACTTATTCCCACTCATAATTTCTAAGCCTGCCCGTCAGCTGCATATTTGAAAAATCATTCTGCCTTAACGCTTCATAAAGCACTATAGCCACGGAGTTCGCCAGATTGAGCGAGCGTATATCCTCAAGCATCGGAATCCTTATGGAATTCTCCTTGTTGTTCACAAGAATCTCTTCAGGTATTCCTGCGCTTTCTTTGCCGAACATAATATAGCAGTCAGGCTCGAAGCTTACATCCGAGTAGACATTCGGTCCCTTTGTAGTCGCCATGTATATCTTTGCACCGGGATTTCTTGCAAGAAAATCAGCATAGTCATCATATACGGTAACATCAAGCTTATCCCAGTAATCAAGTCCCGCCCTCTTAAGCTGCTTTTCATTTATCTTAAAGCCTAACGGCTCAATAAGATGCAGTCTCGTGCCTGTTGCAACGCAGGTTCTGCCTATATTGCCGGTATTTGCAGGCATCTCAGGCTCTAAAAGAACAATATTTAATTTTAATTCCTTATCCATTCTTTTGCTTCCTCTGTTTCTGAAATCATCTTAAATTGCATCAAATCATTCTCCAAGGTCAAGCCTGTTAATAAAGTGCTTTACCCTCTCGATGGCAGTCTTAAGATTATCAAGTGAATAGGCATAAGAAATTCTTATAAAGCCTTCTCCGCATTTTCCAAAGGCTGTACCCGGCACAACCGCAACCTTCTCCTCCTTAAGAAGCCTTAACGCAAATTCGTCAGAGGACATGCCCAGCCTCTTAATATTCGGGAATATGTAAAATGCGCCAAACGGTTCAAAGCACTCCAGGTTCATCTCCCTCATGCAGCTTAAAAGATATCTTCTTCGCTGATTGTAGGCGTCCCTCATCATCTCCACATCATCCTCGCCGTTTCGGAGTGCCTGAACTGCCGCATACTGGCTCGTTGTAGGCGCGCACATAATAGCGTACTGGTGAAGCTTCACCATCTGCTCAATAATAAGCTCGGGACCGGCTGCATAACCTAGCCTCCAGCCTGTCATGGCAAACGACTTAGAGAAACCGTTTATTACAATAGTTCTGTCGTACATACCCGGAAGCGAAGCTATGGAAACGTGGTCTCCCTTGTAGCTAAGCTCGGAATATATCTCGTCCGAAATAACATAAATATCATTTTCAATTATAATGTCTACAATGTCCTCAAGGTCTTCCTTGGTCATGATTGAACCAGTCGGATTGTTCGGAAACGGCATGATAAGAACCTTTGTCTTAGGAGTAATGCAGCCTAATAGCTTTTCCCTTGTCACCTTAAAGTTGTCTTTCTCTTCAAGCTCCAGTATAACAGGCACGCCGTCTGCCATAACCGTACACGGAAGGTATGACACATAGCTTGGCTGCGGAATAATAACCTCGTCACCTGAATTCAGCATCGCACGAAGCGCCATATCTATAGCCTCGCTGCCGCCTACGGTAACAAGAATCTGCTTGTTCCATACATACGAAAGACCATATCTTCTTTTAAGATAGCTGCAAATCTCTGTTCTAAGCTCCTTCAAGCCTAAATTTGATGTATAAAAGGTTCTGCCCTTCTCTAAAGAAGTGATGCCTTCTTTTCTTATATGCCACGGAGTATCAAAATCAGGCTCTCCAACACCCAGCGAAATAGCATCCGGCATCTCGCTTACAATGTCAAAGAACTTTCTGATTCCCGACGGCTCAAGAGCAGTCACCTTGTTTGATAATGGGTTTCTCATGGTGTTACCAGTATCCTTTCATCAGATTTTCTATTTACTATTACTGTTCCATGGTCCTTATATTTCTTTAAAACAAAATGCGTGGCTGTGCTTAACACAGAGTCCATTGCCGAAAGCTTTTCCGATACAAAGCGGGCTACGTCTCTCATGGATGCGCACTCCAGTATAACCGTAAAATCATATGCGCCTGACATAAGATACACCGCCTTAACCTCCTTATGCTGATATATCGACTCGGCAATCTTGTCAAAACCCTGCTCCTTCTGCGGAGTGACCCTTACCTCTATCATGCCGACAACCTGCTCCTTATCTGTCTTCTCCCAGTTTATCAGCGTATGATAGCCACAGATAATGCTCTCCTTTTCCATGGCATCTATCTCTTCTGCGACCTTTACCGGATCTTCTCCCAAAAGCTTCGCAAGATCTTCAATGCTGATTTTTGCATTCTTTTCAATTATTCTAAGTATCTCTTCTCTCATGCTTTCTCCTCCTTTTTAATCAGCCGCATGCGGCTTTCCGTCTGCGTGAATATATATTATTCATCACTTCCGCAATAATGCATAAGCACAACGCCTGCGGCTTTACATACCGGTGAATATATATTATTCACTACTGTTTCATAAATTTGTATATATCATCAGGCTCAGGTCTGTTTACATATCTCACACCCTCGCCATTTAATATTATGCGGTCATTGCTGTCCGTTATACTGCCTATAACTGAAGCATTTATTCCATCCTGCTCTAAATGTCTGATTAAGCTTAAACTGTTGTCGGTCATCACCATAGCGCAGCCTCCCGATAAAAGCTGATACGGATTCACATCATAAACCTCGCACAGCTCAATTGTCTCCTGCCTGACCGGTATCTTCTTCAAATCCACTGTAAGCCCGGTATCATAAGCCTGCGCCATCCTCCATAGCTCTGCAAATATACCGCCTTCTTCGACAAAATGAACAGCGGTTGCCCCATAACCGATAACATCCTCAGCCTGTATAAAATGCTCTATATGCTTAACCAGTCCTGCCGCCCTGTCAATGAAATCAGGCGGTAATGTCTTAAGCAGTCTTTCCCGGCAGTTATTTGCAGCATAAACGGTACCCTTCAAGCCTATATATCCGCACATAACTATGTCCTGTCCGGCTCTTATACGCATACCGTCTTCACTGTCACATTTTTGATGCCACTCTGTGTGTCCCATAAAAACTCTCCACATTAGTCATTGCTATACCGGCTGTCTGCCTTTCATAATTCTGAATATGATACAATCTGCCTTACCTTCATAACTGCGAATTTGATACAGCCTTTCTCCTCTTCATAACTATGAATATGACATTACAGCTCTTATTTCAAAATAAGGCTGTCTTACGACAGCCTTATTATTTTAATCTTTATACTACCACCATGCGGCGATAAAAGCAACAACTATTTCTTCCCGCCGTACTGCAAACACAGCTGTCTACGGCTGTTTAACATGCATAAACTGCTATCTTGTACCCACGCGATACTTTTCAGGTGAGGACTTATAGTTGTCGGTATGAAGATAAATCTCTTCGACAAGCGCTCCGTCATAAAATACCTGCTTATATGCAACAGCCTTTATCTTCGGATACGCCCTCTGAATCATCTCACGCGTTCCTCTCGGCATCGTCGGATCAGGAATCTCCTGTATCTCCGTAGGATACTCCTCACTCAGCACCTCAGACCTGAAGCCGAGTGTTCTCCTCGGGTCTCTCGTCTCTTCACCGTAAATATTGAAGCCTACTGTCTCATCTCTGAAATACGCTTCAAGGTATACAGGAAAATCAAAATTGTTCGTTATCTTAAAATCCTTTGAACCATTATCATTGACCGTCGCATCAAATGCAATATCCGTATATCCTACGGTCAGCTGGTGGCAGAATCTTTCTGACACCTTTATCTCTGCCCTTAATGACGCATTGTAAAGAGTTGTGGCAAGCTGACATACGCCACCGCCCAGCTCCTCAACATAGCCGCCATTAAGATATGCTATTGCAATATCATATCCATTCTCTGCATTAAAAGGTGCAAGTGTCTTATAAATCGACCACTCCTGTCCCGGAAGAATCACCGTACCGTTAATCTTGCCCGCGCCAATATAAACATTCCTGCCCTTTCCGCTTTCATTGGATGTATAAAGCTTTGTTGTAAAGCTGCCGATACAATCCTTTATCCTGCTTAAATCTTCTGTTTTATAATTCGGGTAAAGAATAACCGTAGCCGCAGGAATCTTCATGGCTGTCTGATCCCAGTTCTCAAAAGCTCTTAAAATATTATCTATCGTCTTACCCTGGTCTATCTGTATACCATTGTGACTCTGAGTGACCTCAAAGCTGTCGCCGTGCCTGCTTATCGAGGCTTCTACAGGTATAATCGTATAGCTGTCTGCCGTCTGCCCGATTAACTGCGCAACTGTATCCTCAGAAATGTCAAGCTGCAGCTCATATATCTTGTTTGTATGTGAAACATCACTTATATCCTTATATTTGTTAATAAGTGTTCCAACCTGCCCTACAAGCGCACTCTCTAAAATACACTCTTCAATATTGTCACAATGAAAGCCAAGTCCCGAAATGTCAGTTTCTATGCTTCTATCGTCTACATCTATAGTAACAGGTAATGCCGACAGTCTGTCAAACTCTGAATTTACCGCTGTAACGGCCTCGCCGACCGTCATGCCGCTCACATTCGTATTGCCAATTGTAATACCGTCACATATAACCTGGTTCTCATCTAAATCATCAAAACTAATATCTATTGTCGGTTTTTCTGCATCTCTACCGTTATCTCCGACATCCTCAGCGAAATAAACAGCCAGCTCTTCATGTATATCGATAAAAGAAGCCTCTGCTTCACTCTCCAATGTCAGCATACCGGATATCAGAAAAAGCAGTAAAATCTTTTTCGTAAATCTCATCCAGCTTCCTCTTTTCCATAAACCACTATTGATATCAGATATTTAAAATATCCCCTAAATAAATTTTAGCATATATCCCTTTTTTTTCAATCATTCAATTATTACAATTGTTTGAACTGTGTTACAATATCTCTAACTTAATAATGATAAAGCCATAGGAACAATCATTGCTATTACCAATAGTATGGCTATAACTGCTGCCGCTATTCTTTTGTATTTATCTTTTTTCTTCATATTACGTGTTGCCATAATAATCCTCCGAATTGTCTAATATTTTTATGCCGCCATCCTGACGACGGCAGATAATCTTTATGCAATCATCCTGACGATGACAGATGCATTTTTTGCCATCCTAACGACGGCAGATAATCTTTATGCAGTCATCCTGACGATGACAGATGCTTTTTTTCACTCCACCGATGACAGATGCTTTATGCTTTATTCATTATGCTTTATTCTTTATGCGCTGACGGACAGTATTCCCTCAAAAAGCATATATCGCACTTCGGGCTTCTTGCAGTGCAAATGGTTCTGCCCAAAGTGATAATCTGCATATTGTATCTTATCCAGTTCTCCCTCGGCAGCACCTCCATAAGCTCATATTCTATCTTCTCAGGGTCCTGCTTATCCGTAAACCTAAGCTTATTTGAAATTCTCCTCACATGCGTATCAACCACAATGCTCGGCTCCTTGTAAATGTTGCCGCGTATAACATTCGCTGTCTTTCTGCCCACACCGGCAAGGCTTGTGAGTTCCTCAATTGACTCAGGTACCTCACCGCCGTATACCTCAATAAGCCTTGCAGCACACGCCTTTATATTCTTCGCCTTAGAATGGTAAAAGCCTATAGAATGTATATCACCTTCAAGCTCCTTTAAATCAGCCTGTGCAAACTTCTCAAGCGTATCATATTTTTTAAAAAGCTCCTCAGTAACAATATTCACCCTTGCATCAGTACACTGCGCGCTTAAAATGACCGCAATAAGCAGCTGCCACGGATTCTCATGATTCAGATAGCATATATCATCCTTACCATATTCTTTATCAAGTAATTCAAGAATCTTTTCCACTCGTGTATCTGCCATATCATTCCACACTCCATGTTTTATCTTCCTTGCTTTTTCAGCCCTGTTACATCTGCAATGCTTTAGCTGCTACGCTTCATCTGCTGCGCTTTATCTGTCATGCCAATGCTTTTTAAATCTGTCCTCTGCATAGTGTAGTTTTTAGTATAGCACAAATTAAGCAAAAGGTTAATATTAAACCGACTTATTTAATGAATATTTCAGGATTTAGTCATAAAATCTTCCCGACTATCGATAATCCCTGCGTTTTCATCCGCGGGCTTCTGCTTAATTATTATTTCTACAATTACATTCACAGACTTTTGCTAACGGTTATTTCCGCATTCGAATCCAAAGGACTTCTTTTGCCGTAATCAAACAGCACATAGTGTGTTCCCTCAATATATTCAGAATTCTTTACAAATTTCATAAGGTCAAACCCTGTCGGTTCAACATGGGTCTCATTTATAAGCCTCCTGTGCGGCACATTAATATACCTGTCATCCCCGCAAATTGCCTGCAGCTTATCAGCATACATATCAGAAATTTCAGTCCTGCATTCAGGCTCGGCACCCGCAAATATAGGTCTCACCCTCGCATTCTCTCTGCTGTAATAATCGCAGATAAGCACGGTATTAAGTGCATCGACATCCTTTGATATATATGTTTTTGTAAATTTCTGAATAAACTCGTATCTTGCCTGTCTTGACTGTTTAGAATCAAATCCATTCTCTTCTTTATAAAACTGTGCCAGCTTCTCAAACAAATCAAAGGCATTTTCAAAATATCTTTCCAGACACTCCATTATAAAAACGAACTGACCGCTGTTGTAATACACCTCGACCATCTCTTCCACGCCTTTTAAAAGTAAAATGTCATCATAAGAAAGCCACTTTGTCTTAAGCACCTCGTAAGGCGCACTGCTCCTATAAACCATGCCGTATTCCGTCGCTCTTTCATACATCAGCGAACCCTTTAACACCTTTAAAAAGCCAAGCTGGAGCTGGTTTGCCTTCAGCGCATATACATCATTAAATGACCTCTTAAACGACTCCAAATCCTCATACGGCAGTCCGGCAATCAAATCCACATGGCAGTGGATATTTTTAAATGAAACAATCCTTCGGATATTCTCTGCAAGTGCGTTAAAATCCGCATACCTGTTTATCTCATGAAGCGTTCTTTCATTCGTGGACTGGATGCCTGCCTCAAGCTGCACAAGCCCCGGTCTCATCTGCGACAAAAGCATTAACTGTTCATCATTAAGTAAATCTGCCGATATTTCAAAGTGGAAATTCGTAATTTTATTATCATTTTCCAGAATAAAGCTCCAGATATCAAACGCTCTTTTTTTATCAGCGTTAAACGTCCTGTCTATAAACTTAACCTGCGGTACCTTCTTATCCAGAAAATATTTAAGCTCGCTTTTTACAAGTACAATATCCCTGAACCTTATTCTTTTATCAATTGATGAAAGGCAGTAGCTGCAGTTAAACGGACAGCCCCTGCTGCTCTCATAATATATAATGCGGTTTGTAAAATCCACGCTGTCATCATATATAAACGGCAGCCTGTTCATATCCGGCATCAATGCCGCAGGGTTTGTGTGAATCTCACCATCCTCACCCCTGTATACTACCCCTCTTATGCCTGCCAGCCGCTCATCTGACACTTTAAGCGGACTTTTCGCATACTCTCTCATAAGCGCAGAAAACGTCTCCTCGCCCTCTCCTGCCATAATGCCTTTAACAGTCTGAAAACGCTTCAACGTATCAATGCACTCAAACGAAGCCTCCGGTCCTCCCAGCCAGATATCCGACTGCGGCATGAGCTTTGAAATATCATTAATAACTTTCTCCACAAATTCAATATTCCAGATATAACAAGATATAGCAAGCACATCCGGCTTTCTTAAATAAATGTCCTGAACCACCTTTTCCTCAAGATTATTTATGGTGTATTCGGCAATCTCAATATCCACGCCGCAGCCTAAAGCATACTTTTTGAGGCTGTATACCGCAGGATTTGAATGTATGTACTTTGCATTTACAGCCACTAAAAGGCACTTCATCCTTGACCTCCAAATATATCAAACAAATTTATCTCTTCACACAAAGTATTAATTCTTCACAAAATATTTTTTAATATGTGCCACAAATTTATATTTTTTCTTAATTTGTGGTGTTACATTAAAACAATATCCTTTTTCCCAATCAGAAAATCTACTACATTAATGTGTGAAATACCATCTCTTGAAAAATCCAGTCTAAAAATTATTTATACAGGATTCTCCGTACCGTATCATGTGAGAGCCCATACTCATCGGCAAGGCTCTGTATGGACCTTCCCTCTCTGTGTCCGGCCCGGATTTCGGCGTTCCGCTCTATATAATACTCCCTTGCTCCCGATTTCTCGCCCCATCCCTTTTTCACAGCTCTCTCAGGAATATAAACCATCTCGCCCGATGAGTATTTCTGGATTTCTTTTAACAGTTCATCCGGGAAAATCTCTGATGCATTTCGATATTTCATAGGACTTCACCCTCTGACCTTAAGAAATGCTTCTATGGATTCATAGGAATTTACCGGCGTATTATGACCTGCTAGTATTTCAAGAATTCTATTCTCCAAAGCATCCGCACGCTCCCTAAGCTTTAAAAGGTTCTCCGCATCAAAGAAATCCAGAAGATTCATCTCCTCTATGTGGTACTCCTGCGCAGCATACAGAAGCTCTTCCTGAAGATAAAGCGCGTCGCAGTACGCCGGCTCCACCATATTGTTTGTGCAGTAATAGCGGATTCTGCGCCATGTAAGACTAAGCTCCTGATACCAGTCCGCCATATTCCGGTAATCAGTCTCATCTAATACTCCGGTATCTTTTTTCGGTTCTCTTTCAAGTATAAATTCCCTTGTTGCCTTTAAAAGAAGCAGCACGGCCTCTTTGATTTGCTCAGGTTCCTTTGCAGTCATAAGAATGTTTGCATTTTCATAGAATCCGTCCGGAACCTGCTGCATTTTTGGACAATGGTACATGCGGCTGTCCGGGTCATCATTATCAGCCTGCTCCTTACTAAAGATTGGCTCTTCAGCGTAGCTGTGATTCATAACTGCAACTGCCTTAGTTAAATAATAATGTATACAGCCCGCCTCCGAACGCACACGATAAAGTCTGTCCTCAAAAATCAGCGTGCGGTATATTTCAAGAGCCTTATCCATATATTCAAGAGCTTTTCCATACACAAATTCAGGATTGTTCAGATTTTCATGAAGACATCTTTTCAGCTCCATAAATCTTTCCCTGTCATCATCAGAGCGGGCATACAGAATTTCAGCGCCATCTAATACTATAGCCATATCGCTAAGTGAAGCAGAAGCTTCAAGCCTCTCCCATGTCCTCGGATATAAATCATGACCTACTCCATCAATAATAAATGTTTCCGCCAGTTCATTTCCTCTTTCAGTTGCAGGCACAAAATAATCAAATACTATGCCGTGCAAATCATCTGCTGTGTTATGACCATGTACAGCCAATAACAGTGCCACGTCATCCTTGTATTCCTTTTTAATCTTTTTGATTACCCAATCTGTCAATTTATTTGTTTCATTCATTTATTTTTCCTCCATCCTGGTGTGTTTTGTACATAAGATATCTTATGGCTATATCATAACACCATACATCCATATACAATAGTGGCAAGAACAGCTTAATTCGTTCTTGCCGACCAGGATTTCAAGCCTTCTGTAAAAGCTCCAAATTACATCTAAAATAATTTTTGTCTTATCCTTAAAACACATTGAATATTATACAATGCGAATCCAAATATTTGTCAACTGCAATTTCAATTACCTGTTGTGGAATCAATGACTCATAACAAACCCATTGACTTCCATATGCATAAGTAAATTTTCTTTTTTCTAATAAATATATGTATCCTTTACCGCCATAATTGGGATGACAATTAATAAAGCACATCTTGTTGCCATATTCCGGCATCATAATACGTTCTGCGTTTTTACCATCTTTTACACATCCCAAAGCAAAGCAAATAGCCATATCAATATTACTGGTAGCGTATATCGCAAGCTGGCAGCCTTCTTTGAACTGTGAATCAAACGCCTGATTAGGAATTATCTTATCCAGCTTATATGGACTTCCATGAAATAATACATCATCTCTAAATATGTGTTTCATTTTTTACCTCAACAACTTGTCAGAAATACCGACAGAAGTTTCATCCAATTCTCCTTCTCACTACAAATTTTATTATACTTATTTCATAACAAAACAATAAACTTTCTTTGACACGTAAAGCAGCGTGATAGATTGCACAACAAAAACTCATACTTTAGTTTACGGTCATAAAAAGCGGGTGATGGGGTGCCGGGCTCCGGTGGAGCCCGTCTGGCACCGACCGGAGCGGAGCGGAGACCGAACCCTTGGGGCGAGGTCTCCATCGCTTGCAAAAAATCCTCAGGAAACCTGAGGGATTTTTGAAAGCGGGTGATGGGAATCGAACCCACGCATCCGGCTTGGGAAGCCGGTGTTCTGCCATTGAACTACACCCGCTGAATTAATCATATTTAAATAAGACAAACTTCAAAATCATATTGTCTATATTTATAATACCATACCGCAGTCTAAATGTCATCAATATTACTGCAAATTTACTGCCATCTTTCATTTATTTGCATTCTTACGCAGCGCCCCATTGACACATTACACTCCATTCTCTACAATTCAAATAAGCATCAGCTTTGACAAACC